>CAZSQG010000016.1:0-4341 GCA_964608615.1 uncultured Marinilabiliaceae bacterium
CTATAATTGAGAAAGCAAAGAAGTACGCTTCAGGAAAAGGCAGAAGTCTTTCTGATATAATTGAGAATTATCTGAAAATTATAACGAAAGAAGAGCAAGCCAAGGAAGTTGAACTGACTCCCATTGTAAAATCTCTAAAGGGGACATTTAAAGAACCTAAAAACTTTGATTATAAAACGGAGCTCTCAAAGAGACTTGCTGAAAAATATCTGTAAGAATGAAAAGAATATTGATTGACACCGACGTTATTCTGGACTTCTTTTTCGACCGAAAACCCTTTTCAGACAATGCAGCTAAAGTATTAGCCCTTTGCGAATCTAAAGATATTACTGGCCATATTACTTCAGTGATTATAAGTAATGTCTACTACTTGTTGAGACGGAATGCTAAGCACGAAAAGGTGGTTGATAAATTAAATCAGTTAATATCCATTACTGAAGTGTTGACTACCGATAAAGAAACAATTTTGCGAGCCCTAAACTCACCTTTTAAAGACTTTGAAGATGCCTTACAGAACTTCTCCGGAGAAATGATTGGAGACATAGATGTGATAATCACCAGGAATACTAAAGATTTTAAAAACAGTGCATTAGGGGTTATGACTCCGGAAAATTATTTAAAGGTATTAATTGCCAGCCACTAACATCATGTGTAAAATATTGGGGCGTGATTTCGGATTTAAGGTGTTCCCAACTGATTTAGCCATAAACGTATCAACAGGAAAGTACTTCGAAATCCCCAACAAAACTGATATGTACCATTGGCAGCCATTTTAAAAAACCGACTCAAACACTTTGAAAAACGTAAAACACTAAAATTTACATATGGGACTTTTCAACAAATTATTCGGACAAAGCGAGAAGATAGAACAAACTAACGAAACGCACCCCAAAAAAGATATGATAACTTGCAAAACAGAACAAGAACTGCTTGAACGTTTTGGTGGAAATGCTTTTGACAAACAAATTGACTTAGGTGAAGTAATTGGAGACAATAATTGGAACGTGGATATGACCAATGAAGAAATCAGTTTTGGCGCTAATTTAGTGTTTCCGATTCAGGTTTTGGGAACATTTTCACATTCTTCTGAAACATGGCTTTGGGCATGGGCAAACTCAAAATCAGGACTCTCTGACAATATAACCCAACAAGCTCAACAATTAAAGAAATATGGCGAAGAAAATAAGATTGACTTGTTGAGAAATAGTCAATTTGACGCCACAAAAAACGATTTACATTTAATTGGACTTATAGCTTCAGGAATGTTCAATTCAAGCGGGTATTATATTGCTGACTACGGACAAGGCTCAATGGTTGTAACAATCAAAAGCCATAGAGTAGATAAAATCCAAAAGGACAATCACCTTCGTATCTTAACAGTATTCCCACAATTGATTTCGCAATTTGATATGAATCATTATTTTGCTCTGACAAACTACCTTATATACAAAGGTTACAGCATTTCGAAAAAGGGAACAAATATAACCGCGACAAAAAACGGAAACACAATAACGGCAGAGTTTGATGAACAATCACGTCTCACAAAATTAAACGGATAAAAAAACGGTTGCCAAAATCATGAATATTATTGGGGTTTAGGCGCACGACCGAATCCACACAATCCAGTAACGACACCCCAAAATCGTCAATGGCCATATTGCAAAACGTTACCAACCAGCCTAAGAAAAACGAAATAATGAACAGCACACGCATAATGGTACATTTTATTAATAATCTGCCAATTATGCAATTAGCGCCATAATTCATAAAGCTTTTTTTCATATCACACAACTTTTTTTTAGTATCTTAGTCTTAAGCAAACTAAACTTGAGAGAACCCACAAAATTCTTAATACAAAATAACACGCTCACAAAGAACTTGAAATGAAACTGGAAGATTTTGGATATAATAAAGAACTTGAAAAATTCAGAATTGAGAATAATCTCAAAGACTTTGAGATTGGAAGGGTCATTTCAGAACATAAAGAAAGATATATTGTAAAAACTGAAAAATTGGAATTGGAAGCCGAGATAACAGGAAATTTACGTTTCTCAGCAATAAATCGTGAGGATTTTCCTGCAGTTGGCGATTGGGTTGCATTGACAATATATGATTCTGATTTCGCCATAATTCATAAAATATTACCAAGATCCTCAATTATTTCAAGACAAGCAATTGGTCAATTCGGAGAAATACAAATAATCGCAACAAATATTGATTATGCGTTATTAGTGCAAGCTGCAGATAGAGATTTTAATATTAACAGGCTTGAAAGATACCTTACAATTTGTAATGCATCCAAGGTTAGCCCTATTATAGTACTTAGTAAAACGGATTTAATAAATGAGCTTCGCGCTTCTGAGATATTGGAAGATATAAAAACCCGGATTAAAAATGTCCCAATTATTGCTATAAGTAATAAATCACTAGATGGAATAGACAAAATAAAAACAACAATTGAAAAAGGTAAAACATATTGCATGCTTGGTTCTTCAGGCGTTGGGAAATCCACTCTGATAAATAATCTTATGGGCAAAACCATAATGCGAACAGATAAAATAAGCCTAAGCACAAATAAAGGAAGACACGTCACAAGTCACCGGGAATTAGTTATTCTTGAAAACGGAGGAATATTTGTTGATAATCCCGGAATGAGAGAAGTGGGTATTGCCGATTCAACAAGCGGGTTAGAAATCACCTTCGACATGATTGTTCGACTTTCCAGAAATTGTAAGTTCAAAGATTGCACACATACAAATGAGATTGGTTGCTATGTCATTGAAGCTGTTGAAAAAGGAGAACTAGACAAAACTTCGTACGAGAATTACATTAAAATGAAAAGAGAAAAAGCATATTTTGAATCCACAATTGCAGAGAAACGAAAAAAAAACAAAGAATTTGGGAAAATTGTAAAGAACTATAAAAAAGATAGAATCAAGAATAAGTACTAAGCACATAATTATTTAGTGCATGAGGGTTCAGCAAACTCTTAAGTTTCAGCTTGAAAAAAGTCGATATAAACCTATATCCTATCGCATGAGGTGCAACAGAATTATTTTCCCTGCAACCAATCTTCGGCAGAAGCTACATCCTGAAAATATCTTATCTCGCTTTGTTCCTGTTTTTCAAATTTTTCGCCATAACTTTCCACTGAATACCTTGAAAACAAATCTCTTGGAACAATAATAGCCTGCTTAAAAAAACCATGTTTTTTTGCATATTTTTCATGTAGTTCTGCTGCAAACTCTTGATCTTTCAACATTAGTCCAAGATGTTCCCGGGCATCAAGTATTAAGCCATCAGCATTCTTTTCCTCAAGTGAATTTATTATTATATCCAGTAGTTTCAAAAACGATGAGCTTGGTGTTAATCCCCACCAGGTTTCGTGAATGTAATTACCTTGTGAAACATGTTCCAAAAGTAAATTCTTATCTTTATACAATATTTCTTTGTTCATATTCCATAATATTAATAAAATTTACGAAAATATTTATGTAGTAATGAAATTAGTGAATATGGATCAAAATCAATTATAGTGGAGAAATCAATAAAGCATTCATTATATTAAATTGTGCATCGGTGTGGCCTCCTGAGAAATTTGTTTGGTTAAAAAATCCGATCTCAGGATGAACTGGTAGCTCTAACTTGTTAGAAGATCATCCTGCCGCACTTAGTTAGAGCAAATATAAGAATTTAATTTCTCAGGTAGTCTGGATTTTTTTTGTTTCGTTTTTAGTGTCATGACAAAAAAGTAATCCCGCATTTTAGCGCGAGAGGACTACTAAATAGAGATTATTATTTGACCCATCAAATTTCAAATTGGACAGGAAATATTATCTCACATTCTAATCCTGAAACAGAAGTTGTTATCTATTTCAAACAACGATTATTAAAAAATATCAAAATAAGTATCCATAGATACAATAATTTCTTTAATTTTGTATCCATGGAAACTAAACACAATAACACCCTTGGCGAAAATGAATTTTCCTCAATAATTATTGGGAAGCTTATGAATATTAGCGGCATTCTTCAGCGCGAAGGTAATAGGTTGTTGCTACCCTATCAGCTAAATCAACAGCAGTTTTCAGTTTTATTTGAAATAGCAAAATCTAAAGAAGTGCAACAAAAGAACATGGTTAACCGCTTACTTCTTGAAAAGGCACATGTTTCAAAAACGGTGAAAAAACTACAAACCATGGGATTAGTTAATATTATTCCATTACAGCTCGATAAACGCTCTGCATTATTATCGCCAACTGAAAAAGGACAAAAACTTATCAAAGAATGCCAGACACTATTTTCGGAATGGAAAAAAGAGTGGTTAAATCAATTTAATGT
>CAZSQG010000016.1:4351-47586 GCA_964608615.1 uncultured Marinilabiliaceae bacterium
AAAAGAACTTCTTGAAATTTTAGAAAGCGTTGACAAATTGCAAAAAGCATTCATTGGTAAATATTCAAAAAATCATAATGAGTAAGCATTATTAAACCACTACTAAATAAAATTATTAGGAAAGCTTCATTTAGACCTTAATAACTAGAACCACAAAGAATAAGCATCCGGAATTTAACAGTCCTAAATAAAAACAAATTAATGAAAATACAATCATTGAAACTGGCTTATTTTTCACCCACAGGCACCACAAAAGCAATTATTCAAGGTATTGCACAAGGAATAAATCAAAGTACTGTGGAACAAATAGATATTACCAATCCAGATGCAAGAAAACAACAACTTGAAACATTGGAAAATGAATTACTTGTTATTGCTGTTCCTGTTTACATGGGAAGAGTCCCTGCCTTATTAACTGAATGGTTACATGCTATTAAAGCTAGTAATACGCCTGTTGTATGCGTGGTTGTTTATGGTAATCGTGAGTACGACGATGCGCTTCTTGAGCTTAATAATATACTGGTAAAACGTGGATGTGTACCAATTGCCTGTGCGGCATATATTGGAGAACATTCCTTTTCAAGTGCTGAAATGCCAATAGCTCAATCTCGTCCGGATGCAAAGGACTTAAATCACGCAGAACTATTTGGACGTAGAATAAACGAAAAACTACTATCTATATCATCCGTCGATCAAATTCTTGATATAAAAAATATACCTGGTAACTATCCCTATGGGGGAAGAACGGACATCTGGAATGTTGATTTTATAGCAATTAACAATGATTGCATTCAATGCGGGATTTGCGCTCAAGAGTGTCCTGTTGGTGCTATTGATACAGAAAACAGTAGTTTAATTGATAAAGAAAAATGTATCACGTGTTGTGCTTGCATAAAAAACTGTCCACAAAACGCCAGAACAATGAAACCCGGTTTAGTCAAAGACGCTGCATTGCGATTAAACACATTGTATAAAGAGCGTAAAGAACCAGTATTCTTTTTTAATTAGAATTGTAAATTTGATGAGGAGCAAAATGTTAGTACGTAACCTTCATGGTGAAAATTCTAATACGGTGGAGAATAATTAAAGACCATCAAGGTTTCATGTGACCAATAAAAATAAAAAAATAACTGATGAGGATATATATTGTAGGTTCAGGAAAGTTGGCAAATGCTATATTGACTTCAAATTTGTCATTTCAATCATGTGAAATATTAAAATGGGAAACACAAAACCATACCTTAAATGATAAGGCCATAATTGTGCATGCCGGTTCAGGTCGACAATTAAAAGAATGCTTAGAATACTGTTCCAGAACAAAGTCGGTATTTATAGAGCTTTCAACAGGATTAGGACTTGAAAAAACAGAACCTGATTTTCCACTTATTATTTGCGCCAATACATCCATTTTAGTACTAAAAACACTTAAAATGATTAAAGCAAATAACAAGTATTTTGAAAATTATGATATATCCATCACAGAGTCACATCAATCAACTAAAACAACTGAACCTGGAACAGCACATGCTTTTGCTAATTCATTGAAATTCCCTATCAACAAAATCGCATCAATTAGAGACTCGCATATTCAACAAAACAATATTGGTATACCAAAGGAATATTTAAACAAACATGCCTATCATAAAATAGTAATTAAAGACGGAAGTGACGAAATATCAATAGAGACAAAAGTATTGGGCCATAACTCATATACTAATGGGCTTAAGCAAATACTTGATACTGTATTGAAATATAGTTTAGAAAATAAAAAATATACAGTTTTAGACCTGATTGATAGCAATATGCTATAATAAATGAGAAAAATAACAAAACCAAAATTTCGTTATCGAACTTTTTTTAGTTTTAGAGTTTAATTTAATAATCCATCCTTAAATGATTAAAAATACAGCCCTGGTGTTAGAAGGAGGTGGTTTTCGTGGAATGTTTATAGCAGGTGTTCTTGAGGTGTTTCTCGAAAAACAACTTTTTTTTGAATCGGTATATGGAGTGTCAGCCGGTGCATCGTACGGTGTATCCTACATTTCGAAACAACCCGGCCGAAACATGGCTGTAAACACATATATCAACGATAAGCGCTATTATAGTTTAAACAATTTTCTACGTCAAGGCTCTCTGTTTTCCTGGGATTTTATATATAGAGTATTACCCCAAACAATTGTTCCCTTTGATTATCAGGCTCTAAAAGAATCGGAAAGCAAATTATATGTAGGAACGAGTAATTGTCTCACCGGTGAGTCTGAGTATTTTCTATTAAATCAAGCAGATAAAAAAGATTTTAAAGCCATTCTTTCAGCCAGTTGTTCATTGCCAATAATTGCACCTATTGTTTCATTTGATGGGAAGCTTCTTTTAGATGGAGGCTTAGCTGATTCAATTCCTTTTGAATATGCATTGAATAATGGGCATAAAAAGGCTGTTGTAATTTTAACCCAACCTAAGGCTTATATAAAAGAACCATTAAAGTTTGCACCACTATTTAAATGGTTCTACAGAAAACACCCTAATGTTTTTGACATGTTGCAAAGCCGGGCATTACGCTACAATGCATCTATTAATCGATTAGAACAATTGGAAAATGATGGGGTGGTTTACGTGATTCGCCCGAAAGAAAAACTCCAGATAAGCAGACTTGAGAATAAACCTCACAAAACAGCGAAGGTTTATGATTATGCAATGGAAATGGCAAGAAATGAGTTTCCAGATCTTCAGAAATGGCTAAATAAATAATAAAATTCTTTTCGTAACACAGCTAAAATCCCTTGTCAAACATCAAATAATTAATGTCGCACTTTTATTTCGCTATATCCATTATTTAGTAAAAATCTTTTTACTAATTTTGAAAAAACCAACCCACCCCCATTCATAACACTAACTTTATATTTTCTTCTCATGAAGGGTTTTTTATTATTTATTGCAACCATTATGATGCTATCAGGGTGCTCTCAGAAAACTAAAAATAATGACGAGCAAAATTCAAACATCACTGAATCAACAATCGTTAAAACCATCAACCGGTTAAAAGCTGGCCATCCTCAATGCCCCGTTGAAAGAATACAACGTGGAGTTAAACACACGGCCTCCATCTGGTGGCCTGCCGATGGAACACCGCAAGATTTCACTGATTTTTGTGAAAAAAGTTTCGTCTCAGATACAACTAAGTTAGATGAGTTCTTCATGAAAGTGAACAGTCATTTTGAAACACTTCATGGCCATTTTAACTGGATGACACTCAAACTTCAAGAGCCAGTTCATCTTAAATATGGCGATGTTTTACCTGTTGATGAAATGTTTAGCGGTTACAATCCCGGTGCCCATTTACAGGACGACCTGTATGCTAATAAGATAGCCTTCGTTATTGCACTAAACTTTCCATATTACTCTCTTTCTGAAAAAGAAACTCTTGGTAATAGCTGGACACGTAAAGAGTGGGCTAAAGCCAGAATTGGCGACTTATTCACTGCCAGAGTTCCTGCCCAACTCGAACAAAATTATTCAAAAATCAGTTCTGATGCCGATTTATACATAAGTCAATATAATATTTTTGCCGGGAAACTTTTAGATGAAAATGAGCAAACACTTTTCCCTGAAGATATGGTTTTGCTTTCGCACTGGAACCTTCGAGACGAACTGAAAGCTAATTACCCTTTGGGTGAAGATGGTTTAAAAAAGCAAAAAATGATCTATATGGTTATGAAACACATAATTGATCAAACTATTCCCCAATCAGTCATCAATAACCCAAAACTCAATTGGGCACCTCACAATAATTCGGTTACTGAAAATAAAAATTCAATAGAAGCAGAATCCGAACCTGACACCAGATATCTTCAAATAATTAATAACTTCCGGGCTTTAAAGGCAATGGACGATTATTCGCCACTTGACACCTACATCCGAAGAAATTTTGAAGGATCTATGGAGATTGCACAACCTCAGGTGGAGGAGTTATTTATCCGTTTTCTTGAATCGGATGTACTTAAAGAAGTTGGACAGCTTATTTCACAACGTCTAGGACGTAATCTGCAACCATTTGATATTTGGTACGATGGATTTAAAGCCCGAAGCAATATCAACGAAGAAGTGCTGAGTTCTCAAACCCGACAACTATACCCCGATGCCAATGCCTTTAAACAAAACATTCCAACCCTGTTAACCAAACTCGGCTTTACACCTCAAAGAGCTAACCATATAAGCAGTAAAATATCAGTTGACCCTGCTCGCGGTTCAGGACATGCATGGGGAGCTGCCATTAACGGCATGCAGTCACACCTTCGTACACGGATTCCCGATAACGGTATGGATTACAAAGGATACAACATTGCCATACATGAATTCGGGCACAACGTGGAACAAACCATATCGCTTTACGATGTTGATTACTACATGCTGAGCGGCGTACCAAACACGGCCTTTACAGAAGCCCTCGCGTTCATCTTTCAGAAAAGAGACCTTCAACTACTTGGCATAACAGAAAAAGATGCAAGTGCCGAAGCTTTCCGCACTTTAGATCTATTGTGGTCGTCGTATGAAATAATGGGCGTATCGCTATTAGACATGAGGGTTTGGAAATGGCTATATGAAAATCCCGATGCCAACGAAACCCTACTTAAAGAAACGGTCATTAAACTGGCTAATGAAATCTGGAACAAATACTATGCGCCCGTTTATGGCATGCAAAACGAACCCATACTAGCCATCTACAGCCATATGGTCAGTTACCCTCTATACCTTTCGGCTTATGCTTATGGTAACATTATAGAATTTCAATTGGAAGAACATTTAAAGACACATCAATTTGCTGCTGAAATAGATCGTATTTATCAGTTGGGGCGATTAACTCCCAACCAATGGATGCAACAGGCCGTTGGTGCTGATATGGATATTAATCCAATGCTTAATGCAGCTAAAGAGGCCCTTAAAAATATCAATTAGCATTTAATTAATAAAGACCGTAAAATAAAAATCACATCTATATAATAACATCGATAGAGACAATAACAAATAAGGAAATAAGTTGTAAAAAATAAAATCCCCAGGCGTATTGCCCGGGGATTTTATTTGATTTCAATTCTTTATCCGAATGTTAGGTCCATCTTTTTCTCTTTCAAGGCAATATGGTTTTCTGACTCTCCGTTTATTTTATTCTCATTTCTTCTTTTTTTGTCCTCTTGTCTGAAGCTTTCCATATTTAGCCCACATTTTCTCCGTGCGTCGTATTTTATTATTAACCTTTTTATTCTTCTCGTTTTTATCATGAAATGCAGCACCCGAAGCATCCCTTTTTGGTAGTTTAACCAAAACATTTCTCATGGCTACCTTATCCTTATCAAAATCAGTTAAAACATCTGATATTTCTAAGTTCTCAGGCAAGGCCACAATTGGTATCTCCATATTCATAAGCGCTTCCACTTCCATTTGCCTGTCCTCATCGCACCAGGTTATAAAACTGATGGCATCTCCACCTTTTTCGGCTCGCCCTGTTCGACCAATTCGATGCATATAACTTTCAGCATCATCAGGCATATCAAAATTCACCACATGGCTTACATCAGTAATATCCAAGCCTCGTGAAACCAAATCAGTAGCAATAAGCACGCGTATCTCACCTCCATCGAACTGATTTACCATCCTGAAACGGAAATTTTGAGCTTTATCGGAATGCACTACTCCAATGGATTCAGGAAATAAAGACTCCATTTTTTCAAAAACAATGTCAGCCATATTTTTGGTGGAGGTAAAAACCAGCACCTTTGTCATGTCTTTATTCTCCTTTAACAACAGCTCCAGCAAATTAATCTTGGTATTAAAATTAGGCACTTCGTATCCCGATTGCTTAATATTTTCGAGTGGAGTACCGGTCCGCGAAGCTTCAATGCGCTCCGGAGCAGCAAAAAAAACATTAATCAACTCTTCAACACGCGGTGTTACTGTAGCCGAGAAAAGTAAATTCTGCCGACGAGCCGGTAATAAATCGAAAATTGAAGTCAACTGATGACGAAAACCAAGATCAAGCATCTCATCCACCTCGTCCAGAACAAGTTTCTTTACTCCTTTTAGTGTAACAAAACCATCCAGAGCTAAATCGCGTAACCTACCCGGCGTAGCCACCAACACATCCATCCCATCAGATATTTCATAGGCTTGTGTTTTCATGTTAACACCTCCATAAACACCTTTCACCACCACATTTGTATAGGCAGCAAGCTTTTCAGCTACCTCAACCACCTGAACAACCAATTCACGCGTAGGTACTAAAACCAGGATTTGAGGAATACGATTTTTCGAAAACTTCCACTGACGTAGGGCTGGCAATAAAAAAGCAATTGTTTTTCCGGTTCCTGTTTGCGCAATTCCAAGCACATCCTTCCCGGACATTATTACCGAAAAAGCTTTTTCTTGAATAGTAGTGGGATTAACAATCCCCATATCATTCAGGGCATTCAGTAAAGGAGTATTTAAATTTAATTCATTAAAAGTCATATCATTTTATTTCAGCCTGCAAAGATAGTGTTAAAAGCCAAGGGAATAAAACATAACCCGGGTTTTCAAAATACTATTTTATAATAAAGCTACAGATTTCTTGCCCTCTTTTCCATCAGCAACAACGAATGGTAAATAAACCGGTTAACAGGGACCTCTAGTCCTGCTTCTTCGGCTAAACGAACAACTGTTCCGTTTTGGTATTCCAGTTCCGAGGGCTTTCCTTCCCACACATCGCGCGTAAGAGATGATGTGGAATCATAAGGGAAAGTATCAATAAACGACATGGTTTTTTCTACAAAACCAACCTCAATATTTACTCCTCTGGTACGAGCCAGATCGGCCACTTCATTAAATAAGCTAAACATTATGTCACGGGTTTCTTTACATTCCCGTACTTCGCCATAAGTTGAACGGGTAACACCCAACCATGCACTTACACAAATAGATATATACTTCTTCCATAATTCCGATTGAATATCGTCAGCTATTTTTGATTTAATAAAAGCTTTCTTAAAAGTATCATCCAATAATTGAAGTCGTGGGCTTATTGAATTATTGCATTCGCCAAACACGATTGTTGGTTCCACAGCCAAATGACTAATAACTCCCGGAGCTTCAATTTTACTAATAATCCTGCACAATCCGGCTATCACATTACCAGTAGGAAAGACTTCTTTTAACTCATCGCTGGCCAAAACACCGTTTTGAAGTGGCAATACAATAGTTTTGGATCCCACAATTGGCTTAATCTGAATAGCTGCTTCCCTAACCTGCCATGCTTTTGTTGCAACAATTACTAAGTCAACAACTCCCATGGATGCAATATCATTGGTTGCGTTGGCCGGATAAACTCTAAAATCGCCATTAATACTTTTAACTGTAAGGCCATTTTTTAATATGGCATCCAGATGCGCACCACGCGCTATAAAGGTTACATCGTTTCCCGCCATAGCCAAACGACCACCAAAATAACCACCTACTCCTCCGGTTCCTAGAACTGCAATTTTCATATCAAAACACTATTTTGTTTTTTTACAACCTATAAATACGAAACTCTTTACACGTTGTCGCAACAACCTAAAAATCGTATAACCTAACCTTGAAAATCCAAAATAAGAAATAACTTCAGCTTCACTAGCATAAAAACATTCGAAGACTAAAGGTAAGGTGACACAAAATGGATTGAAAGTTATTTAAAGACTACTTCTTAAAAATAAAGAAAACAGCTAAAATTAAAAAAAGTAATCCAATAAGATGGTTCCAGCGCAATGGTTCCGATTTGAAAATAACAATGGAGATGATAACAAAAACTGTGAGCGAAACCACCTCCTGAATTACTTTAAGCTCCAAAAGATTAAACGGTCCGCCATGTCCCTTGAATCCAATTCGATTAGCAGGCACTTGAAAAACATATTCAAAAAAGGCAATGCCCCAGCTGATAAGAATAATGGATATCAACCCAAGACTTTGCGACCACTTCATCTCATTAAACTTAAGATGACCGTACCAGGCAAACGTCATAAATGTATTCGAAAGTATCAAAAATAATACCGTCATCAACCCTTTAGCCATATAGCAAGCATTTTAGCGCGCCAAAGATAGCTGGATTAATGTCTCATTGTTTCCCCGATATAAAATATTTATCAAAAACCACTTATAAACCCTACAATCAAACTACTTACAAATATTTATCATCTTAGTTTTTATCGAAATACATTTCACTAATTTTACAAACCCGGGCTTCCCATAATGAAACGCACTAAAATTAAACCCTACTAAAGAATACGAAACACAAATTACAGTCCGCCAACCACCATCTTCTTTCTCAACTCTTCCACAGTTGCCATATTTAAAAGATTGCTTACAATTTCCAGCGAAAATTCCATAGACACACCTATTCCTCGTCCGGTAATTATCTTGCCATCGGTTACAGCGGGTTGAGTTACTACTTCTGCTCCTAATAAATGCTTTTCATAACCCGGGTAACAAGTTGCCTTTTTACCTTTAAGAAGGCCCATTTCTCCCAGAATCATGGGAGCTGCACAAATAGCACCAATCCATTTTCCTTTATTATGAAATTCCGATACGCAACGTTTCACCATATCGTTAGCCATTAAATTAAGCGTACCCGGCATTCCTCCCGGTAAAATCAACATAATAGCGTCATCAGCACTAAGATTCTCAATAAAACTTCCACATTTCACTGTAATGTTATGGGCTCCCGTAACCAATAAACTATTATTTATTGAAACTAACCCAACAGTATACCCGGCACGGTTTAAAACATCAGCCGGAGTAATAACCTCTACTTCTTCGAAGCCTTCGGCAAGTAATATGTAAATTTTGTCCATCGTTTTATTTTATTAAGTTTTTAAGAATCATGCCAAACTATGTCGCAATTCGTCTCCCTGCCATCGATAAATTTAGAGTCAACCTATCAGGAAAGGCCGGTTGTAAATCAACTTCTATAATACACCAACATACAGCTATAAAACAATTGTAAGTTAAACATACATGGATGTTTTTCCAAAAAAGATAAAAGAGATTTTCCAAAGAACAATTTCATATTCGAAATGTTAGTTTGATACGAAGAAATAACGTGCCAATTCCAAAGCAATTAACAACTGCATCAGTTTAGTTTAAAAACACTATTTTTGCGGTCATTAATAAAACAACATTATGATAAAAAACCATGGCGAAAAAACTGCCATCTCATTTGGCTCCAACCAAATAACATACAAGCATTTGTTTGGAAAAATCGAGAAATTCTCGTCATTATATGATTTAGGAAAAGGTGAACGCGTGGTTATTTTTTCCGAAAATCGCCCCGGTTGGATTTATGCATTCTACTCAGTTTGGATGAAATCCGCAGTAGCTATTCCCATCGATTATTTGTCAACAATCCCTGAAGTGGTCAACATCCTTAAAGATTCAACTCCGTCAGTGATATTGGTTTCTTCGGCTAAGAAAAGCGATCTGGAAAAAGCTGTTGCTAAAGCAGAAATATTATGCCGTATTGTTGTTATTGACGAATGGGACCAATTTGAGCCAGACTTAGTATCTGACAGTAGTTTCCCCGAACAACATCACGACGACACGGCAGTTATCATCTACACTTCAGGAACCACAGGAAGCCCTAAGGGAGTAATGCTCAGTTACAAAAACATACTGGCTAACATTAAGCCCATCTCTGAAATCATACCCATCTACCATCCTCAATCAAGGGTCATGATTTTACTTCCACTTCACCATATTTTCCCGCTTATTGGCTCAATGATTGCCCCGCTTTATGTTGGTGGCATGACAGCAATAAGTCCATCTCTGACTTCGGAAGACATAATGGGCACATTACAGAACAACAAAATAACATTAATAATTGGTGTCCCCAGATTATATGCTGCTATACATAAAGGCATCATTGATAAAATTAATAAGAGTTTTATTGCCCGATTACTGTTTAGTATGGCTAAAACAGTAAACTCTCAAAAATTTTCACGACTTATATTTGGCACAGTTCAAAAAAAGTTTGGCGGAGCCATGGAATTTTTAGTTTCAGGTGGTGCAGCACTTGATCCGGAAGTGGGTAATACCTTTAAAACACTTGGTTTTGAAGTGCTCGAAGGTTATGGCATGACCGAAGCTTCCCCAATGATCACCTTTACGCGCCCAGGCCGCGTGCATATAGGCTCACCTGGTGAGGCTCTGCCGGGGATTGAAATTCGCATTGTTGACGGTGAAATAACCGCCAAAGGCGATAATATTATGAAGAGTTACTACAACCGACCCGAGGAAACTGATGAAGTTATAAAAGATGGATGGCTCTTCACCGGAGATTTGGGGTATCTTGATAACAAAGGATTTCTTTTTATCACAGGCCGTAAAAAAGAGATTATTATTTTGTCAAATGGAAAAAACATAAACCCCGTTGAACTAGAGGAAAAAATCCTCATCTCTCCATTGGTTAAAGATTGCGGTGTGTTTTACCACGACCAACAACTTCAGATAGTAATTGTACCTGACTCAACCAACCACGAAACGGTTGTTTCTGAAAATTTAGTTGATAAAATGCGCCACGAAGTGATTGAACCACTCAACCAGTCGGTTTCATCTTACAAAAGAATCACGGGTGTTTATATCACAAATGAAGAGTTGCCTCGTACACGTCTTGGAAAACTGCAACGCTTTAAACTTTCAGAATATGCCAAAGAAGAGCAACCGGAAACTAATCTGGAGATTATTCCTCAAACAGAAGAATATAACATGATTTCGGGCTACATAAGCGTTGAGAAAGGAAAAAATGTAAAACCATATCACCATCTTGAACTTGATTTGGGATTGGATTCACTCGATCGTGTTGGGCTTCAGGTTTATATTCAGCAAACATTCGGGGTTGATATTGAAGCATCTGAACTTCCAACTTTCGGTAGTGTGGAGAAACTTGCTGATTATATAGCTGAAAAGAAAACAAGAATAGAAGAAAGCAAATTTAATTGGACTGATGTTTTACGTGAGAAAGTGAGTTTTAAACTTCCGGTTTCATGGTTACCTTCGAGAATCATGTTGCGGCTTTCAAAATTATTATTACAACTTTATTTCCGGTTCCGGTTTAAAGGCATGGAAAATATTCCGGAAGGACCTTGTATTATTGCACCAAACCACCAAAGTTTCTTTGACGGACTTTTTGTAACTGCACTTTTAAGAACCAAACAGATTCGTAAAACATATTTTTACGCCAAGTCGGACCATGTGAAAATGCCATTCCTGAAATTTCTTGCCAAAAAAAATAATGTTATTATTGTGGATCT
Organism: uncultured Marinilabiliaceae bacterium; assembly: GCA_964608615.1. Taxonomy (GTDB): domain Bacteria; phylum Bacteroidota; class Bacteroidia; order Bacteroidales; family Marinilabiliaceae; genus CALEUX01. Next base: position 15,661 of record CAZSQG010000016.1, read on the forward strand.
CAATAAAAACCTGAAAGAATCCATTCAGAAGATGGCTGAAGTCCTAAAGAATAAAAAAAAACTGATTATTTTTCCCGAAGGAACCAGATCGACGAATGGCAATTTGGGGCATTTTAAAAAGACTTTTGCAATTTTGAGTAGTGAACTTAACATTCCAATTATTCCCGTTTCAATTGATGGTGCTTTCAATGCATTCCCAAAGGGTAGTATTTTTCCAAAACCTTGGAAAAAAGTTCGTGTTGAATTCCTCAAACCGGTTTATCCAGGTAATAACAATTACGACACCCTTACTGACATTGTTAGAGACAGAATTGAGAATAACCTTAAAAACCGACTTGTATAGTTTAGTTTTTCTCAGATTATAATTCAATGTTGTGTAGTTAAGTTATTTGCCTAAATGCACTCTTTATCTTTACTAAAGAGAACAGAATGCTAGTAACCCCCTTATTATGTGATCAGTATCAATACCCATTAACGCAATTTCGCCACTCCCCTGTATGAGAATCGAAGATCTTTCAATCCCGGAATCGGGAAGCGAAGCTAAAGACTTGCTCTTGGCTCGTTTCATCTTGTAACTTTTTTGGCCTCTCCAATGTCTTATAATCAGAAAAAAGTTTAGCCAATCACCCAATTAATTAAAAAATCAATTATGAAACAATCTCGCATTATTCTATTGTTTATTGCTTTTACCCTTGGCATTTTGGAATGCCTTAACGCTCAGGACAACAACAGACAAGACAGGGAAATTGCCTCATTTAGCGGAGTTAAAGTAAGTTCAGGTATTACTTTATACCTTACACAAGGAGATGATAATAAAGTAGTAGTAGAAGCCGATAGCGATATTATAGATGATGTTGTAACTAAAACTGATGATGGGATTCTGCATATTTACATTTCTACAAAAAGAATCTTCAGAATTAATAGTTCACCTAAGGTTTATGTCACTTTTTCATGGATAAACTCTATTGAGGCATCGGCCGGATCACAACTGCTTGGTCAAAACACCTTTATGTTGGATAACTTAAAGGTTCAAAATTCATCGGGGGCCACCTCTGAATTTGAGGTTGAATGCCGCGATCTTGAGATGCGTTGCTCATCGGGTGCAAGCATTGTCACATGGGGATCCACGCTTAACCTGACTGCCAAATCAAGTAGTGGCAGCACCATTAAAGCTAAAGAACTGAAAACCGTTAACGCCAAATTGGAAGCTTCATCAGGTGCTACTATACAAGTGCATGTATCCGGTGAATTAGAAGCTTCGGCTAGTTCGGGTGGAGGAATAAGTTATTATGGCGAAGCTATTCCAAAACTTCTGAAACAATCAAGCGGTGGAAATATCAAAAAAAGATAATCAATCAGGATTTATTAAATTTCAATCATAAAACACGTAAGATTATTTTGCCCGATTTCGAATTAAGAATTATTATTCGACCATCGTTTAGTTATGTAATCCCCATAAATGAGACCAGGGTTAACACCCTTTACAGCTCTTTGCGCCACTGTGTAGCTGGTATTATTTTAACCCATATTTAGCTCAGATAATAAAAAACACGCTATATCTTCCGTTTTTCTTTTAACATAAGCTCAGGTTCCTTATTTTTGTGATCATTAACATTTCACAAGATGACAGGTACCCTAATAAATGTGGCTACAGTTATTGTAGGCAGTTCAATTGGAATAATTTTCAGAAAACGGCTTCCCAAAAAAACCATTCAAGTGGTTTTTCAAGGTATCGGCCTGGTTACCTTTTGCATAGGCATCTCAATGTTTCTAAAAAGCCAGTGGTTAATTGTTGTTGTTTTATCCATTTTATCGGGAGGCATAGTAGGGAGTTTACTTCGACTTAATTTACGCATCCAGCAATCATCGACACAATTACGAAAACATGTAAAAATAGTTGATGATAAATTCTCAGAAGGACTGGTTACCTCCTTTCTTCTTTTTTGTATGGGTGCGATGTCCATACTAGGTTCCATCGATGAAGGTCTGGGTAATGGTTCCGAACTGTTAATAACAAAATCCATACTCGACGGGTTTACGTCAATAGCTCTGGCCGCCGCCTTGGGCATGGGTGTCTTATTTTCAATCGTTCCGCTTTTATTATTTCAGGGAGGTATTACCCTGCTGGCTTTTTATGCAGGAAGCTTTTTTGATGCATCTATAATTAACGAATTGTCAGCAACCGGTGGTGTGTTACTTTGCGGACTTGGACTCAACATTTTAAATATCACTAAAATTAAGGTAATGGACCTATTACCAGCTATTCTTTTTGCTATAATATTCGGTTACTTTTATAAAATCTATTTCGTTAACTTAGTAATTTAATAAGATACTAAATTGAATCAATCGGCTAAATCTCGTCTTTCGTTGCTTTTTGAGCAATGGTCGGGCGAAAAAATCATAACCATTACCCAACTTCCTCCATCAGGATCGTATCGATATTATTACAGAATAACGAGCGAAACAAAAAAGGTATTGGGAGCCATTAACCAGGATATTAAAGAAAACAGAGCATTTCTGGAATTCACTCGGTTTTTCATTGAGAAAAAATTGCCTGTACCTGAAGTATTCGCAGTAAATGCCGAAATGGATTGTTACATCCTTCAGGACCTTGGCGATACAACTCTGTTCGACTGGTTATCTAATTCGCGACACGAAGATAACATTCCAACGCATGTAATTGAATTTTATAAAAAATCGCTGGAGAAACTTGTTAAATTCCAGTTATCAGGTAGCGATCTTGACTATTCATTTTGTTATCCCCGCGCCAGTTTCGATAAACAATCGATGATGTGGGATCTCCACTATTTCAAGTATTATTTTCTGAAACTGGCAAAGATATCTTTTGATGAACAGTTGCTGGAAGACGATTTTAACCGTTTCTCAGAATTCCTGTTACAAGCCGATTGCAACTTCTTCCTTTTCAGGGATTTTCAATCCAGGAACATTATGGTAACCAACGGAGAGCCTGCTTTCATTGATTACCAGGGAGGACGCAAAGGAGCACTCCAATACGACCTGGCCTCTCTTTTGTTCGACGCTAAAGCAAACCTTCCAAACTACATTCGCGAGGAATTACTAAACCATTATATAGATATTTTAAGATCACAAATTCCTGTTGACACTTCATCTTTTAAAGCATACTACCATGGTTATGTGCTAATTAGAATAATGCAAGCCATGGGTGCATATGGTTTCAGAGGATTTTACGAAAAAAAGGAACACTTTTTAAAAAGTATTCCTTTTGCTTTGCAAAATCTTCGGTTTATTCTGGAAAATCATCAACTGCCGGTTAAATTTCCTGCACTAACAGATGCATTATGGGAAGTGGTTAATTCGCAAATGTTAATGCAAATATCAACCGAACCGGGACTAACCATTACTGTTACCAGCTTTTCGTATAAAAGAGGCATTCCATTGGATTATTCAGGACATGGAGGCGGATTTGTATTTGATTGCCGGGCTATGCATAATCCAGGAAAATACCAAGAGTTTAAAACCAAAACAGGCAGAGATCCAGAGGTTATTGCGTTTTTTGAGAAAGACGATGAGATGCAAATGTATTTGAATAATATGTTTTTAATTATTGACCAGTCGGTTATTAAATATTTAAAGAGAAATTTTAAACATTTAATGATCAGTTTTGGTTGTACTGGAGGACAGCATCGGTCGGTTTATTGCGCTGAGAAACTTTCGGCCCACTTAAGGGAGAAATTTCCTGTTAACATAAACCTAAACCATATTGAACGTGAAATGGCCGAACTATCTGCTCGAATTTAACCAGGGATTATTTAGTCGGTAAATTTATAGCAAATACAAGGTCAATATGGTTTAGTTGAATAATTTGCCTAAATACACATTCTAATTCCCTAAAAGGAATAGCCAGGTCATTCACTTTTATGGGCCGTGGTTGACTGCCTTTACCGTCTTTTCACCACCCTGTGACTGTTTGTGGTTACTGAATCTAACAATAAGAAGATATGAGCAACAAGAAATGTAAAGAGGGAAAAAAAATGAGCGTAAAACCAACCCACAATTATATATGTGGCAAATGTGGCTCCTCATCAAAAAAAAAGGATAAACTATGCAAACCTCAAAATATTAAATAGTAAATCCAAATGAATGAGTCTTTCCAAAAATAACAGCTACAATTACTCTTACAAGGAACCTCTATTAAAAATATGATGATGAATGCAATGATATTTGCCGCAGGACTGGGTTCAAGGCTTCGTCCTTTAACCAATAACTGTCCCAAGGCTCTGGTTAAAATAGGTAACCTTACATTGCTTGAAATGGCCCTTAAAAAGCTTGAACGTCTGGGTATAAAAAAAACTGTGGTTAATGTACATCACTTTTCTTCACTGATCATTGATTTTATCCGACATTATGACTCGGGCAATATGGAGATTCTCATTTCCGACGAAAGCAGCCAGTTGCTCGATACAGGCGGCGGACTTTTATATGCGGCACCTCTGTTTGACAAAGGATCGCAAATACTAATCTATAACGTTGATGTGGTGACCAATGCCGATATTAAAGGGCTAATTGAATACCATAATAGAGAGAAAAATATGGCCACATTGCTTGTGGAGGACCGCAATGCTTCTCGCTTTTTAATGTTTGATGAAAACAGTCAGCTTTGTGGCTGGAAAAACCCAAAAACCGGTGAAGAAATTTGGGTAACATCCCCCAAAACATCCAAACCAATGGGCTTTAGCGGAGTTCAAATAATTAATTACGAGTTGCTAACATTGATAAAGGCTAGGAATTCATTCCCTATTATCCCGGTCTATTTGAAATTGGCAGCATTACACCGCATAGCCGGTTGGGATCATTGGCATGGCGATTGGTTCGATGCCGGAACCCCTGAAAAAATAAATAATTTAAAGGAGTTCTTTATAAACTGTAAGCCCGAAAAACGTAAAACCTTTCTTTAACCCGGGTTATTAATTAGGAGTGAACATAACTGAAGATTTAGTTTGGTTTAACTCCGATTTATTCCTTCCAAAACCAATCATCAAATATAACATGGAGCTAAATAAAAAGCTGTGATATCAAAAACGATCCACAGCTTTTTATTAATATATTCGGTTTTCAATAATAGTCATTCGTAACAATGACAATTAAGGCAATTAAGATAAATCATTTGTTTTTTTAACTGACTGAATTTTCGTGTTTTCTCTCAATAATTCTTCTTGCCATATCAAGTATTGTGGTGTCATCCAGTTCAACAATACCACCGTCAGGACCTTGTTCCAGGTGTATCCCAACACTCTTACCCCGATCGTAGTTGGCACCGCCAAAATAGTTTCGAACTGTTTCAACGTCGAGGTTTAAAGACTCAGCAATGGTATGCATGCTACCTTCAGGAAGACTATCCTTGATCTTCCTGAGCTGATTAAATGTTATGGTTGCACTCATAATTGAAAGGTATTTAAAGGTTATTGATTCTTATTAAAGATAGGCATAATAACCTTGTTTTAACACTAATTTAACAACAAAGCAGCCTCTTTTAACAATTATTAATAGTTTAAATGATATATTTTTCACCATTGCCCAATACATCAGCAGTTTAGAAATCATCAAACCAAAACTATTTATAAACCCTCAAAAAAACACCAAACATTTTTGTATTACGCTATCTTACTGTTCTTTAAACAAACAGCCCTTCATTATTATATTGTTTAATAGTCATCAAAAAAATAACATTCTAATGTAACAACAGTTGTTAATGAATTTGATATTTACCTTCAATTCGAGTAACTGCTCCACCACCAAACAGTACACGGTTATTCCCTTTAGCATCAATTTGCTTTTGAAGTTTCACGATATTAAAATTATCCATAAGCCCATTTTGCTCAATGAATATTGTATCACTCTGCCACAAATTATTCTTGATTAAATAATAACCAAATGCCGAATTACCCGAACCAGTGGCAGGATCTTCAATGTATCCAAATGTGGGAGCAAAAACCCTTGTTCTGAAATTGCTCGATTTATTGGCTACATCAAGTGTAAAAACCTCAATAATATCAACTCCTGACCTTAAGCAAAAGTCCTTTAACACATCCAAATCAGGACTGATATTGAGAACTGATTGCAATGATTTAATGGGTACTAACAATGTAGTTAAGCCTGCATTTATAATTGATATGGGAAACATTTTATCAATCTCATCGGGTTTTATCTTCAGGTTTAACGCCAATTCATCAATATCAGGCAACTCGCGCTTTTCAAAAGGTTCGGGGGAGAAAATAAAAACAGCATCCTCACTGTCGATCCTGTTCTCCACTTTTAAAACACCCCGATTGGTTCCAATTTGAACCGAGTCAAGTTGTCTCAGCTTCACATCGGTTTTCAACAAATCGTACATTATGGCAATAGTAGCATGTCCGCAAAAATCAACTTCGCGTTCGGACGAATAAAACTTTAAATTAAATTGTTGGTCCGACGATTTATGAACATATCCCACTTCACTAACAAAGCCTTTAAGCTCTTTTGCAATTTGAAGCATTTCCCCTGCTGTAATATCTTTTTCATTTTTCAGATAAATATATCCGGCCGGGTTTCCTCCTGATTTACCATAGGCAAATGCATCAATTTTTTTAAAATCAAATTCCTTCATACTAAATTAACAGTATTAATTACCATAGAGCTGAACTATACCTGGGTTGTAGTATAATACAGGCTATTGGGTATCGTTCATACTTATATATTAAGCACTATGGCCTTTTTATTTTGTGTCGTTTTTTGCCTTTACAAATGCTCTAACCGAACGTGAAACGTCGTCTGCTGTGGTTGCCCATGAACAAATACTAACACGAATTACTTTACGGCTATTCCATTGCGCTCCACCACACCAACATTCTCCTGATTTTTGAACTAAACTTAAAACTCTTTCTGTAACATCATCATTTTCACAGGCAAAAATAACCTGATTAAACACAACATCATTTAAAACCAGGAAATTTGAATCTTTTAATTCGTTTGCAAATTGAACTGCCCTTTCATGTAATCCATAAACCAAATCATCAATTCCCTGACGACCCAAATATTTAATTGTTGCCCACAATTCAACAATCCTAGCTCGTTTTGACATTTCAGGAGTGTATAACATTCCATCTCGCTTTTCGCCATAAACAATATATGATCCTGTTGCTTGTAAGGATGAAACCAAAGCTTCGCTATCACTGCACAAAATAATACCGCAATCATAAGGCGTATTTAATGTTTTATGAGCATCAACAGACCATGAATTTGCTTTTTCAATAGCCTTTGTTAAGTGCTTAAGTTTATCTGAACCAGATGCCCAAAGTCCAAAAGCTCCGTCAATGTGAATCCATGAATTAGCTTTTACTGCCATATCACAAATACATTCAAAATGATCAAATGATCCGGTACACACATTGCCTGCCTGAAGAATTATTATCGTGTTTTCGTCTAAGGCAGGTATTTTTTCTGGAATTATTCGCCCCTGATTATCAACATCAACCCATTCAATGTTATCTTTCCCAAGTCCTAAAATTGAAATTGCCTTAACAACCGAACTATGTGCTTGCCTACCTGCAACAACCCTGATTTTTGGAGCAGAAAACAAACCCTTTGAATTAACATCCCAATTTAAACGTTTAAGAATTCTATATCGGGCAGCAGACAATCCACAAAGAATTGCCATTGAAGTACCACTAACAAAACCTGCCACAGTACTATCGGGTAGATTAAATATCTGTTTAAGCCAGGTCTCAACAACAGATTCCAATTTAGATACAATTGGAGACATAACATAAAGTCCGGTATTTTGATCCCAAAAATCTGAGAGCATTTTTGCTGCTAAAGCAGTAGGAACAACTCCCCCATTTACAAATCCAAAATACCTACCACCAATTTGAGAAACTGTTGCAGGTGAACCATATTCATGAAGTTGCTTTATAATTTCTGTTGAATGATTTGATTCATCAGGTAAATCTTCATCAAAAAAGTCTAAACCAGCAATTGCTTCGTCGGTAGGATAAACATTCCTGTTTAAAGCTTTATCAGCATATTCAAATGAATAATCATTTGCCTGGATAAAAATATCTTTATCACTTAATTCGCGAAACATTTTTTCACGAATATCTATTTTTAAACCTTCTTTTTCAATCATCAATTTTTCATTTGTTATAATGCAATACAGAATACGTATTTGGAGCTTGCCTTAACGTTAATGCATAAGAACTTGAGCAGAGCTTGCTAGCTAGTCTCTATCCAATTTTATAAATGCGGATTAAATAACTTTCAAAATCCGATTCACCCGCTCTTTGCTTTATATGATTTATAACCCGTCATTATTTCAACTCAAATCTACATAGAATTGAATATTCAATCTTTATTTTCTCAAAATCAAAATCCAAAGCAGGTGAAGGCCCGTTTGCTCCATATATATTACTTGAAACACCCCGAATAAGAATGCTGTTTGAAGCCCTTGAATTATTAAAATTATTTTCAATTTCTTGAATAAACAATGCTCTCCCAACGCTTTGGTTTAGTGCTATTGTCAATGATTCAGCTTTCTCCATTGCCGATTTAATAGCATTGACCTTAACGTCTTTTCGGAACTGAACAATGTTACTGTTTTCTAATCGGTCAATTGAGACATTTGATATTCCAATATTTTCCAATTCAAGGAAAACTTGACTTGCAGTTTTACCATCGTGTACAAGTATTTGATATTCTTTTGAAAGTAAAATTTCATTTCTAGTCAATAAGTAAAATTTGAAGTTACTCGAAATGTCTTTTATTAGTAAATCCTTTGTGATATCAATTCCAATTCCTTTAAGTTTTTCAAACATTTTTGTTTCAAGTTCTGAAATTGAAATTTTGTTTTTAGTGTCTTTTTCATTTAGCAGAACTTTCAAGTAAATCAAGTCAGGAGTTATCTCCATTTCAGATTTTCCAATTACCTCGATATAATTCTGGTCAATAAAATTCTTTTCTCCAATTTGAGCATTAATTGAAGTCGAAATCAAAACAATAAATCCGATTAATAAATTTCTCATAGTCATGGTGTGTAAGTATTTTTTTTAACATGGGTTACAACGTGAGTCTGCGTACAAATTCCTTTAGCTTTATCGCTAATAAACTAATAAAATGGTTTTATGTTATGGAATAAAAAATGTTGATTTTATTATTTATGCAGCCATTTGGATGAAACTACATTAATGTGGACCAATAATGGCTTAAAACACCTGCCTTTCAAGTATCAAAAACTATTCCCTTCTCAAGAAAAAACCTCTAAAAGCAACCCTCTTCAACCATGGTTTCCGATTTATCTCAAAGCTGTGCATCCCACTAATATCATTTTGTATTAGCGTTAGTTGTTTACAAATTCTCCAATATCATTGCTTTTTGTTTTGCAATACCAATTTCTACAATAGAGCCTGAATTGAATTTTAAGAAATCTGTTTCAATTCCATCGCTAAATATCACACCATTGGATGGCATTAAGGATTCTATTTTTAATGTATTTTTATTGGTTATCAACCCAGCCGTTAAATCGGTTTGAGAATACTTACTTTTAAAAGGTTCTCTTACAATAAACACCAGTTTATTATCGTCCCAACTCATCCCCATTCTTAGGCCTTTTTGACCCTTATTGAATGTTGACACAATTCCATTAGACATATTGATTAATGAACTTAACCAACCTGTTGAACCGGCTCCTGTTGAAACAATAATACCACTTGATGAATGGCTTTCTTCAACTTCCTTGAATTTTATCCTATATCTTGCCGAAATATGCGAGGAAGGACCAATAAAAAAATCATTAAAAGCAAGAAGCTTTTGACCATCATTCATTAAAGCTTCTGCCATTGTTACTTTCTTAAAAGAGGCTTTTCCTTCAATGGCATTTATTAAACCTGATTCAAAATTGTTTATGTTAAATGGTAACAAAACACCATCAAACCTATCTAAATCAGGGTTTACACCCAATATTGGAAGGTGACCTACATATTTTGCGGTATTGGCAACTAATCCATCTTGACCAACTACAACTGCAATATCCTTTTCAGAAAAAATGAAGTTAGGCAAAAACTTTCTTTCTACAACTTTATGCTTAAGTCTATTACTTATAGTCTTTCGGATTATCTCAAGTGACCTTTTAAAATTAGAATCTTCAATTTCATAATCAGAAAAATCACCTCCGGCATGTTCAATATAGAATTTTGCTTGAGCTTTTGTATTAAAACGTTCAATTAAAAGTTCAAGCCTTGTTCTATTAACTATAATTATTGCGTTTTCAATCGCCATTATTCATACTTTTTACTTCTGTTTCTAGCGGTGTTTTGTTTTTCAATAACAGTCTCTAAAAAATCAGGAGTAATATTTAGTGTTCCAATTTTATCTGCATTTTCGGCTAGTTCCCTAAACGCAAAACCAATATTGTCAAGTGCAGAAACCTTATCTGAATTTAATGCCATTAATGTTTTCCAGTCCATTCCCTTATAAGGAGCAAGCGTTTTTTCGAGCATATATCCTTTTGCATCAGCCTGTTTTCGGTCATTTAAAACTTGCATCTCAATTAACTTGGTTTTTTGCTCTTCAATTGAAAGGTCAGCTAAAACTTTCATCTCGCGCAATTTTCTTTCACTATCTGCCTCATTAACCCTAATTTCAGCTTGCTTTTCAATAATTTGCTTTTTCTTTTCCTCAACAGCTATATCTGTATTCAATTCACTTTCTTTTATTCTGCGCTCTTGTTCAACCGCAAAATTACGTCTTTCATATATCGCCTCGTCGGCCTCCTTTTGCAATGACTCTCTAGTCTCTGTTTCAAGAGCCTTAGTCATTTCAGGAGTAGCCCTAACACCTAATACATCAACACTCAATACATCAACGCCAAGAATTTTAGCAGAATTTGATTTTTTAAGACCATCAGAAATATATTCACTAATTGTTTTTGCACTTCGTAAGGCTTCCTTTAAACTTAAACCTTGAATAAACGATGAAGTAGACGTTTGCGCTTCATTATTCAATCTTTGATTTAATTTCTCGAAGTTCTCTTCTTTATATTTATGGTTTTTATCCAATGTAAAATCTAAAGAATCTGCAAGTTGAGTTGGGTTTTCAATTTTGTATGTAATCTGACCTTGTATTGTTATGGTTTGAAAATCCTTTGTGGATTCATTAAAGATGAACTGAATATCCTTGCTTCCTAATGGAATTGCGGTTATAGAAGAAGTTGGAGAATAATAATAAAATGACAAACCCCGGCCTTCTTTTTTTACTTTACCATTCTTAAAATGAATGGCATAAGTCATTGAATCGAATTTTATGAATTTTACTCCAAACATAATATTATATTTTATTTAGTAATTATAAACAAATTTTTCCTGTTCCTTGCTTTCTATAGCTCTGGAAGTTCTTGTTTCCCGAATAATTCGAACAGCATCTTCCGAATTATATCCAATTGATTTTAAATAGCAAGCAGCAACCAACCCGGAACGACCTAAACCTCCAACACAGTGAATTAATATTTTACTGTTTTTCTTTAGTTTACTATTAATAAATGTATTTATTGCTTCTATATCTTCTTTACTTGGTACTTTTTGGTCAACAACAGGTCGGTGTATGCACTCAATACCGCATTTATGATACTGTTCCAATAAATCAGGTACCCCATAAGAATCCATTTCATCCTTGGTTACCAAAGTAACTATACTGTCGATATTATGCTTTTTAATTTCCATAATATCTTGAAATAAATCTCTACTATAGTCTTTTCTTCCTGGGAGAATTGTGATTGCAACAGACTGATTCCCTATTTTATTGGCTGAAATAAAATCAATACGTAGTTTATCAGTTTCCAAAAACATTTTACTTATTATATGACTAAAATGCCCTGAATTATATAATGCCCATTCTTTTTGCCATTTATTACACTCATCAAAAGTTATACTATGCATCGAATAACGTAATTGAGCAATAAATAACTGTAATGGGTTTCTATCCCATTCAATTAAACTACTGTAAAAGCTCCTAAGAATACACAAAGTCTTATAAATACGAATAAAACTTGGGATAGTGATTCCTGTCTCCTCTATTGTTGGAAGTGGGGCTTGTAAATCAGAAATATTAAATAAAACCTTACTTATTTTTAAGGCTTCCTTAAAATCTATTTCTGAACGGAGGTCGGAAAATATATATAATAAATCATTCTCCAGCTTAATCAAATCCTTTAAAACGTGACCTCTGTGAGTATGAAAAAAGTCAATAATCCAAACGTTATCTTGCTCGTCAATAATAATATTAGCGCCATTTAAATCACCATGAACAAATGATTGAAAAGCATATGTATTAGTATTATTAAGATAAATACTTAATTTATTCTCATAAAAATTAAGTGGGTTTGGAAAAGGATTAGAATGAATAATTAGGTTTTCTTTTGCCAAATCACCATTATAGATATTAGTAATTGAGGCTTTTATTTTTGATATACAGACCTTATCAAAGTCGTAATAGGACAACAAATTCATTTTTTCATGAGTTTTTGCTGTGTACAATTTTCCTAATTGCTCCTTAAAAATAACATTAAGATATTTCTCTATTTTTTTGATTGATTCGTTTGCACAAAACTTTTTCTGAAATGAACAAGAATCACCTTTTCCCATTGAAGCATATCGGTATTTAATGATGCCTTTACCATTACTGTCAGCAAAATCAACTATTCGTGGAGCATTATTTCCAAGTACATTCTCAATTATCTCAAAAGATTTTCTTTCTTTCCCTATTTCTTCCTGTTCTCCAATTTTTACAACATGTTTAGATTCCTGATGCCCATTCAAATCAATGCTTTGAGTTCCAATTACAACATTTCCTGAGAAGCCACCATCTAAAATATTTATTAGTATTTCTTTAGAATTCCGAAAAACATATTTTAATAACTTAACCTCAGTTTCACTTAATTGTAAACCATTATTTGAAATAATTTTTGGTGTTGCTGATTTTTCAAGCTCAATAGATATACTTTCTTTACCCCACGTTAAAAAATGAGTGAATTGCCCTATAGAGTTAAAAACCTGGATGTCTAGAATTTTATTTAATTGATTTAATGCAGTATAGTGACTATGCACAGATGAACTTGCAGAAAGAGCAGCGCATACTGCAATATTAAAATTTGGGTATCGCGTTACTATATCGTATGCAGTAAAGTAGATTTTTGCCTCTGTCCAAACACCAATTAACCCAATTCTTACATTTTCATTTTCATATTTAGAAAGTACATTATTTAAATCGCTCTCTACAAAATCATTTAATCCTACTGAATTTATGACGATTGAATTATCATCATCCGGAAATACAAATTCAGCTCCCACAGTACCTTCAATGCAATGAATTCCAAATTTATCAAGATGTTTTTTTTGAGTTGTATCGTTATTGTTATGCCAATCGCGAAGATGAACTTTAATTATCTCATTATTGGATGAATCGATCAGCCATTTCATAAATAAATTTAATGGCCCTCCATCAATATCATTACCTACTAATCTTGATGATTCATCATATCCAATATGCAATAAATTAGGAAGATTATCATATTTCCCGATTGGTCTAATAAAGTCATTCTGTAAGCACTGTGAAATCAATATTGTCTTCATTAATTCTTATCATAATTTTTATTCTCAAATAACTGCTAAGACTCTCCCTTCCAAAAGGCACAAAAGTTATTGAAGCCCTTTTGTTTTGCATAAACACTGAACCTCGACATTTTTTGCATATTAATTACCCACCACAAATGTGTCATGCTTGGTTCCTCTATTGTTACATAATTTGCAAATACCCACATAAATGGATAGTGAGTCATGTAAAGCGGGTAAGAAGTATAGCCACTTAACTCAAACCCAAGTTGCATATCGTAACGATTCATAACTTTTTACATTTGTACCTTGATTACGCCCGATCTTTTGTGCACCATCGCGTAAACTGACCATATCAAAAAGCTTGAATGCAAATATACCCCGTTAGTTTAATATTGAATACTGTTTATTTATAAGTTTATTTCGAAATTTTCCTCTTTATAATAGTTTTATGAAACTGAAATAACACCAACGAAATCAGTGCAGATAAAATTGAAACAAGCCAAATTTTAGGATGTATAATGGATAATCCCGATTCTTCGAGTCGATAATTCATTGCATTTCACTTCATAAGGAGTTAACTTCACGCCTGGGCAGGACATCCCCTGGTATTACTTCCAAAAACAAAAAGAAGCAACAATATGGTACAATTATCCTAATAAGATTCCCAGAAGTCAGTAATTCTTGGTTGAAACTAGCTAACCTTTTTGCCAACCAATCCTAACCAATATATAGAAATTATTACATCACTAATGAGAGATAACCTCTTTTGGTGGAATTACATATTTTTGCCCAAACTAAAATACCCACTATTGGAGAAATTCTCCTAAAAACCCAATCTCCTGTTTTTTTCCCGTAAACTTATACCTTATACCTTGCTCCTTCTACCTTTCACAACCTAACAACCCACCTCTTAATAAATTCGGCAATCGCATACACTTACATCATCTTCAATAACAGCCTTGAAGAAAAATAAATAATAAATACTGAAGTAAATAATATTGCCACCGGGATTAACACTTCAGTGCCAAATAAAATTTTACACCTTACTCCTCCGTAAACATAGCGGAAGCTGAACCGTTTATATATCCAGTAAACAAGACCGGCTACCATTATTCCAACGATAAAACCTCCCAGTATATCACCCGGATAATGCAAACCCATATAAATGCGTGAGTAAGAGTTTACAATTGCCCAAATAAAAACTGTTAGTGTATAATACCACTTCCTAAACAACAATACGGTGAACATGGTTAAACCAAATGAATTGGCTGCATGCGATGAAACAAACCCGAATTGCCCGCCCCGTTTGCCATTAACCAAATTCACAATACCCTCCAGCGTTGGTTCGTGCGAGGGTCGTAACCGCTCAAATAATTCCTTAAAAATGCTACTCGATATCTGGTCGCAAAGTACAATTACAAGCACAAGGGCTATAAACGACCAGACACCTTTTAGCTCCAACCGTTTAAAAAACACAAACGCAATCGACATATAAAAGGGTATCCAAATCGGGGTACTTGTAAAAATCCAGAAAAAATTATCCCAAAGAGGCGAATGGATACTGTTAAAATATAGAAGAACCTCTTTATCAATTTGAAGTAATGTTTCCAAGAATGTAAGTTTTAATTATAGGTTTAAGCATGTTAAAAATATTCTTTTTTCTATCAAACTCAAAACAAATATTTTTATTGAACAAAATCACGCCATCTCAACCTTAAGTTACATTCAAATAATTGGGTTTAGTCAAGCTAATAACTACTTTTGTGTGGCTCATTAACGGTAATAAAACTCCAACATAAAGTGGTAGTTAAAATCGTTGGGCCAGCTTGTATTGAACAAAAAAACTTATTAAGAACTAAAATTATACAGATGGAATTGAACCTTAAAAATCCGATTATTTTTTTCGACCTTGAAACAACAGGAATCAACATATCAACTGATCGAATTGTTGAGATAGCCATTTTAAAAGTATTCCCAGGCGGTAAAGAGGAACTTAAGGTATTTAAAGTTAATCCTGAAATGCCAATCCCGCCCAAGTCATCTGAGATACATGGCATTTATGATGAGGATGTTAAGGACGCTCCCACTTTTAAAAGTATAGCCAAACAATTAGCCAACTTTATGGAAGGTTGCGACATTGGAGGTTTCAATTCAAATAAATTTGACATACCCCTATTAGCTGAAGAATTTATACGCGCCGACACTGATTTTGAAATGCGTAAACGGCATTTTATTGATGTGCAAACCATTTTTCATAAAATGGAGAAACGAACCCTAACGGCAGCATATTTGTTTTATTGCCAAAAGGAGCTCGAAGGAGCTCATGGAGCCGAAGCTGATACACGTGCCACTTACGAAGTGCTTAAAGCCCAAATTGACCGTTATCCCGATATTAAAAACGACATAGCTTTTCTCTCTGAATTTTCATCATTCAATAAGAATGCAGATTTTGCCGGACGCATCATATTTAATGAAAACGACGAAGAAGTTTTTAACTTTGGTAAATACAAAGGAGTAAAGGTTACCGATGTGTTCGAAAAAGATCCTGGCTATTATGGCTGGATGATGAATGGTGATTTCCCCTTATTCACAAAAAAGATACTGACAGAGATTAAACTCAGACAATTTAATAAATAAGACACAAAACCTATCATGAAAATCTTGTGTATCGGACGAAATTACGAAGAGCATGCCAAAGAGCTAAAAAACGCCATGCCGTCCGAACCGGTTGTTTTTTGCAAGCCCGATACAGCATTGCTCAGAAATAACGCACCTTTTTTTCTCCCTGCATTTGCCAACGATTTCCATCACGAAGTGGAACTGGTAATACGTATTAACCGCCTGGGGAAAAACATCGATGAGAAGTTTGCAAACCGTTACTACAATGAAATTGGTCTGGGAATTGATTTTACAGCCCGTGATCTTCAGGATGAACTTAAGAAAAAAGGACTACCATGGGAGAAAAGTAAGGCCTTTGATGGCTCCGCCGTTATTTCTGAGTTTATCCCAATTTCAAGATACCATAATCTTAACGACTTGTCGTTTCGTCTTCTTGTTAATGGTGAAATGCGCCAAACTGGAAACAGCCATGATATGATCTTTAGTTTCGATCAGTTGATCTCACATGTATCCAAATACTTTACACTAAAAATAGGAGATCTTATATACACTGGGACGCCATCGGGTGTTGCATCAGTAGCCATTGGCGATCGTCTTCAGGGCTACATTCAGGAGTCCTGTTTATTTGATTTTCAGGTAAAATAAAAAGAGCCGTTTCAAATGAAACAGCTCTTTTTATTTTTTTTAATACCTTAATGCCAATAATAATATTCCACTTATCTATAATATTGTAAGTAAATTTCTTTTTTTATGGCATACGATAATAAGTAACTGAACAATAACTATTCAAAAACTTATTCAGCAACTTCAGCAACTTCTTCAGCAGCTTCTTCAACAATAACTGCAGCTGAATCAACAACTTCAGCAGCTTCTTGCTCAATTATTACTTCTTCAACTGGAGCTACTTCAGCTTCTTGTTGTTTAGGTGTTGAAGTACCACAACCTACAAAAAAGGCTGCTACAACCATTGCAATAGCGAATTTTTTCATTTTAATATAGTTTAAAAGGTTTTTGGTTGAAAATATTAGTTTTCAGCGTTTAAAAGTAACAAAGCATTTTAAAATAACCAGCGTTTTATTGAAAAAAATAATCCGACATAAAGTTAATAATACTTATGCCGGACATATTTATTTAACCTTCAATTAATTAGCAGCCTTAAAAAATCCAAGATCATCCAGCGATGAATTGGCAATATATTCTGCTTTTCCTCTATTTTCTGACCTTCCCATCTTAATAAAGATGTCGGCAGAGGTTTTGAAACGGTCATCCTGTTCAGTATCCTGAACAAGCAAATACCCCATAATAATATTACCAGCCATCTCTACTAACCGTCGCGCATGAAAATCCAGAAATTCATTATCCTTATTATCAACAACCTGATGCACAGATTTTTCATACTCCTCTGTCATTCCAATCAGAATACGTCTATATCCATGTAATTCGGGTTTCAAAGGCATCATTTCGTATTCACGTATTTGATTTACATAACCACCGGTGGTTACACCGCGAATAGCTGCCACAACCTGTAATTGCGTAGTTCCTTCGTAGATAGTTGTAATGCGGGCGTCGCGATAAATCCGTTCAATTGGATAATCTTTCATAAAACCACTACCACCATGAATCTGAAGTGAATCATAAGCCAATTGGTTTGAGTATTCACTGCTAATACCTTTTAATAATGGAGTATATAAATCGGACAAACGTTGATAAAACTTCATATCTGTCCGTTCCTCTTTAGTAAGCGTTCGCTCTTCGCTGATATGCATATAAGTTTTATACATATCAACAAAACGACTTGTCTCATATAAAAGAGTTCGGGCAGCATCCAATTTGGCTTTCATTCGGGCAATCATTTCATAAACAGCCGGGAAATTAATAATAGATTTCCCAAACTGTTTACGTTCGTTGGCATATGAAACAGCCTCACGATAAGCAGCCTCGCAAAGACCAACCGATTGTGCGCCAATTCCCAAACGAGCACCATTCATAAGAGCCATTACATATTTGATAAGACCCATTTTTCGCTCACCAACCAATTCGGCAGGGGCATTTTTAAAAACAAGTTCACATGTAGGTGAACCTTTTATACCCATCTTGTTTTCGATGCGACGAATAGTTACAGCCTTATGTATGCGGTCGTAAATAAACATTGACAAACCACGACCATCACTTGTCCCGGATTCACTCCGTGCCAATACTAATGCCACATGCCCGTCGCCGTTGGTAATAAAACGTTTCACACCATTAAGATACCATTTATTATCCTTATCGTTGAAAGTAGCCTTTAATTGAACTGCCTGAAGGTCGGAGCCAGCATCGGGCTCAGTAAGATCCATTGCTGCTGTTTCACCATTGCATATACGGGGTAGGAATCTTTTTTTCTGATCCTCATCGCCAAATTCGTTAATAGTTTCGGCACAATCCTGCAAACCCCAAATATTTACAAAACCTGCATCGGCGCGTGAAACAATATCGGCAGCCATAATGTAAGGAACAATAGGGAAATTTAACCCTTCATATTTCCGCGGAAGGGTAATGCCCATCAGACCAGCTTTAACAAGCGCATCAAGATTTTCCTGCGTTCCTTTGGCATAAACCACCTCATTATTAACAATTGATGGTCCTTCAGCATCAACGCCTTCAGCATTGGGAGCTATAATATCGCCCGATATCTCGCCAACTATTTCAAGCACTTTTTCGTAGCTATCCATGGCATCTTCAAAGTCCAGGGGCGCATAATTAAATTTATCCTTATCCTTAAAGTCTCTTTCTTTGAGAGCCACAATTTTCTTCATCAGCGGGTGCTGGAGGTGAAAAAGCAGATCAGGATTATCTGTAAAAAAATTAGCCATTTTTCTTCCATTTTAGGGACCATTCAAGTGGCCCGGAATAAAACTTATTTTTTGAGCAGCAGATATTTACTACTTGCTGTTTTTCTTATAATATTTAATCAACTTTGGAATGATCTCCATCACTTCGCCGGTAATAACATAATCAGCTATTTTGTTAATAGGAGCATTCACGTCATTGTTAATGGCAATTACCATTGAAGACTCCTCCATTCCGGCAGTATGCTGAATCTGCCCTGATATACCGCAAGCGATATACAACTTAGGACGTACAGTTATACCAGTTTGTCCAACCTGACGATCGTGACTGGCATAGCCGGCATCAACAGCAGCACGCGAAGCTCCAACTTCTCCACCTAATACTTCAGCAAGATCAAATAGAACCTGAAAATTCTCCTTTGAGCCCATACCATAACCTCCTGAAATAATTATAGAAGAGTTCTTGATGTTCACACGACTTTGTTCCATGTGACGCTCAATTACTTTAACCACAACATCTTCGGGCTTGATGTATTTATTAACATCAATATTCTCAACTTTTCCTTTATGGTTAGCTGAAAATATCTCCTTTTTCATTACACCCTCACGAACGGTAGCCATCTGAGGACGACATTCGGGATTGACAATGGTGGCAACTATGTTACCCCCAAAAGCTGGACGTATTTGATACAAAAGGTCTTTGTAAACTTTCCCGGCCTTTTTATCTTCATGATCTCCAATTTCCAGGGAAGTACAGTCTGCTGTTAATCCACTCACCAATGCCGATGATACTCTTGGTCCCAGATCGCGGCCCATAGTGGAAGCACCAAGAAGTGCTATTTGGGGTTTCTGTTCAGTGAAGAGTCCATTAATAATGGCAGCATGTGGCAGTGTGGTATACGGATCAAGCCTGGCATCATCGCCAATATGAACGACGTCAGCTCCGTAAGGAAACAACTGATTTTCAACGCCTTTCAATTTGTGACCAAGAACAATTGCTTCGAGCTTGCAATTTAACCTGGTGGCAAGGGAACGACCTTTAGTGAGCAATTCAAGGCTCACATCGGCAACTTTACCCTCATCCATCTCACATATTACAAAAATATTGTTCATCTTATTTCTTTTATTTTCAATCCCTTAAACAGGGCAGGTTTTACTTAATCTGATCAAACAGGATTAGCCGATGGTATGATTTATTATCAGGTCCTTAATAAGCTCCTCAATTTCTGCATCTTTACCCGTCAAAACCTTTGATTCCTTTGCCTGAAATATCACATTTTCAATGGTTTTAACCTTGGTGGGAGAGCCGTTTAATCCAAGCCACTGATGGTCGCTTTCAATATCGTTAACGCTCCACTCTTTAATGTTCAGAAATGGACGGTCTGCAGTCAGATCAATGTAATCTTCCGCTTCATTTTGCCTTTCGGAGATTGTGCGGGCATGTTTGTATTTCATGATAAGTTTGGCAGCCCTTGGACGACAAGATGCTGCTGAACTGTTAACTGTTATTACGCAAGGTAACGGCGATTCAACAGTTTCAACTCCTCTTTCAAGACGTCGTTTAACTACTATTTTATTATTATCAGCAGATAATACAGCCTCAGCATATGTTATTTGCGGCAATTTAAGCTTCTCGGCAACCTGTGGCCCAACTTGAGCAGTATCGCCATCAATAGCCTGCCGACCTGCTATAATCAGATCAAAACCCTTAATATTACGAATAGCACATGCAATTGCGTACGATGTGGCCAAGGTATCAGAACCAGCAAAAGCCCGGTCAGATAACAGAAAACCATTGTCAGCACCACGGTATAAACCTTCACGGATAATATCGGCAGCTCTGCCCGGTCCCATCGTAAGTATGGTAACTGTTGAACCTTTATACATATCTTTTAACCGTAAAGCCTGTTCAAGTGCATTCAAATCTTCCGGATTGAAAATGGCCGGCAACGCAGCACGGTTTACCGTACCGTCTGCTTTCATAGCATCCTTGCCTACATTCCGCGTGTCAGGTACCTGCTTGGCAAGAACAATAATTTTTAATCCCATTTTTACAATTTTAAGTACAATAGTTATTTTACGAGCGACAAATATAATAAAAGAGATTATTCCCACAATCCAATAAACAGACTGTTAAACAATCAATTAAATAAACAAACCTAATTATGTTTTTTTTACACGGAATAACAAATTCTAACATCCATCCAAACAATTAGTTATAATTTCACTTTTTTTTTATTGGACTTCGTAAAAAATAACGGCTTTTGGTTTAAAAACTCAATTTATATTTAGTTTAAGTAACCGTAAATTTTTGTTTTTTTCTTATAATTATTTTAATTCTAATCAATCACCGCAATAGCACATCTACTCATTGACTATTTTTATCAGAATTATAAAATGGATGAGCCATAAACAAACAAATTTTCACAATACCTGTTGCAGCTCCGCAGCTTATTACTTTATTAGTCACATTTTTTCTACCGTTCTGCCGCTGCTCTGCGGCTATTAATAACTGATGATTAGGTTAACAATTCTTAAACCTTCTAAAACAGCGTAGTGGTAACAGATTGGGAACTTAACCAAACATCACTGCACCAACTCAAATAACAAACCGCCTATTATGAGCAGCCCGCATAATGTGCTTAAAAATATTCCATCAAAAAAGACTTCAATATTAGAGATAAGGCACTAATATAAACTTAAAAACTTTTAATGATTGTAATTGTTAAATATAAAAAGTCATGTTATGCGTCAACTTATTTTAATATTGATATTTCTTCAAACTATTTTAGCTATGTCGCAAAACGAATCGCACTCCAAAGAAGAATTCACGCTAAAACCTTTAAACGAAGCAGAGAAATCTGTAATTATTTTTAAGGGAACCGAACGTCCCTTTACTGGTTCTTTATATTTAAACAACCTTAAGGGTACCTATGTTTGTAAACAATGTGGATTGCCACTATACAGAAGCAGCGATAAATTTGATGCAAATTGCGGTTGGCCCAGCTTTGATGATGAAATTAAAGGAGCTGTTAAACATGTGCCCGATGCTGATGGACGTAGAGTTGAGATTGTATGCTCACGTTGCCAGGGTCATCTTGGACATCTTTTTATTGGGGAAGGATTTACAATAAAAAACACCCGACACTGCGTAAACAGTATCTCTCTGGATTTTATACCTGAGAAAGAGAAAAAATAAAAATAGCAACTGAATAGTTATATTAAAGATGATTGACAGATAACAATAGTTCCTTATAGTTTAAGCGGCCAAAGTACCTTATTTAGTGTTCTTTATAGAGCCGTAGGCTCGCTTCATTTTGTAAGGATGGACTTCAGTCCATTTATTTGAAAACACACGATCATCAAAGAGAGCATTAGGCTCGGTACATATTAGATTAAAAATGTTTCGTTCCCACAGAACTGCACTTGTTATACCACCTAAATATTAAATGGCGCTGCTATAATGCCAATAGAAATTTGAAGCTTAATAAAAAAAGAAGTGAATTTATTGGGTAATTTCAAACCCAAATCGGTATAATGTAATTTTTATCCCCCAAATAAAGTTTATTTGATACCTGTCTAACTATCTCAAAATAATGATAATCACCAAAAAATTAAGGTAACAATCAATTTATTATCTAACCATTATTTTAAAAGTAGCAAAAGGCTGGTTAGGAACTGGCGTTATCCTTACAAGATAAACACCATTATGTAATTGTGAAGCTCGAATACGTGCCAAAGGAGTTTTAAGCACTTGGTGTCTGAATATTTCCGTACCGGTCATATTAAATACCTGAACCAGATAATTAGCGTCGACCGAATTCTTTATTACTAATTCAAGACTGGAACTGTCGAAAAAAACACTTGCAACTTTTTCGGAGGGAAGAGTATCTTTAGTACTGGCAAAACCTTGTGCATTTGAATCATTAAGACTCAAACCAAAAGCACAAATAAAAATCAATAATAGTCGATGTATTTTCATGCCTATAAATAGATACGTCCAACCACACAATACAATATAAAAGTATACAAAAATAATTCAATTTTGTTTCATTTTCCAATCTTTTTATTGCCAGGAATCCAAAAAACATTCGTCATAAAGAATTTCTTTTATCCGGCAAAACAACCTCGACGACTATTGATCTTTTAAGTCACTGCTTTATTTACCATATGTTTTCCAAAACTGGCTTAAACGTTATAGGAATCCTTATTTTTCTCTCATTATTAATTAGAACCCACATAAGCTTCTACAATTTTATCATCACAATTGCCAATAATCTCGCATGCCGACAAGTATATTTTCCGTTTAAAAGCCTTGTAACTGTCGCTGGCTTCGGATTCTTCCAAAACATAATTCGACCATTGATAAAGATAATCGACAAACCCAGCTTCTATTACCATGTGGTCAATTTCGTGTTCAAAACGTATTTTCCCCTTTTTTGATAAATACTGCCACCCCCTGAAAACAACTCCAAAAAAACTCCGGCTTTTATAGTCTTTTATATGCATTAATTCATGTGCCCACAAACCTGTTTTTGCATCAGAGGGAACATCCTTGTACAATACTCCCTTGAACGACTCATTATTATTTATTCGGATAACGTATGTACGATTTTTACGTGACTTAAAAAGCGATCCAAACGATGGTCGTGAAGTCATGGTGGTTCTTAAAGGCGAGTACTTTACCTTGATTTTTTGATCATGGATACAAGGCAAAGCAACAATTAAAGGATTAATTACAGAGAGGTACTTTTGGGGAATTAACCACTTACATGGGAATATATTTTTAATTTCTTCATCGGCCTTTTTGTGTACCACCTTCACCTCAGCGCGAAGGACTATAACATTAAAAACAATACCCAATCCCAACAACACATAAATCCTTGCCATAATGCATTTCTTTATGCTTACGGCAAGGATTCAAATAGGTTACACATAACGTATTAGTCCCTCATCTGAAGACTGTGCAATTTCTTATATATTCCGCCTTTTTCTATTAATTCCTTATGTGTACCTTTCTCAACAATCTCACCTTCTTGAAAAACACATATTAAATCAGCATTTCTTACTGTAGACAAACGGTGTGCAATAACTATAGAAGTTCGGTTGGCCATCAAGTGCTCCAAAGCCTCTTGCACCAGCAATTCCGACTCAGTATCAAGCGCAGAGGTTGCTTCATCCAGAATCAGTACTGGCGGATTCTTCAGCACAGCTCTGGCAATGCTTAAGCGCTGTCGCTGTCCTCCCGACAACTTACTGCCACGATCACCAATTACAGTATCATAACCATCTTCAGACTCCATGATAAACTGATGAGCATTGGCGATTTTTGCAGCCTCCTCAACCTGTTCTCTTGTTGCTGAGTCTACTCCAAAAATAATATTATTAAAAATAGTATCATTAAACAATATAGCATCCTGATTCACATTACCCATCAATCCCCTAAGATCATGAATTTTAAGTTGACGAATATCAATGCCATCCACCAAAATGGAGCCATCATTAATATCATAAAATCGTGGAAGCAGATCAACAAAGGTTGTTTTACCACTCCCCGACTGTCCCACAAGAGCAATAGTTTTACCTTTAGGAATTTCCAGACTCACATTTTTCAGCACCTTACGCTCACCATATGAAAAATTAACATTCCTGTATTCAATACCAACATCCAATTTACTAATTGCAGAGGCATTTTCGGCTTCCTTTATGCTTATATCAGCATTTAAAATAAGTTCAATACGGTCATACGCAGCTAATCCTTTTTGAATACTGTAAAAAGCCTGGCTAAAAGCTTTTGCAGGATTAATTATTTGATAAAAAATACCAATATATGCAAGAAAGCCGGCCGCGTTAAGACCTTCTTCGTCGTTTAAAATAATAACACCACCAAACCATACAACAAAAACTATGATAATAGTACCCAGAAACTCACTCATAGGATGCGCCAGCTCTTTTCGTCGCATAACCTTGTTCATGATGGTACGATAAGAATTAATTTCACCATCATACTTATTCAACATCCTTTTTTCAGCATTAAAGGCTTTCACAATACGCAAACCCGAAAGTGTTTCTTCTAAAACACCCAGTATTTGACCCATTTTATCTTGTCCTTTGCGAGAACTCTTTTTTAGATTCCTACCTACCCTTCCCACAATAAATACAGCAAAAGGCATAATGACCAGTACAAAAAGAGTTAACTTAACGCTGAATATCATCATTGTTATAAAAAATACAATAATAAGCACCGGATTTTTCAAGAACATATCAAGCGATGACATTATAGAATTTTCTACTTCCTGCACATCGCCCGTTGAACGTGAAATTATATCGCCCTTTCGTTCATCGCTAAAAAAACTCATTGGAAGTTTAATTATTTTATCATAAATCTGGTGACGTAAATCACGCACAACGCCATTACGAATAATTATACTTGTATAGGAAGCAAAATATGATGATGCAACTTTTAATAATGTTCCGATTATAAGAAATACACCAACAAAAAGAAGCGACCATCCAGGACCATAATTCACTTTTAACAAAGTAATATAATAGTATAGATTATTTTTCAGGTCATCAAAGTTCAGACTCCAGCCAACCAGATTAAAAACTTCACTATCCTGCTGCAAAATAATCTCAAGCATTGGGACAATAAGAGCCACTGAAAAAACAGCAAAAATGGCTGACAGGAAATTAAAAAGAAAATTAAAAATCAAAAGCCGCTTATATGGAGGCAGGAATCGCAATATTATCGGAAAAAAATCCTTCATAATATTTAAGAATTGAAATTATTATAACGTACAGATTAAACTCAAGCCTGAGTAATTCCCTATTAATTTTTATGTTACAAATCAAAAAAGATCTACACCGGTATAGGTATGTGGTGTTATAAGCCTAAGCTCATCTTTAATCTTATCCTGGATATCTAACCCATCAATAAAGGAAGATATAGTATTGGCATTAATTCCGGTATTGGTTCGCGTTAACTCCTTAAGTGCTTCATATGGATTTGGGTAACCTTCGCGACGAAGAATTGTCTGAATACCTTCGGCAACTACAGCCCAGTTGGCCTCCAAATCTTTAGTAATAGAAACTTCATTAAGTAAAAGCTTTTTTAATCCTGTTTGAATTGATTTTATTGCCAATATGGAATGTGCCAAAGGAACTCCAATATTCCGCAAAACTGTACTGTCAGTTAAATCGCGTTGAAGACGTGAAACCGGGAGTTTAGCAGATAAGTGCTCAAATAAGGCATTGGCAAGCCCAAGATTTCCTTCTGCATTTTCAAAGTCAATAGGATTTACTTTGTGTGGCATAGCGCTTGAGCCAATCTCTCCCTTTTTAATACTTTGTTTAAAATATTCCATCATCACATACATCCAAAAATCCCTGCATAAATCAAGAAGTATGGTGTTTATGCGTTTAAAATTATCGAATATAGCCGAGAAATTATCGTAATTGCTTATTTGAGTTGTAAATTGCTCCCTGTCAAGCTTTAACACATTATTAAGAAAACTATTGCCAAAGGCCACCCAATCAACCTTAGGATAAGCTACAAAATGTGCGTTAAAGTTACCGGTGGCTCCACCAAATTTGGCCGAACAAGGCACCTCTTTTAACAATACAAGCTGACGGTTCAAGCGTTCCACAAAAACCTTGATTTCTTTTCCCAACCTGGTGGGAGATGCAGGTTGACCATGCGTTTTAGCCAACATAGCAATATGCCTCCAATCAGAGGCCATTTTATCCAACTGCCCTATTAACTCCTCTAAAAGAGGATAATACATATCATGCACGGCATCACGTAAAGAAGCAGGAACAGCAGTATTATTTATATCCTGAGAAGTTAACCCAAAATGAATAAACTCCCTGGCACTTTCAAGACCAATTTTTTCGAATTGCTCCTTCACAAAATACTCAACCGCTTTAACATCATGATTTGTAGTGGATTCAATACTCTTAACACGCTCAGCATCCTCAAGTTTAAATTCCTTGTAAATCTTACGTAAATCTTCAAAATGCTTTTTATCAACATCTTTCAACTGATCAAGCGGTAATTGACACAAGGCAATAAAATACTCAACCTCTACCATTACACGGTACCTAATTAAAGCATATTCCGAAAAATAAAGAGCTAGTCCATCAACCTTTTTGCGGTATCGTCCATCTATTGGAGAGATAGCAGTGAGCAATTGTATTTCAATCATTATTTATTCATTTTAGACTGCAAATTTACTAAAAAATAAGAGTTTCCCCATTAAAAGTGCAATAGCACTTTTTAATGATTAACATTTATGCGTTATAAGATTTTATTCAGAACTAAAATTCACTAATTTTGGTTTACTAAAACAGACTCACTTCTTATGCAAAAAATTATTATCTTTTTATTAGCTCTTATCTCATTGGCTTCAGCCAATCAAATAGACACTATAAATCCGGGACGAAGTATCGTGTACAAACTCCCAATTTTTATGGATATCAACAGCACTACCTGGGTATATACTCAAGAAGCTTTTGAAGAAGCCAAAGCGCTTGACGCAACAGTTATCATATTGCATCTGAACACATATGGCGGTCAGGTAATTTTTGCTGATTCGATCCGCACTAAAATTTTAAATAGTGAAATTCCGGTTCATGTTTTCATTGATAATAATGCGGCCAGCGCAGGAGCTCTTATTTCTATTGCCTGCAAAAATATATACATGCGACCAGGTGCCAATATAGGTGCTGCCACCGTAGTGAACCAATCTGGAGAACAAATGCCCGATAAATATCAGTCTTATATGCGCTCAACAATTCGTGCAACCGCCGAAGCACATGGGAAAGATACGACTTTTGTTAACGGTGATACTATTGTTAAGTGGATAAGAGACCCAAAAATAGCTGAGGCAATGGTTGATGACCGTATTATTATTCCCGGTTTGATTGATTCAGGTAAGGTCCTAACTTTTACTGCACAGGAAGCTTTGCTAAATGGCTATTGCGACGGCATTGTCAATAGTATGGACGAAGTTATTAGTTTACTTGAGATTGAAGATCCACATATTGAATCATTTCATCCGTCCTTCTACGATTCCATTAAAGGATTTTTAACCAGTCCCATTCTTCGGGGATTGCTCATAATAATCATTCTTGGAGGTCTGTACTTTGAAATGCAATCTCCTGGTATTGGGTTTCCCCTGGCAATATCAATATTAGCTGCAGTGCTCTATTTTGCACCACTTTATATTGATGGTCTGGCTGCTAACTGGGAAATCATTCTCTTTGTAGCAGGTGTTATACTAATAGGTTTAGAAGTCTTTGTACTGCCAGGCTTCGGCATTGCTGGAATAAGTGGTATTATACTGGCCATTACCGGATTAACCTTAAGCCTTTTGGATAATAAAGTATTCGATTTCTCCGGTGTTGATGGGTCCGCTTTATTATCGGCTTTGTTAACCGTTGTTGTTGGGATGTTCGCAGGAATTATTATAAGTATCTTTCTGGGAGAAAAACTGTTAACTCAAACGCACGGACCATTTTCAAAACTTGCACTCAATACAAGCCAGAAAATTGAGGATGGATACCTTAGCGTGGATCCGGAAAACAAAAAATTAGTTGGTAAAACCGGTATTGCTGCAACCGTTTTGCGTCCTTCTGGCAAAATTTTTGTAGAGAATGAACTTTTTGACGCCCGTTCGGTTGATGGATTTATTGATAAAGACGAAAAAATTATAGTAGTTGCTTTTAGTTCAGGACAACTTAATGTACGAAAGCATCAATCTTAAGTGTTTTTTGACGCGTAAAAACAGATAAATTTTAATATTAATGATAAAACAGTTATCTTTAATAAAACGCAACCATTTGTATATATTTACATTACAATGCTTATTAAATTTAAATAAAAATTTACCAGTATTCGTTTTCTTAAAAACAAAATTTTGTAATTTTCACCACAAATTAGAACTCATTTTTTAATTAAGGAGGAACAAAACAATGAAATCAAAAAAGCTGCCCAAGAAGATAATTGGTGATTTTGCTTCGCAGGATGAAGTGGCAAAAAAATCAGGGGTAAAGCTAGCTAAACCAAAAAGATCCAAAAAACCATCTATTTATGATGAGATGGATGATTTGGAGTACTTTAACAATAATAACGAATTTGATGTTTTGCAGGAAGAGCAAGCAGAACATGAAGATTTTATTGACGATGACGATCTGTATTGATCGTTAATTAATGTTTTCATTAAGCGGATTAAGCAACTAATCCGCTTAGTTTTTCTAATACTAGTGACCGAGAAATAAATCTGACTTTGAGTTTTATCACTTCATTCGAAATGACAAAAAGCAATTTATAGTTTGTCATTCAGAGTTGCCACCCAATTAATTGGGCAAAATGTGAGCATGACTGAGAGATTGTAAACCTCTCATTGGTAACGCAGCGAAGAACCCAACCCTTTAGGTATTGAGATGAACACCCTATTACATTGAATACTAGACCCCTCACTCCGTTACCAATGACAGATTTATGATTTATTGATAAATAGATCCTTCGCTGCTCTCAGGATGACAGACTGACGTTGGGCTAAACAAAAAAGCAGTCAAAGATTCCTCCATGACTGCTTTTGTTAAAAACCACAATTCGTTTTTCAATAATTTTATTACGTCCTAATAATTTTAATTTATTGCAGTTCAAGAACAGCAACAGCATGCGCCGGCAATTTAACCGTAAGAGTATTCTTCGACAATTTGAAATTTGAAAAACTAACAGGTTTCACCACTTCTTTTTTATCAAAAGTATTAACCGAATTAAAAGCAGGTGCTGTAAGCATCGTTCCATAATTAACCTTCTTGAGATTGCCTCCTTCAAGGTTCACCTGGATGGTTACTTCTTTATTTGGATTTAAATTACTAAGGCTAATATGTACTTTCCCATCCTTAGCTTTTGAAGCGGTACCTGTTATATTTGGAATGGATGTTTCGTCCATTTTGTAGTTTTCGGCAACTACTGAAACCGGGATATAATTAGCATCCTGATGCACATTATACATTTTAAAGACATGGTAGGTTGGCGTAAGAATCATTTCATCACCTTGAGTTAAAATCATGGCCTGGAGCACATTCACCACCTGGGCGATATTGGCCATCTGCACCCTGTTGGCATAACGATGAAAAATATCAAAGGTAAGTGAGGCAATTAGTGCATCACGCATGGAATTTTGTTGATAAAGGTGTCCACTATTGGTTCCTGGTTCCGACTCAGTCCATATTCCCCATTCATCAACCATTAAACCCAATTTATTTGCAGAATCATATTTATCCATGATTGCTATGTGACTCTGTAAAACATCATCCATTTTCATAGCCTGCTTAATTCCCTTAAAATAGAGGCTTTCATCAAAACCAGTTGCTGCTGATTTTGCTCCCCAATCGCCCGTAGCGATAGTATATTGGTGAAGCGAAAGAGCATCCATATTTTTGCCGGCTTTTTTCATTAGCACTTCGGTCCAGTTAACATCATCGCCATTGGAACCACAGCCCACACGCTGAAATTTGCCACCTCCATATTGCTTGGCAAATACTCCATACTGACGCAATAAATCAGCATAAAATTCAGGCGTCATATCACCGCCGCATCCCCAACTTTCGTTTCCTACACCAAGGAACTTAACATCCCAAGGCTTTTCACGGCCATTTTGACGACGCCAATTGGCCATTGGTATGTTCAGATCGGAAGTCATATACTCTATCCATTCAACCATTTCACGAACAGTTCCGCTGCCAATATTAGCCGAAATATAAGCATCGGCTCCAAGCATTTCGCACAAATCAAGAAATTCGTGCGTACCAAAGCTGTTGTCTTCAATGGTATTTCCCCAGAAAGCATTTTGAAGCGATGGGCGCTTCTGAACGGCTCCTACACCATCTTTCCAGTGGTATGTGTCGGCAAAACAACCTCCCGGCCAACGCAATACAGGTACTTTAAGATCCTGCAAAGCCTCAAGAACATCTTTTCGATAACCATTAACATTGGGTATTTCAGAACCCGGTCCAACCCAAATACCATCATAAACACAACGGCCCAAATGTTCGGCAAACTGACCATAAATATTCTTGTTTATTACGGGTCCGGGATTTCCAAAATCAAGAGTCATTATGTTCTGTGATGTCATTTGGACAATATTGAAAAAGCCAAATACAAATAAAATAATAATAAACTTCATTTTCATAGTGCGTGAATTTATTGATTACTAAACAAAAATAACAAGCAAATATAACAGGGGAAAAACTCTAATGTCAATACATAAATTTTAAAAGTACTCTTGACTCTAAAAATAATATTTACAAACGACATAACCAAAACATCAGGAGCGATGTTAAGAACAAAAGAAAAAGCTAAAATTAAAAAGAAGAAAAAGGTAGCTTTCAGCTATGAATTAAAACTTTACACAAAAAGTTGCAAGCAATTTATAGGAGCTGTCTCAACTATAAACGTTTTATTTTAAAATGTAGAAGTCTGTTCACTAACAGTTTTAAGAAGGTTCTAGTAAACAATTAGCAGTTCATTTTTCGGGACATTAATTAAATGCATAAACAGTTACTTGTCGTGAACATTTTCTTCCCAAACAAGCCCGTCCTGATTAATAACCCAAGCTCTTTTTTTATCGGGTGTTATTGCCTTAACTTTAAAACTCTTATCATCCAGATCCATCCTAGGCTTAAAAATCAAGGCTTTTGGAATAAATCCAACACGTTTAAGTGCTCCATATCGGTTGGCATATTCTCCATTTAATTCAAAAAAACGTTTCTGCGCGTAAAACACATTCCTCAATTCCCATTTTATATCTTCATCGGGATTATATACGAATAATTCACGCCCACGACCGGCC
>CAZSQG010000016.1:47596-56386 GCA_964608615.1 uncultured Marinilabiliaceae bacterium
TATTTCCGAGAATTGAACAAAACCCCATAATTCAGGTTTGTAAATATCATTAGCTCCCATTGGCGACCAAACCCAGTTTTCCTGAGGATACACCATCCCTGTTTCCGGATCAATTTCTTTTTTATAAAAACCATCCACAATTATGGCATTCCATTGGGTTCGCTTAAAATTTATTCGCCATTGCCTCTTATTGCCTGGCATATTTTCTTTTTCACTACCAATAAGCATCCTGATTGGAAATGCCACTTCAAGACTCCAGAAATAATCCTCATCCATCGAATTATTAAGTGTTCCTTCAACATGCTCCATAACCCCTACCTGCGCCGATTTGCCCTCAGACCACGTTACACCTTCGCTATTAGGCGACTTATAGCTTTTAACAAGAAAAGAACCTTTGGCATCCACAATACATTCGCAAAAATTCTGTGCATTCCCATTTACATCAAATAATATACTAAAATTATTATTTGTCAATAAATCCTCATTCCCTTTTGATGCCCTAACATGAGGTTCCATCATCTCAACTGCTATATAAACATAGTTATCGTCCCACAACATTTTAGCCCTTGTAAGAAAGGATGGTTTTGGAAAATGCTCGCCAAGGATATCACAAAACTCAATATTCCAAGGAATCATTTGCCAGGCATTTTCATCGGCTTTGCCATCTATGGTAATTAAGCCAGGAGTGCGATAGCACACATATTTTTCGGGATTATAACTGATTACATATCCAGGGGTCCCATATTCATTTAAGGGAATATCGGTTTGCTGGGATGTTTTAGCGGCGCA
This sequence comes from uncultured Marinilabiliaceae bacterium, assembly GCA_964608615.1. Taxonomy (GTDB): domain Bacteria; phylum Bacteroidota; class Bacteroidia; order Bacteroidales; family Marinilabiliaceae; genus CALEUX01. Next base: position 48,386 of record CAZSQG010000016.1, read on the forward strand.
ACCAACCAAAAATAAAAATAAAATATAATATATTAGCTTCATATGCAAACTGTTGTTCAACAATTAAAACCTGATCAACAAACAACTATTATATTGAGAATCAACATTTTCAGCTACACATTTCAACCCTTTACCGCTCTTTAACCTCGCTGTGGCTTATCCATCATTGATTATCGATTATCGACTAATTAGGATTTCCTTGCTTTTTCTAATTATTAGTATCTTTTACTATAACATCGTGAGCACCACCTTCAATAATACTGGTAGATGATACTAAAGTCAGTTTTGCTTCTGATTGCAATTCCTTTAACGATGAAACCCCACAGCTACACATTGTTGATTTTATTTTCCCTAATGTGATTTCTAAATTATCCTTTAGCTTACCGGCATATGGCACATAACTATCCACCCCCTCTTCAAACTTGAGATTACTGCTACCGCCCATATCATATCTTTCCCAGTTGCGTGCACGGTTAGACCCCTCACCCCAATACTCTTTCACATAACTTCCACCAACCATAAGTTTTTTTGTTGGACTTTCATCAAAACGAGCAAAATATCGGCCCATCATCAGAAAATCAGCACCCATAGCAAGCGCTAGTGTCATATGATAATCGTGAACAATGCCTCCATCTGAACAAATTGGGATGTATTCACCAGTTTCTTTAAAATACTCATCTCTGGCACTCACAACATCATTCAGTGCAGTTGCCTGACCTCTGCCTATCCCCTTTTGTTCCCTGGTAATACAGATAGAACCGCCTCCTACACCAACTTTGATAAAATCTGCTCCTGCTTTAGCCAAGTACAAAAATCCATCTCTATCAACCACGTTACCAGCTCCAACTAAAACATTATTGTTGTATTTTGTCTTAATAAAATCAATTGTTTCTTTTTGCCATTCAGAGAACCCGTCTGATGAGTCAATGCATAAAACATCAACACCAGCATTTACCAAAGCTGGAACTCTTTCTTTATAATCTCTTGTATTAATTCCGGCTCCTACAACCAATCTTTTATTCGAATCTAAAAGTTCACTGGGATTTTCCTTATGATCATCATAATCTTTGCGGAACACGAAATATTTCAATTTTTGGTTATCATCAATAATCGGCAAGGCATTTAATTTATGTTCCCATATTATATCATTAGCCTCACTTAATGTTATACCATCTTTTGCAGTAACCAGATTTGACAAAGGTGTCATAAAATCTTTCACTTTCTTGTCTAAACTGTCTTTCCCTACCCTATAGTCACGGCTCGTTATTAATCCAAGAAGGCGGCCATATGAGGTTCCATTATCTGTAACACCAATTGTTGAAAAACCAGTTACCTTCTTTAATTCTAACACATCCCTTAATGTATCTTCCGGTTTTGAGTTAGCTCTACTTTCAACGAATCCGGCCTTATATTTTTTAACCTCCATAACCATTTTGGTTTGAGATTCAATCGACTGCGATCCAAATATAAATGACAAACCACCTTCTTTCGACAGTGCAATTGCCAATCCACTTTCTGATACTGACTGCATTATGGCAGAGACAAAAGGTATATTTAGAGTAATTTTTGAAGTCTCTCCTTTTTTATATTTAACCAATGGTGTTTGTAAATTTACACGATCCGGGGTGTTGAGTTTTGTTGTTAATCCCGGTAAAATCAGGTACTCACTGAAAGTTCTAGAAACCTCATTAAATATTTTCGCCATAGTCTTATAAATAAAAAATTTTGCAAAAATATGAAAATTATTTGCTTTTCCGTACCAATTATCAGTTTATTCTCCTACTAAACGCCCGTTACAACAAAAATATTAAAGTAAAATCTGTTCCAGGCGGTTACCTTCCGGGATTAAATCACCACTGGTTATTTTATAATTACCTACCTTTAGAGAAAAATATAAACTACTGAATGTCACAAATTGCTATAAATAGAAAAGCTGTAAAATTCCTTCCTGATACTTCCAGAGTCATTGCTCGATTCTTATTTACAAGCGATCAACGAGCGCTTAATGTGATAAGAACTGTGCTGAACATGTCCGAAAGCGAAGGTAAAATGGTCATGAGTCAGGTTCTTAGGGATTACTCATTACGACATCGACAGATTTCCAAAATATTTGAACATCATTTTGATAAAATTGCTCCTCTAATTTCGCAACTGAATATTGATCCACAATCAATCACTTATCAGCGCAAAATATTAATAGGATCATACTTTACAATGGAGTATTCCATTGAGGCGGCAGCTTTTTTCAACCCATCAATAATTGAACACCCCGATCAGTCGGAGACAGGTTATGATGAAAAAAGGGTGATTATCAGCTTCAGAGCCACTGGAGAAGGACACATTTCGTCCATTGTTTTCCGATCGGGCATACTCAACCGAAACAACGACCTTGTTTTAGAGCCTGTTGGCAAACTTCTGGAAGAAGCCGAACATATACGCAGGCATGTTTACAACAAGGATTCGTTTTCAAAAAAGCTCGACGAAATGGTGGATTACCACACCATCATCCCACCTGGCTTAATTTTGGATAAATTAAACGATGTCTTTACTTACGAAGAGCTGCGCTTGTGTGTTGAAGAAGGACGCAAAACACTTCACCTTGCAGCTGATAAGGAAGTTTTATTCAACCAAATTATTTGGTTGGCATCGTCGCACTACGAACTTGAATTTTCGATAGACACCCACATTTCCGAAAGAGTAATATTTCCTGTATCGGCTAATGAAAACAATGGGATTGAAGATGCACGCTTTGTTAAGTTTATTGATGATGACGGACAAATAGTTTATTATGCCACTTATACCGCCTACGATGGGTTAACTATTTTGCCCAAGATGCTTGAGACACGTGATTTTTACCACTTTAAATCAATGCCGTTACACGGTGAAATTGCACAAAACAAAGGAATGGCTTTATTTCCACGTAAAATAAATGGAAAATACGCTATGCTTTGCCGATTGGATGGTTTCAATAATTACATCGCTTTTTCGGATAATATTATTGTTTGGCGCGAGGCAAAACTATTGCAACAACCTCGTTTTTCATGGGAATTCGTTCAAATAGGCAACTGTGGTTCACCCATCGAAACCGACGAGGGATGGTTAGTGATAACTCACGGAGTTGGGCCAATGAGGGAGTATGCTTTAGGAGCTTCGCTTTTCGACATTGATAACCCGGAAAAAGAGATAGGCCGACTTAATTTGCCACTACTAATTCCCAACAATAACGAAAGAGAAGGATATGTACCCAATGTAGTTTACTCATGCGGCTCAATGATTAATAATGGCGAATTAATAATTCCTTACGCCATGTCGGATTATGCATCAACTTATGCCACTGTGAATTTGAAAGATCTCTTAACTGAATTGAAGAAATCCGCCAACTTGTAAAATTCCCACAACACACTGTATTACACCTGTTTGAATTTTGATTTTATAATCAGATTTCATTTGCCATGCGGTATTGCCATCGCTGTGTGTAGTAACTTTTCTTCATGGATACTTCTTGTGTTTAAAAAGGAATCAGAATATGGGTCATAAATGCTAATCATTGGTCTCTCGGATCTTGATTAACCTGTGTTTGTTAAACTATTCATGACTCATTTGATGTGTGAATGATGTAACTCTCTCATTGAATAGTGTAATGCTTTTCTATTTAAATGCCTGCACCTTTGTATTATGTCTGAAAAACCTTTCGGATACCCAACGAAAATCTTGTATTCATTGCTATTTGACTAATACAACAGTAATGATAAACAAGTTAATATCTCACTTAAATAAAAACCAAAATGAAAAAATCTGTCCATTACTTTATGTTGGCATCATTCACTATCGGCATTTTGCTGACATCATGTGTGTCGAATAAAAAATTTGCAGCATCACAGGCCAAAGTTGACAAACTACAAAATGACAGTGTGGCTGTTAAGGCAAAGCTTGATGAATGTAACATCAACGTGGGTAATTTGTATGCCGACAAAACCTACTTGCTTAACGAATATGCTTTGGTTCAGGATGATTTGGCATCGCTGACAACCGAATCAAAAGCAATCATTACAGATCAGTCAAAGCGGTTAAAGAGTCTTCAAAGCAATTTGCACGCACAAAAAATTGTGATGGAAAAACTTAAAAAGTCAATTTCCGATGCTCTGATTAATTATAAAGCCGATGAGTTAACAGTTCAGATCAAAGATGGTAACGTGTATGTGTCGCTTGCCGAAAAACTGTTGTTCAAGTCGGGTAGTGACAAAGTTGACCCTAAAGGCAAAAATGCCATCAAGTCGTTAGCCGATGTTATTAAGGATACAAAAGACATCACCGTGTTGATTGAAGGTCACACAGATAATGTACCCATCAAAACAAATATATTTAAAGACAATTGGGCATTAAGTACAGCAAGAGCATCATCAATTGTGCGAATAATGACAACTGATTATGGTTTTGATTCAAATCGTATCACCGCCAGTGGTAAAAGTCAGTTTCATCCCGTTCAACCCAATACAACTGCTGATGGGCGTGCTGCAAACCGACGAACTGAAATTATTTTATCGCCTAACCTGAACGAACTTTACGATTTGCTATATTAGTATTTGCTTCAACACTTTATGTTATAAAACTACTAAATAACAGAGTTTTAAAGACAGAAAGAAAAGGCTTTACATAGATGAAACCAGCCTGGCCAAAAGTGGTTATAGGCGAGTTTCCCCTAAAAGTCGGGGCTACCTGTTACGGCTGAAAGACGCGACAGGTAGCTGGCCTATAAATCAAATTACTAACAGATGAAAAAAATTAATCCGGCAGCAAAGATTAAAAGTTTTGCATCCAGTAAAACCCTCAAGATTAGTGAAAAAGCCATCAAAAACACAGAGAGGGCGAAAAACTATTTTTCTGATATTGGAAATATTGCTCTGTTTATCACTCAAATAGTTAGAGAAACATTCTCTAGGGATTTTGAATTCAAGGAGTTTTTGCGACAATGTTATCAAATAGGTAACAAGTCGCTTCCACTCATTGTTACCACCGGAGCCATCATGGGGATTGTATTCACCATTCAAAGCCGCCCTGCTCTTGCCGAATTTGGAGCCGTTTCGATGCTTCCAGGGATGGTAACCATATCCATAATCCGTGAAATAGGTCCCGTGATCACGGCATTAATTTGCGCCGGAAAAATAGGATCCAGCATGGGAGCCGAATTGGGCTCTATGAAAGTGACCGAACAAATTGAAGCCATGGAAGTATCAGCAACAAATCCCATGAGATATCTGGTAGTTACCCGCGTGATAGCTGCCACACTTATGTTACCCATTTTGGTGTTGTTTGCCGATGCTTTTGGAATTATAGGGAGTTGGATTGGAGTAAATTTAAAAGGAAGCGTCAATTTCGTTCTGTTTACATCGCAGGCCTTTGGCTCTGTAGATTTTTATGATTTCTTCCCTGCCTTAATAAAGACTTTTTTCTTTGGGTCTGTCATTGGAATTGTAGGATGTTACAAGGGTTATAATGCAGGCAGAGGTACCGAAAGTGTGGGAATAGCAGCCAATTCGGCAGTGGTCATCTCATCACTACTGGTCATTGTAGTCGATTTGATTGCAGTACAAATCACTGATATGCTGTAACAATGAAAACAGAAAAAAGTATTTCGAACAACGCAGCAAAGGAATCAGTAATAGAGATTCATAATCTGCAAAAAGGGTTTGGTGAAACGCCTGTTTTAAAGGATGTGTCGTTAAACCTGAACAAGGGAGAGAATCTGGTGATACTGGGCAAGTCGGGATCAGGAAAATCGGTACTCATAAAATGTATTGTACGCCTGTTAAAACCCGATAGCGGAACCATAAATGTTTTGGGAACTGACATGGCAACTCTGACTGGCAACACCTTGAGCGAACAAAGAAAAAAAATAGGTTTTCTCTTTCAATTGGGAGCATTATACGATTCGATGACGGTAAAGCACAATTTGGAATTTCCTCTGCGCAGAATCAAAAAGGACCTCTCGGAAAAGGAAATCAGTGAAAAAATAATGGAGGTACTTGAAAATGTGGGATTAGCTGACGTGTTGGATAAAATGCCATCCGAATTATCGGGAGGAATGCGCAAACGCATAAGTTTGGCGCGAACCATTATAGTGAATCCACAAATCATGCTATACGATGAACCCACAACAGGACTCGACCCGGTGACTTCAGATGAAATCAGTGCACTCATCAATTTGGTACAGAAAAAATATCAAACGTCGTCGATCATCATCACACACGATATTGAGTGTGCACGAGCCACCGCTAACCGTATGATAATGCTTCAGGATGGTCAGGTATATGCCGAAGGCGTCATTGATGACTTTGAACAATCATCTGACCCAATTATGAAGGCCTTTTTTAAGTAGTTAACATCGAATTAATACATAATAAAATGGATTCACAATCATCAAAATTCAAAATGCGATTAGGCCTGTTTGTTGCCGGCGGATTTGTGATTTTCATAATCGTAATATTTTTAATTGGCCGTCAAAAAAACCTATTCAATCCTGTGTTTGTGATCACCACCAACTTTAATAATGTAAGTGGCTTGCAAGTAGGGAACAACGTACGCTTTTCGGGTATCAACGTGGGAACCGTAGATGGAATTACAATCATTAATGACTCTACGGTTAAAGTGGATATGGTTATTCAAAAAGAGGTTCAATCATTCATTAAAACCAACAGCGAAGTGTCGCTTGGCTCTGAAGGCATCATTGGCGACCGAGTGGTTATTATCTCTCAGGGAGATGCCGAATCAACTTCAGCAAAATCAGGGCAAAAGTTGACTTCTATTGAAGCAGTTGAACTGGACGACATAATCATAAGCCTTCACGTGACTGCAAAAAACGCCGAAATAGTGACCGATCAACTGGCTCAAATCATGGTAAAAATCAATCAGGGGAAGGGAACAATAGGCCGACTGATCCAGGATGAGAGCATTGCCGAAAACATCAGTCAGACAATTATTAATTTAAAACATAGCACTGATGGATTGGAAGACAATATGGAGGCATTAAAAGAAAATTTCTTGTTCAGGGGCTATTTCAAACGGTTAGAAAGAGAAGCTGAAAAAGAAGCTGAAATGCAGAAAACTGATTCTCTTAAACTATTAAAATAATCAGCTATACCTGATTGTTATATTTATAAATATATCAGTAATCGCATTTAGATGAAACTGCTATTACTGTAGATTTCTATTAACCAAAAATTTCTTAAACCCAACATTAAAACAATAATATTATGAACGCAAGTAGCTTATTAACAGCATTATTATTGACATCCACGATTGCATTCACCGGATGCGCATCATTGAGCAAAACACAAAAGGGTGCAGGCATTGGAACAGTTGCAGGTGGAGCTGCAGGTGCTGTTATTGGTCGTGCTTCGGGCAATACAGCCATGGGTGCAGTGATTGGCGCAGCGGTAGGCGGGGTAAGCGGAGCCGTAATAGGCAACCAAATGGACAAACAAGCCAAAGAAATCGAGAAAGAAGTGCCTGGCGCAACCGTTGAACGCGTTGGTGAAGGTATTGTGATTGAATTCACAAACGACATACTGTTTGGGTTCGATAAATATGCACTTACATTTGAAGCCAAATCAAATCTCAGCAAACTTGTTTCTATTCTTAAAAAATATCCCGATACAAACATTGCTATTTTGGGGCACACCGATAACTCAGGATCAGTCAATTACAATCAACGTCTTTCAGAGCGCAGATCTAAAGCAGTTGCAAATTACCTAATTGATCAGGACATTGCCATAAGCCGACTAACAACCATTGGTTTTGGTGAGTCTCAGCCCAAATACTCCAATGCTACAGAAACCGGTCTTGCCCAAAACCGTCGTGTTGAATTTGCAATCACAGCAAATGAAAAGATGAAACAAGAAGCTCAATAAACACAGCTTCAAAAACAAATAATCACACATCACCAATACGGTTCTACTACCATTTCAGTGGGTAAAGACTTAAACCTCCATAAAAAAACAGGAT
>CAZSQG010000017.1:0-3703 GCA_964608615.1 uncultured Marinilabiliaceae bacterium
GTTTGATTATATCATTAATGTTGTTTTACGCTACTTATGAAATTGCCAAAGAAGCAATAACAAAACTATTAGGAGAAAAGCCAAGTCAGAATTTAATTGATTTAATTGTTAAATCGGTTGAAACTGTTTATGATGGGAATTTGCAATTGCATCACTTTCATATTCATAATTATGTAGGCCATCAGGAATTGACATTTCATATCAAACTTGATAATAAGCTTAGCATTGAGGTGGGGCATGAAATTGCAACAAATATTGAAAATGTAGTATTTGAGCAATTTGGAATAATTGCTACCGTACATGTTGAGCCTATCGATTATATTCATACCTCGGACTGACAAAAAATGTTCAATCTGCTTAAATTTCTTGGCAGCCTGGTATCAGGTCAATAATAAAATGACGTTTTTTAGTCGTGTGTTTTTGGGTTCTCCCTTTGGGGTTACATGAGGGGTAATCTATATTTGACATGACACTATGCTGTTTCGTTTTTTGTGTCATAACAAAGAAGTAATCCCTCTTTTTAGAGGCGGGAGGACTAATTATAGATATTATTATCTGACCCGTTTAATATCATATTGAACCTAATTTTTGTTACATACAGCATGGTAATTATTCAGAAATTAGGGAAAAACTTAAGGAAAAAGCTTATTGATTTTAATATCTGCATATTTACTTGTTGATAAAGTGATTTTCTTTTAAAAAATATTGGCTTGCAAAATTATTTTATCTACTTTTGCAGTCCAAATAAATTTCGCGGGTTTAAAAGCGACAGGCAAAGAGATGTTTGTTCACCTTCGGAAAATAATTAATAAATAATTAGCAATGTACGCAATTGTAACTATTGCAGGTCAGCAGTTTAAGGTTGAAAAAGACCGCAAAGTATTTGTACACCGTTTGGATGCCGAAGAAGGAGCCTCTCTTGAATTTGATCAGGTTCTTTTAGTTGAAGACGATGGAGGTATTAAAGTTGGCACACCTGTATTGGAAGGCGCTAAAGTAACCGCTAAGGTTCTGGCTCATCTTAAAGGTGAAAAAGTAATCATTTTCAAAAAGAAAAGACGTAAAGGTTACAAAAAGAAAAATGGTCACCGTCAGTCATTCACACAAATACAGATTGAAGGAATTCAAATTTGATTATCTAAAAAAATTAATGCGATATGGCACATAAGAAAGGAGTCGGTAGTTCCCGAAATGGTCGTGAGTCAGAAAGCAAGCGACTTGGCGTAAAAATTTTCGGTGGACAGTTTGCTAAAGCAGGCAACATCATCATTCGTCAGCGTGGAACTCAACATCACCCAGGGTTAAATGTTGGTATTGGGAAAGACCATACAATTTTTGCTTTAATTGATGGTACTGTTGTTTTCAGAAAAAGAAAAGACGAAAGATCTTTTATTTCTGTTGAACCTGTTGTTGCCGAATAAGTAACAGCAGAAAAATATTAAAAAGTCTCCTGTTTTTGTTACTTTCGTAACAGAATCAGGAGATTTTTTATTGTGGGTAAAGCCCTGATTAACAATTATTAAAAACAGTAGATAAATAATAAGTATAATGCTTACACTAAAACTTATTCAGGAAAGCCGTCAGGAAGTGATTGAACGCCTTAAAGTTAAAGGTTTTGATGCTTCTGGCATTGTTGATGAGATTATCGCACTTGATAATAAAAGGAAAGCAACACAATCGGAATCCGATGCTTTGCAGGCCGAAATGAATAATCTCTCGAGAGTCATCGGTCAGATGTTTAAAGATGGTAAGTCTGCCGAAGCCAATGAGGCAAAAGAAAAAACTGTTATACTTAAAGATAAGATAAAAGAGTTAACCACAGTTCTTGAATCAATCGAAAAAGAGCTGCAAAACCTTGTTGTTCAGTTGCCCAATCTTCCTCATACCTCTGTTCCTGCTGGTCGCTCTGCTGAGGATAATCAAGTAGTACGTGAGGGCGGAGTTATACCAAAGTTAAGCAACGCTTTACCACATTGGGAGCTGGCTAAAAAATACGATATTATAGATTTTGAATTAGGGGTAAAACTCACCGGGGCGGGGTTTCCGGTTTATAAAGGTAAAGGAGCCAAACTTCAGCGTGCTCTTATTAATTTCTTTCTGGAAGAAGCTATAAATGCAGGTTATCAGGAAGTGATGCCGCCACTGATGGTAAATGAAGATTCTGGATTTGGAACAGGTCAGTTGCCCGATAAGGAAGGACAGATGTATCATGCAACCATTGATAACTTGTACCTTATACCAACAGCCGAAGTGCCGGTAACCAATATGTACCGCGATGTGATATTGAATTCGTCTCAGTTTCCTATACGTAATTGTGCCTATTCGTCTTGTTTTCGTCGTGAAGCAGGTTCTTATGGAAAAGATGTTCGTGGCTTAAACCGTTTGCATCAGTTCGATAAGGTGGAGATAGTACAGGTGGCTCATCCATCCAAATCGTACGAGGTGCTCGACTCAATGGTGAATCATGTTCAAAGTCTGGTTGAAAAGCTGGGATTGCCCTATCGTATTTTGCGCCTCTGTGGCGGTGATATTAGTTTTACTTCGGCTCTTACATTCGATTTTGAAGTGTTTTCGGCTGCTCAGGAACGTTGGCTTGAAGTGAGTTCGGTAAGTAACTTTGAGAGTTTTCAGGCTAACCGATTGAAGCTGCGTTTTAAAGAAGATGGCGACAAAAAAACTCAACTGGCACATACACTTAATGGCAGTGCTTTGGCTTTACCACGCATTGTGGCCGCTCTTTTAGAAAACAACCAGTTTGATGGCGGTATTCGTATTCCTGAAGTACTGGTACCGTTTTGTGGATTTAATGTGATTGACTAATAATGCCATTGTTTATATTTAATACCTCATTTTACGTGTCCGACTTGCACTGTCGACAATGGGAGCAATGGCTGGAATTTGAACTGTTTTCGGCTATTGCTTTGAAATTCCCGGGGTTAACACACGAAGTGTTTGAAATCGTTTCGGTTAACTCTGGAAATAACAAGGTGTTTTCGGTTCAATGGCGTTGTTTGGATCTTAATCAGACTCAGGAACTAAATAGTTTTATGGTTGATTTATTGGGCCATCTTACAAAACAGTTTGGAGAAGAGGTAACCCATTTCAACTCCATAATGAAAAAGATATAATGACAAAAGCAGCCGGAGAGAAAATCATTCTTGGTATTGACCCCGGCACCACCGTTATGGGATATGGGGTATTACGTATATTGGGCAATAAGCCCGAAATGCTGGCCATGGGTGTTTTAGAATTGCATAAATACGATAATCATTACATCAAACTGAAACACATCTTCGATCGTGTGGTACAGCTTATCGATACCTATAATCCTGATGAACTGGCTATTGAAGCACCTTTCTTTGGAAAGAACGTTCAATCCATGCTAAAGTTGGGGAGGGCCCAGGGAGTGGCTATGGCAGCCGCCTTAACGCGTTCACTCCCAATATTTGAATATGCCCCGTTACGGATCAAACAAGCCATTACAGGCCGGGGAAATGCATCAAAAGAGCAAGTGGCGTTATTCCTTAAACATCTCCTTAATTTAAAAGAAGAACAAAAATATCTGGATGCTACTGATGGACTGGCAGCTGCCGTTTGTCATTATTTTCAGGCAGGCAACCCGGTAAGTGGCACTGGTGTCAAGAGCTGGAAGGAGTTTATTAGTAAAAACCCTGGGAGGGTGAAGCGCTAAATAATTAGATCC
>CAZSQG010000017.1:3713-55178 GCA_964608615.1 uncultured Marinilabiliaceae bacterium
TTTAAAGCTTAGGAAAAAGGAAATATTTATATTACTTAATATCTTAATAAAAAAGGGAGCAGATGATTGATTATTAACCATCTGCTCTCTTTTTATTCCTATTGGAACGATAAAAAGTCCTTTTATAAATACGTTCGTATCTTCATTGTTATGGCGTCCATTTCTTCCTTTTCCAATTTAAGTTTTGGCTTTGAAAAACTAATGTCGGCTTCACTTTGCAATGGAACAAGGTGAATGTGGGCATGAGGCACTTCAAGGCCCAGCACGGCCACTCCAACTCGTTTGCATGGTATGGCTTTGCCAATGGCAATGGCAATTTTTTTCGAGAATAACGACAAAGCAGTAAGCTCTTCATCATCCAGGTCGAACAGGTAGTCAACCTCTTGCTTGGGTATTACCAATGTATGACCTTTAGCCAGAGGATTGATGTCGAGAAATGCAAAGCATTTTTCGTCTTCTGCAATTTTGTAACAGGGTATTTCGCCGGTTACAATTCTTGAAAAAATGGTTGCCATCTTATTCTGATTTTGTTATTAGTCAGTATGCATAAACACTTATGCATCAAGTCGATATTTTTACAGTGAAATGTCCAGAATTTCCAAGGGTACAATGCCTGATGGGACTTGAATTTCAACTTTATCGCCCACTTTTTTGCCCAGCAATCCTTTGGCAATAGGGGTAGAGATAGAAATTTTTCCTTCTTTCAGGTTGGCTTCACTCTCCGAAACCAGCATGTATGTCATTACAGAATTGCTTTTCAGGTTTTTAACCTTGACTTTATTAAGTAATTGGACTTTTTCTGTATCTAATTTTGACTCGTCAATGATGCGACTAGTGGCAACGATATCTTTGAGCTTGGATATTTTCATCTCCAACAAGCCCTGGGCCTCTTTGGCAGCATCGTACTCAGCATTTTCTGAAAGGTCGCCTTTATCGCGAGCTTCTGCAATTTGCCTGGAAATACGGGGTCTTTCAATGGACTCCAGCTTGACTAATTCTTCACGAAGTTTTTTCAGCCCCTCTTCTGTGATGTAACTCACCTTAGACATTGTTTTTCCTCCTTATTTAAAATAGGGTTTAAAAAAAGAAAAGAATCCCGGATATTTCCGGAACTCTTTGCTACAAATGTAGCAAATTGTTATCGAATTTAAAAAATGATTTTGAAGTTTGAGATTCCCGATTAGTAGTCGGGTCTTTTTATAATCTCTGCATAGATAATAGCATTTCTCAAGTCCAGAGGTTCATCATCCCAAAAAAAATGTTGATAGTCTTCAACTTTCTGCACAATGCTTTTCCTGTGATTGGATTTTGGAGATATCCTGGTTATTCTTTCAGGCCTATCCAGACTCCCGCTTTTTTCCAGTCTTTGGTAAGCAATCTTTTGGTAAGTTATTTTCTCTGGTTGTGTAGCTTGTGTTGGCCTTGGCGGATGTTTAAGAGGCCTTTCTTCGGGTTCTTCATCCTCTAATAAATTCCGGTTGAAGGTGGGGAAGGCTTCATCGAATGGGTCTCCCACTTCCCGTTCAGGTACAATGGTGCCATCCTGACTGTTGGCTCTTGATTTTTTGTAAATGCTAAAAATCAAAGCAACAACCATAACAACTATATAAAGAATGTCACCGATTGAATCACTCATGATGGTTAAAATAATTACATAAATTTAGTCGCTACAAAGCAATTTACCAAAAAAAGACCAATCATTTTTTTAACTTCATGCCAAAATGCAGGAATGTTAAAGGTTTAAACTTAATCAATATATTTTAAAGTATTATTTATTATGAAGGTCCGTTTTTTTTTGGTTGTTACTATTACGATTTTGTTTCTGTTTGGTTGCAGTAAAGAAGATGATCCAATCCCGAATGTTTCTTTTACAGCCTATATAGATATCCGTCTACCTGATTATTCAGGATCGGTATTCACGGTTAACCGCGATAGTTATGGACACTTAATTGGCGTATCGGGCATAATAGTGTACCGGATATCAGATGTGGAATTCTACGCTTTTGAACGTTATTGTCCCCACGATAAAAAATTGACTTGTCGTGTAACGGTAGGTGAGGAAAATTCTATTGCTCAATGTAGTTGTTGCCAATCTGAATTTTTAATTCTCTCACCAACAGGTGATGTGGTTAGCGGTCCGGCTAAAAGCGGTTTAAAGGTTTATCGTACCCGGATGGAAGGTGATTATCTGGTTGTGTACAATTAACTTATTGTGATATTGATTCGGCGTGTTATATGCCAGATTTTTATCTTACAAAAGGTATTATGCTCTGTTTTATCATTTATAAAACGAACTCTATTTGATAAAAATAACAAACCCCGTTGTGACAACTCACAACGGGGTTGTTATTAATTATGATAATACTAATATCTGTAAAGATCCGATTTGTATGGGCCTTCTTGCGAAACTCCAAGATATTCAGCTTGTGCTTTGGTAAGTTTAGTAAGTTTTACGCCAAGCTTAGCAAGATGTAAACGAGCTACTTCTTCATCAAGGTGTTTTGGAAGAGTATAAACGCCAAGTTCATATTTTTTCGTCCACAACTCAAGCTGTGCCAAAGTTTGGTTAGTAAAGGAGTTGCTCATTACAAAACTTGGGTGGCCGGTGGCATTACCCAGGTTAACAAGGCGTCCGCGTGATAGCAGAATGATACAATGCCCATCGGGGAAAATAAACTGATCAACCTGGGGTTTAATGTTTATTTCTTTAATCCCGGGAAATTTTACCAATTTCTCAACCTGTATTTCGTTATCAAAATGACCGATGTTGCATACTATTGCAGTGTCTTTCATTTTGGACATGTGTTCAGCGGTAATAACATCTAAGTTGCCGGTGGCGGTTACAAAAATGTCGGCTTCGTCAATAACAGCTTCAATAGAGGTAACTTTATATCCTTCCATGGCAGCCTGAAGGGCACAAATGGGGTCAATTTCGGTTATGATTACGCGGGCTCCGAAACCGCGCATGCTTTGTGCACAGCCTTTACCCACATCACCGTATCCGCACACCACAACTGTTTTACCAGCTACCATTACATCAGTTCCACGCTTAATTCCGTCGGCAAGGCTTTCACGGCATCCGTAAAGGTTGTCAAATTTCGATTTGGTTACCGAGTCGTTTACGTTAATTGCAGGAAACAGCAATTCTCCTTTTTCCATCATTTGATATAAGCGATGGACTCCTGTTGTGGTTTCTTCGCTAACACCCTTAATGGAAGCAGCAACTTTTTGCCAGCGGTTTTGATTTTGCTGGTACAGGTTGCTCATCATGGACATCAGTTCTCGAAGGTCTTCTCCTTCGTTGCTGTAGTCCTTCTTAAGAATGGCCGGGCTTTTCTCTATTTCCACTCCTTTATGGATCATCAGAGTTGCATCTCCGCCATCATCAACTATCATGTCAGGGCCTGAACCATTTCCAAAATCCAATGCTCTCTCAGTACACCACCAGTATTCAGCTAAAGTTTCTTCCTTCCAGGCAAAAACCGGGATCCCTGCTTTGGCTATGGCAGCAGCTGCATGATCCTGTGTAGAGTATATGTTGCAACTAGCCCATCTTACTGTAGCGCCCAATTCAACAAGAGTCTCAATTAAAACTGCTGTTTGCACAGTCATATGGAGCGAACCCATTATTTTTGCTCCTTTCAAGGGTTTTTGCTTTCCGTATTTTTCACGAAGGGCCATTAATCCAGGCATCTCTTTTTCTGCCAGTCCAATTTCTTTGCGACCAAATTCAGCCAGCGAAAGATCTCTTACTTTAAAGTTCAGATTGTTTTCCATCTTAAATATTATATTTCTTTTATTTGTTCTTCCCAAACATCCGGTTTTGATTCCGTTAAAATTTCCCGGATAATATATTCATCTTGCTGCAATTGAGTTTTTAGTTCCTCCATATTGGGGAATCGCATTTCATCCCTTATTTTGTCGATAAACTGTATTGTAACCTCTTCAGAATAGATGTCTTCCCTGAAGTCGAGTATATGTACTTCAATGGAACGATTGTCCATTTGGGGATTAACTGTTGGACGATAACCAATGTTTACCATGCCTCCATAATATTTGCCTGTAACTTTTACAAAACAGGCATATACCCCATCAGGAGGAACAAGCTTGGCTCGTTCTTCTAAAATAAGGTTGGCTGTTGGATAAGCAAGCTTACGTCCCAACTGCATTCCTCCGGTTACTCTTCCGGTAATGGAGTATAAATATCCAATTAGCTGGTTGGCCTGCCGAATTTTTGCTTCCATCAACAGGTTTCTAATCGTTGTTGAACTTGGATATTGGCCATCAATATCAATATGCTTGAACTGACTGAGGTTGAAATTAAGTTTACGCGATAATCTTATAAGTTCTTCAAGCGTAATGCCACCTTTGCCAAAACGGTGATTGAATCCAATAACCAAATGACCTACATTTATCTGCTTCACCAATATATTCTCCAGAAAATCAGCGGCCAATAATTCGGCGAGCTCTTTTGTAAACTGAATTACTATCAGGTGGTCGATACCAATCTGGCTTATAAATTGGATCTTTTCATCAAGAGAAGTAAGAAGCCGGAGTGTTTCTGCATCCTGATCCAACACTATCCTGGGGTGTGGCCAGAAAGTGAGAACAACCGATTCTTTGTTTTCAGCCACAGCCAGATTTCTAACTCTTTTCAGCAACGCCCGGTGTCCCGGATGTACGCCATCAAAAGTGCCCATGGTAACAATTGGGCGGTTACCATGAAATGATTCTAACGATGAATGAACCTTCAATTTATTTTGTTTTAGTCGTGATAAACAATATTTATCCGGTTAAATAATTTTAGCAATGTTTTCTACCGGACGGCCGATTACGGCTTTATCTCCATTAATGATAACCGGACGTTCAATTAGTTTAGGGAATTCAGCTAGTGCTTCAATCCACTCTTCATCTGTTAAGTTACTTCCTTTATACCGGGTTTTGTAAATTTCTTCGTTTTTTCTTACCCATTCAATGGGCTTTATGCCAAGTTTTCTTAATATATCTTTTATTTCTTCTTTCGAAAGGGGCTTGTCAAGATAATGTATCTCTTGAATTTCGACTCCTCTTTCTTTAAGATAAAGCAATCCTTCACGGCTTTTACCACACCTTGGATTATGAATGATTTGCACCATGTTAATTATTTTTATTAAAAATTTCCGATGCTCCGTATTCCATCAGGTAGGCTTTTATAAATCCGTCAATCTCACCATCCAGAACAGCCTGTACATTTGAAGTTTCAAAGCCTGTACGCACATCCTTAACCAATTTATATGGCTGGAGTGTATATGAACGTATCTGTGAACCCCATTCTATTTTCTTTTTCTGAGATTCAATCTTGTTTTTTTCTTCCAGTTGCTTACGTAATTCAATTTCATACAATTGCGATTTTAGCATGCGTAGAGCATTTTCTTTATTGCCTCCCTGCGACCGCGATTCGGTGTTTTCAATTACTATTCCCGATGGGGCGTGACGCAAACGCACTCCGGTCTCAACTTTATTCACGTTTTGTCCACCGGCACCGCTCGACCGAAATGTGTCCCACGTGATATCAGATGGATTAATATCAATTTCTATGGAATCGTCAATCAGTGGAATTACAAATACTGATGAAAAACTGGTCATTCTTTTATTTGCCGCGTTGAATGGTGAAAGCCTTACCAAACGGTGTACTCCGTTTTCGCTTTTTAAATAACCATATGCATAATCACCTTCAAACTGAAGGGTCACTGATTTTACACCGGCTTCATCGCCAGGCAGGTAGTGCAATTGGCTCACTTTGTACCCGTTTTGATCGCCCCACCTTATGTACATGCGCATAAGCATTTCGACCCAATCCTGACTTTCAGTGCCACCAGCTCCTGAATTTATTTTAAGAATTGCGCCCATTTTATCTTCTTCTTTTTGAAGCATGTTACGCAGTTCCAGATCTTCTATCTCGTTGCGGGTAATTTTAAATTGGTTTTCTACATCAACCTCTTCTGCATCTCCAGTTTTAAAAAAATCGAAAAGTACAATAAGGTCTTCAACGTGTGATTTAACAGTTTTGTAGTTGCTAATCCAACTCTTGAGATCTTTTATTTTCTTCATATGGATTTCAGCCTTTGGGGCATCATCCCAAAATCCCGGAGCTTGTGTTCTCAACTCCTCTTCTTCGAGCTCAACCATTTTCCGGTCGATGTCAAAGAAACCTCCTTAACGCCAATTCGCGTCCATTCAAGTCTTTGATCTGTTCAGGTGTTACCATCACTTATTATCAATAGGTTTATTTCAAAACGTAAAAATACTAAAAAATTCTGAGGCCTGAAAAAGTTTGCTTTAGAGTGATTTTTTGAATTGGATAATTTTCAGTTGGATTGGGTACTTCTCAAGAAATCTTTAATTGTTTCTTGTAAACGTGCCTTTTCGTAATTCCGAGCAGTGGCGCGATATGAGTTTAAAAGCCTGAAGATGACCTTGTTTCCCGGCGCGCTCCCAGTCGGCACAAGCTTTATCTTTAACTCCTGTATTGAAGAAAGCCATTCCGCGATTCATAAGAGCATGGGTATCGCCCCCGTTTTGATTGATGGCTTTATCAAAATCGAGGATGGCTTCAAGATAATTCTGACGGCTGAATTTAATATTACCAATTAGCGTGTAAACACCTGTAAGTGAGGGATCAAGTCGCGATGCCATGGTGAGGTCTTCCAGTGCTTTTTCCTGATTGGAAGAATGTTGGATATATAGACGTCCGCGCTCGTACCAAGCATCAGCAAGAAGCGAGTCTGTTTCAAGGGCATAAGTAAAGCTGGCAAAAGCATGTTTAATATCTCCAGATATTGTTTGAATGCGACCAATCTCCAAAAAAGCATCAGCAAAATTTGGGTTTTTTTCAATGGCAAGGAACAAATCTTCAAGAGCTTTAGTTCTGTTTTTTGCGTTCAGATAGAACTGGGCTCTTGAATAATAAGGAAAATAACCGTTTGGATCAAGATTTAAAGAATAAGTAAAATCTTCACGTGCCCCCACATTATTTCCATAGTTAAATCTGGTTAACGATCTAAGTGCATGTACCTGAGCATTATCAGGCATAGTTTTCAGCAAAGTAGTGTAACTCCTTGCTGCTTCCAGCCATTTACCTTGTCCTTGAAATATTAGAGCTTGAGTGAATAGGGGATTCGTTAACCGGCTTTTTTCCTTATTGGAGGATTTAAAGTGAGTCCAGGTTTGATTAACTGAAACCCAGTTTTCGTCATTGATAACTGAAATAGGTATTATCAGAGCGTTTTTTGGTGAGCCAACGAAGTAATATATTCCAATAAAATCACCGGTAGCGTCCATTATTGGTGAACATTCAGAAGCTCCTCCAGCTCTTATATTAATGTTTCCACATCGGCCCAAAAAAGTTATTCTTATTATTGAGTTAATTCTGCCATACGCTAAACCTTTTTCAGCATCATTATTATTGGTGAAGGCAAGAATCTCCCGATGACTTTCAAAAGTTTTTTTTGAGGGCAACAGAAAATCAGGTTCTTTGGACCGTGAGTTTTTAAGTTGGATTAAAGCCAGATTGCTGTATAAATGAAAAGCTACTATTCGGTGGAGTTGCAGTGACTTGTCCTTTTCATCAGTAAATATTACTGTGTCGCCATTTTGAAATATTGATGCTGAGGTAATTGCTAACCCGTCGGCGCTAATAAAGAAACCCCTGGTAGTATCAATGGGCATTCCTTTAGCGTTTAACGCATAGGCATTTATAGATGATTTTGATGCTTTGTCAAGTTTGTCAACAATGCTTTGGGCTTCAGTTTTGTTAAAATGAATAAGAAGCACAAGTGCAAGGAAACCCCAGAGACGTAATTTGAGAATATATTTGAATGTTTTATTGATATTAATCCTGTAACTGACGGCCATTTTGAAGGTGAAAAGGTTAACGATTTTATTAACGTGAAGATAAATATATTCTGAGAGATATTTGTTTTTTTTTTGATATTCTGATAAACTTTATTGATAAAGCGGTCGAATTTTTGCTGTAAAAATATTACTTAAAACCAGTAGATGTTATTATGATTGACTCATAGTAAGCGTTTAGCTTTAATTGAAAACTGAAATATCCTGATTAATTAGTCGAATAATAAAGCCTTCGCTTATTAGTAATAATTGGGCTTGTTCAATTTAAATAAAAAAATAACCCGGTAAGCCTTTTGGGACTACCGGGTTAACATTAAGGGTGAAAGACCGGTCTCGAACCGGCGACCTTCGGAACCACAATCCGACGCTCTAACCAACTGAGCTACAATCACCATTTTTAGTGGTGCAAATATAATAGATTTTCTTCTAATTTTGCAAGAGTTTTTGGAAAAAGGAATTTCCTTTTAATTCGACATAAAGCCATATCTGAAGTATAAAATATAGTCTATGAGGGTTTTTACATACAATGAAAAGATTGATTGTTATCAAAAAAAAATACTGTCGCGAATTCGGCAATTGATGAATGGTGAAATATCGCATCAGTTACAAGAGGCAGGGATGAACTATAAAAAGGCGTTTGGCGTTTCAATGGTGCATTTACGACAATTGGCAGCTGGGTATGATCAGGATAATGATTTGGCTGAGCGGTTATGGTTTCGAAATATTCGCGAAACAATGATCCTGGCCACAATGCTGGCTCAACCCGATAAATTATCTGATGACAAGATATTGGGCTGGGGAGTGCAAATAAATAATATTGAGCTTGCTGAACAGATTGCATTTAATATGGTAGGCCGGAAAAAGGATCTTTGTGGCATTGTTGAAAAGTGGATTTTCGATGAGTGTATATATCTACGGTATTCAGCTTTAATGTCGCTTGGTTGGCATTTTCGTTTTGTTGGAAATGATATGAGTCAGTTTATTAAGGATAATCTTAGTTATTTCAATGTTTTGGCATCCAGTAAATTATTGTTGAGAGCAGTTACTCATTGTTTAAAAATGGCCGGATGCCATAATACTGAGTTGGTAAGCTCCATAACTGGGTTAGCCGAAGATTGGTGTAAAGCTGAAGATGGTTTGTTACAAAGGGCCGGGCTGGATATTCTGGATGAGATAAACTCAAAGAAATAGCAGCTTTTTCCTGAGAGTATTATTATAGTGAATTTTTGGAGTGAAAATATTGGATGAGGTTAAATGTAAATGGATAAAGGTTGAAACAAGTTTAGCGTTAATCCTGATTGGTATTACTGTTTATGTTGGAATGAGCGATCAGATAACACTATCAAAGATCATCTTTCATTGGTTCAATTGTTGAGTTTAAAAGTAAATGGTTATTTTTGTCTGTTTTGAAGTCCATAATTGAATTATTAATTCAGGCAGTAATTTCATGTTTAAAAAAGGAAATTGTTTTTTATGCGAATAATATCAGTTGAATCCCGTAAAGCCAAGTCGCAGTTTCTCGATGTGGTGAAGTTGATTTATAAAGGCGATAAGCATTATGTTCGACCACTTGATACGATGATAGAGGAGGTTTTTGATCCGTCAAGAAATGAATTTTTCCAGTATGGAGAAGCAACTCGTTTTCTTTTATTAGATGAAAGTGATATGCCTGTTGGGCGGGTAGCAGCATTTGTGAATCGAAAAAAAGCTTTTGGTTACGAACAGCCTACGGGTGGAATGGGCTTTTTTGAATGTATTAATAATGAGGAAGCTGCCTTTTTATTGTTCGATACTGCTAAAAATTGGCTTGTCAGCAAAGGCATGGAAGCCATGGATGGCCCTATAAACTTTGGTGAGAATGATAATTTTTGGGGTTTGTTGGTTGAGGGATTCACTCAACCGGCATTTGGCATGCAATACAATCCTGATTACTATAATGAGTTTTTCGTAAAATACGGATTCACTAATTATTTTGAACAGGTTACAAATCATCTCGATTTATCAAAACCATTTCCTGAGCGATTTTGGAAAATTGCCGGACGTATAGTTAGTAGATCAGAATATAGTTTCAGGCATTTTACTTTTAAGAACAGTGAACAGTTTATTAAAGATTTAAAAGAGGTTTATGATGATGCCTGGCAGTTTCATGAGAATTTCACACCCATGAATATTGATACGCTTCGTAAATCATTGCGTGAAGCCAAGCCGTTTCTGATGGAAGATTTGATCTGGTTTGCATATTATAATGATGAACCGGCAGCTTTTTTGGTTATGTTTCCCGATATTAACGATATATTGAAATATTTTGACGGGAAGTTTAATCTTTGGAATAAACTGAGATTCGTTTATTATAAGTGGAAGAAGGTGATGACACGTACACGTGTAGTGATTATGGGTGTGCGTCCAAAATTCCAAAGGCTTGGACTTGAATCGGGAATATTCTGGCAGTTGAGGGATGTGGTAGCTGCAAAGCCGTATCTTGAAGAGATGGAATTGTCATGGGTGGGTGATTTTAATCCTCGGATGAGGGCCCTTCATGAATCAATGGGAGCAACTTTTGGGAAGCGACATATTACATATAGGTATATTTTTGATGCTGACAAAAGAAAAGAACAACACAGAGCATCTCTAATACCATTTGATAATCGCAACATCCAACACGATAAGGAATCATCAAATCAATAATATCTGAATCTCAAAGTGAAGGAGTTTTAGTAAAATTAGGTAAAAAAACTTTGGCATTGTAATCCATAATTTATACCTTTGCAAACCAATTTTGAAAAGAAAACCTGGTTGACGGTAAAAAATACACCCATTATTTTGAAGTATTTTGCCGGAGTGTCAGTAAATAAAGAAATCTAATAATAAACACAATGAAAAAGGGAATTCATCCGGATAATTATCGTTTGGTTGCTTTTAGGGATATGTCAAACGGAGACGTTTTTATTACCCGTTCAACCGCAAATACCCGCGAAAATGAAGTGATTGATGGCGTGGAGTATCCAGTAGTTAAGCTTGAAATTTCAAGCTCTTCGCACCCGTTCTATACCGGTAAAATGAAATTGGTTGACACTGCAGGGCGTGTTGATAAGTTCATGAACAGATATCAAAAACACTTTGATAACAGGAATAAGTAAAATTTCTGTATAAGAACTTTTAAAGAGCTTCGGTTATTCCGAAGCTTTTTTTTTAGATTTATGCAACAAAGGTCACTCCGGATGAAAGGATTTATTTTTTCTGTCAATAAAAAATAATTGAGATAAAATATGCCCTATGTTTTTTTGTGGCTCGGTTTATTAACCTATAATGCCGTTAACTTTTACAAGTTATTTAGGAACCTAAGATATAAAATCATTACTCTTGCCTAATTGTTTAGTTTTTTGAGCCGAGGATGAGCTTGTTATAAGTGATTTTTTTTGATGTAGTGAGTATTTTAAGGAGCTGTTAATTGTAGTTACGCAATAAGGTGGTTGTTATTTGGCATGCCTATTGACTAATAAGAATGAACGCTTTAAACATGCCTGGATACGTCATTTTGGCAGGAGATAAAGCCAATTATAAAATATATGGATAACTTAAAAATATCAATAAAGCCATTTGGGTTGAGCGATTTTATGGATTCTGATTCCCAATTTATCCCAATTGTTGGAGATGAAGTTGATGATCAGGATGCTAATGATACCGCGATTCCTGATGAATTACCTCTTTTGCCTCTTCGTAATACAGTTCTTTTCCCTGGAGTTATTGTTCCTATTTCAATAGGCAGGGACAAGTCGATGAAACTGATCAAAGATATTCAAAAGAACAAGGGTTATCTGGGGGCAGTGTCGCAAATTGATTATAAAGTTGATGAGCCTTCTCCTGGCGATCTTTACCGAATTGGAACAGTGGCACGCATTATTAAGGTTTTGGAGATGCCCGATAATTCAACATCCATCATTATTCAAGGGAAAAAGCGGTTTGCCTGGAATAAAATTGTTTCAGAAGATCCCTATTTTAGGGCCTCAGTTACGATGTTGGATGATGTGCTGCCAGATACAGATAAGAAGCGTGAATTTGAAGCTGTGATTGGGTCACTAAAAGACTTAGCACTTAAAATAATTAAGTTTTCCAATATTCCGATGGAAGCGTCATTTGCTTTGAAAAACATCGATAATCCTGTTTTTCTGATAAATTATATTGGAGCCAATGCTGATATTAAGACTGTTGATAAACAACGGATTTTAGAAATTGATGATCTTAAGGAAAGAGGATTACGGTTGGTTGAGCATTTGGTTAGGGAAGTGCAATTGCTTGAAATAAAAAATGATATTCAGTTAAAAGTAAAACTGGATATGGATCAGCAACAGCGGGAATACCTCTTGCACCAGCAGATGAAAACCATTCAGGATGAGTTGGGATCAAGCCCCATTGAGCAGGAAATTATTGAGATGGAGGCTCAGGCTAAGAAGAAAAAATGGGGTAAAGAGGTCGAAGTAACATTTCATAAAGAACTTGATAAACTCCAAAGGTTAAATTCTGCATCAGGTGAGTATTCGGTGCAATTTAATTACCTGCAAACGTTATTGGATATTCCCTGGAATCAATATACAAAAGATAAGTTTGACCTTAAAAGGGCTCGAAAGATTCTTGATAGGGATCATTATGGCATTGAAAAAGTTAAGGAACGTATCCTGGAACATTTGGCCGTTTTGAAATTAAAAGGTGATTTAAAATCACCCATTCTGTGTTTGTATGGTCCTCCGGGGGTTGGCAAAACATCTCTGGGTAAATCTGTGGCTAAAGCTCTGGGCCGTCAATATGTCAGGATGTCTCTTGGAGGCTTGCATGATGAAGCTGAAATAAGGGGACACCGCAAAACATATATTGGTGCAATGCCTGGACGTATAATTCAGAATATTAAAAAGGCAGGTGCAGCCAATCCTGTTTTTATTCTTGATGAGATAGATAAAGTGAGTAACAGTTTTCATGGCGATCCGGCTTCTGCATTACTTGAAGTTCTGGATCCTGAGCAAAACAGTACTTTTCACGATAACTTTCTGGAGCTTGATTTTGACTTGTCAAAGATCCTTTTCATTGCAACAGCCAACACACTCAGCACTATATCTCCACCGCTTCTTGACAGGATGGAACTTATTGATGTGAGTGGATATGTTTTAGATGAAAAAGTTGAAATTGCCAGAAAGCATCTTATTCCAAAGCAGGTTGAGCGTCATGGAATTCCCAAAGGGATAATTTCTCTTTCGCCAAAAGTTTTAGCCTTTTTAATTGAACGTTATACCAGAGAGTCGGGTGTAAGGCAATTGGATAAGGTGCTTGCCCATTTGTTCCGTAAGGTAGCTCTAAAAATTGCCTTAGAAGAACCTGTGAAAAAAGACCTTGCTACTTCTGATCTGTACGAATATCTTGGAGCTGAAAAGTATTCAAAAGACAGTTGGCAAAACGAAGAATATGTAGGTGTTGTAACCGGCCTTGCATGGACGGCAACAGGTGGTGAGATTCTTTTTGTTGAGAGCAGTTTAAGCAAAGGTAAAGGAGCCTTGACTCTTACCGGGAATCTGGGGGATGTTATGAAGGAGTCGGCGGTTCTTGCACTGGAGTATCTTAAGGCTCATGCCAGTGAACAGAGTATTGATGAGAAACTTTTTGATGATTTTAATTTTCACGTGCATGTGCCCGAGGGAGCGATTCCTAAAGATGGCCCATCGGCAGGTGTTACCATGGTAACGTCATTGGCTTCAGCCTTAACTAAACGTAAAGTTAAGCCACGTCTGGCCATGACGGGCGAAATAACCCTACGCGGAAAAGTTTTACCTGTTGGTGGTGTGAAGGAAAAAATCTTGGCGGCTCGCCGTGCTGGTATTTATGAAGTGATTTTATCAGTTGAGAATAAAAAGGATATTGAGGAAATCAATCCTATTTATCTTAATGGTATAAGTTTCTCGTATGTTAAAACTATTAGTGAAGTTCTGAAATTAGCTTTGCTACCTGAATAATTACGTAATAAGGCTGAATATTTCAGTTGCATTGTATATAAGAAAAAAGGGATGAATTGTCTTCATCCCTTTTTCATATTCATACGGTTGCTTCTTCTGCTAAGAACTTGGCCTCATAGCTACTAATCAATATTTCCATGTCAGGAGTAAGCCTGGACAAGGCTCGTTTTGTTATTGATTTAGGGATGTGCTTGAAATAAGCTTGAGCCAGTGCTCCTGCAATACAAGCTATTGTGTTGCTGGGACCACCAATGGCAATTGCCAGACGGATGGTTTCTTCATAATCGGAAGCCTCAAAAAAAGCAGCCAGTGCCGGAGGCACCGGGGTTTTTAATGGTTGATTCTTTTTGAGTTCCTGCTTCCAGTACTCAACATTTAAAGATAAATCGTAATTAAAGTGAACTGAAGTAAAAGCCTTGATTTCCTTACGGGTAGCACCGTTTTTAGCCATGAATATAGCCGCAGCTGCTGCCTGTGATGCTTCAATGCGAACTGGTATGTCATGGGTAAGACTTGTTGTTATTTTAGCCTGAGTTAAGGCTTCTTCAAGTGATTGGGCTGCAAATCCAATAGGGCTGATTCTTCGTGCAGCACCATCTCCAATACTCAAATAATTACCTTTCGCACCATTTAAAATCCATTCAAGGAATTTTTGATTATAACCTGCGTCCGGATATCTGGTAACCCATTCAATCAGTGTTGTTTTGTAATCTTTACCGTTTAAAACAGAATCAGCTGTTGCCAGTGTTAAAACTGTATCATCAGTAAATTCTGATATGGGTTTAAACAATTGAAAATCAGTAGTCAGTTTATTCTTTTTTATAAATGCTGACCCTATAATATCACCTATAATTGCACCTTTCATATTATAAAAGTGATTTTTGCTTTGGTTTGATTAAATAGATGGTTTGCTTTGTGGGACGAATATCATAAGATTTAACAAAAAAACAAACTATTTCACTGTTTTTATTATTTTTTTATTCGATTATGTTTTAAATAATATTTTTTTGTGCTTTTATTATATTTTGATTAATAAACAGATTGTATGCGAGTCGGGATTTTTGTAAATTTGATAATATCTCAAAAAAAGATAATAGTAGTGAAATTCAGGTTGGTAATTAAAGATTAATCAGCTTATTATTTATAGCAGTTTTAAAAAGGTTAAAGTCTGTCTGGTAAATACATCATGTCGCTAAACCACTTTTCATGAATCCAGTTATTAAATATCTTTTCTTCGGTCTGGTTTTTATATCCGGGATATTTTTTATCTGGTTTTTTAGGTCAGTTTTTATTTTTATTGCCATTTCAGCAGTTCTATCATTAGTTATTCGTCCTTTGTTTGACTTATTCAAACGTATTCATATCCGGAATTATCAGGTTGGGAATGCATTGGCTGCTTTATTCTCGGTTTTCATAATCTGGATATTTATTGTTGCTTTTTTTTGGTTTGTTATTCCCTTGATTGGGAGTGAATTGCAGTTTCTCTCCACGGTTGATCTTCCGGTTGTTATAGAGCGAGTTGGGCAATTATTATTTCAAGCACTAGAGCCATTTCGTGATAATAATTCTGAACTTGTCGAGATGTTTGAAATACAGATTAAGGAAATGGCCTTGGCTCTCTTTGATTTTAGCCAAATAAGAAATGTACTTTCCTCTATGTTTGGTTTTTTGGGTGGGGTGTTTGTGGCTTCATTTTCAACTACTTTTATTACTTTTTATTTTCTTAAAGAAGAAGATTTGTTGGTAAAAGGGATTCTGCTTTTTATTCCCGAGCACTTTGAAACAACCTTACGACATGCGATGCAGTCTATCCGAAGCCTTATTCGCCGGTATTTTATTGGAGTAATTGTTCAAACCATACTTATAGCTCTTCTTGTTACTACTGGGTTTTACCTTACAGGAATTGGGTTTAATCATTCGGCTATTATTGGATTAATTAGTGGGTTGCTTAACATTATTCCATATGTTGGCCCTTTGGTTGGTGCTTTTTTTGGATTACTTGTTGGGATTATTGTTTATTTACAAACACCATTAGAAATCCAGTTCATATCGCTATTGATATGGATAGCAGCAATATATTCACTTGTTCAGATAATTGATAATGTCATTTTTCAGCCTTTGATCTTTTCAAATAGTGTTAAGGCTCATCCACTTGAGATTTTTATTGTTATTCTGGGGGCAGGCTATTTATCGGGGATCGTAGGTATGTTTTTTGCTATCCCGGTTTACACTATATTAAGGGTTGTTGCCCGGGAGTTCTTCTTCAATTACCGGCTGGTTCAAAGGCTCACCGGACAATTGTGAATAGGTGGAGTCTGTTGAAGATGTTAACTGTATTGCTATAGCTTCCTGAATCGAAAGGCGTTTACCGTAATGTGTTGAGATAATAAAAGCATCCTTAAATCCCATTTGTTTGATAATTGACAGAAATTCCTGAGCTTTGTTGTAACTATCAAATAATCCTGCTGAGTATTGGTTTATATCTTCGTAACTATATTGCTGAAGAGAAAAAAGATTCATTTCAAAAGGCGTCATTTCAATATTGACATACGCCCCAATTTGTACACTGTATAGGATACCATCACCCGGAATTCTAAAAATTAATCCATCTTCTATTTTATCGGGAATAACAATAGGGTTTTCAGGTTGATTGCTAATCTCAATAGGGTTTGTATTTTCAACTAGTGATTTTGAGTCTTCATCTGTTAATACCGAATCTGTTGGCCATTTTAAAAGTCCATTAATGACAAGCATAAGGAATAAAAGAGCAAAAAACAGCAGAAGAAAAAACATCCCTTTTCGAAGCCGATGAAGTTTCTTGGACTGTTTTTGAGTCGTAATTTTAAGTCGTTGGATTTCTTTTTCCAAGGCTTCTTTTCTCAATTCCTCTTTCACCTGCCCGGGTGTTTGTTTTAAATAATCCATGAATTCATAAATTTGAGCTTAAAAATAGTAAAACTACTCTAGAAACCATTTTTGGTTCCTATTAATATTTTAATAATGAATTTATATAAATAAGAACATATTGGATGTGTCAGTAAATGAATACAATATAAAATGGGTTAGTTATAATATTATTTGTGGCACGCCATTTGATTTAAACAATTTAACCGGTTTTTAATCATTGTATAAACTTAAAAATGATTAGCCATGAAAACAACTACTATTATAAATTTCGCAATCGTGATATTACTATCAATGATTACGTCAACGGCATTTGCACAGGAAACTATCCTTCAGAATCGCCGGGGAAACGACAACAATAAGGGGAATAAAGTTATCGAAAAAAATCAACAGGAAAGTTCCCGTCAAAAATCTAACAGACATTATAAGTCTAATAGTCAATTAGATTACAAGCATCCTGGAGTAAATAAAGGGTTTAAGGTTCCTGAGAATAAAAAAAACGGGCATGCTTATGGTCACGAAATGAAAAGAAAGAACAATAGTTATCAACCCAGATATCATAATAATAAACCGGAGACTATTACTAATAATAGACATCACAAGGGTTACTATCGTCATCTTCCTGCCCGAAATATTAATAGGTTCAACCATAGGGGATTAGAGTACTATCATGTTAATAATATGTTTTATCGTCATCATCCCCAATATGGTTATTATGTGGTAGATGCGCCCTATTTATATACCCAACATTTACCTTCACGGTTCTTTGTAAGATCTTATAATGGGAATAGTTATTGCTTTGCAAACGGATACTTGTACTTACCATTCGAAAGAGGGTATTTGCTTGTTCCCCAACCTGAAAGGCCTATGTGTGTTCTTAATATTGTACTAAATTAAAGCATCAGCATTTATTTTTTAAAATCTGTTTTTGAAAAAAAAGTCGGGGCTATACTCCGGCTTTTTTTTATTGATAATTATACTCGTGTTATTCAGAGGTTTATATGCCGATTAATCTTTTCGGACTTCTTTAGCACTTCCAGTATGGATGGATAGGTGTCAATTGCAAGGAGCGAAAAATCTTCAGGTGTTACCCACCAAACTGATTCAATATGTTCTTCGAGTTGTGGAATTGGTGATTTTGTTCCCAGGTGGGTCATCTCAAACCAACGGGTTTCTTTAAGTACTAATTGATTATTTAACCAATAAGTATGAAATGATGCAGGCAGGCGATTAGTTATTTTAAGCTCCGAAAGGCTGCATTCTTCTTCTACCTCGCGAAGAGCGGCATTCTCAAATGTTTCCTCCTTTTCTAATTTTCCTTTGGGTAAATCAATCACTCCCAGACGCCTGAAAATCAGAAACATATCACCGCTTCTATTCCAAACTAATCCTCCGGCAGCTTGAATGTTAATAAAACAGTCGCGAAAGTTTTGCAATAGTTCTCTTTCGTTGTGCCAGTATATAACAGCAGTTTTAAGGTTGGTATTATCTTCAAAGTTATTGATAAATTTACTAAGTTCGCCTTGGTTTGAGTATTTTAAAATGGTATTAAAATCAAGTGTCAAATCCTTTTCAATCTGACTGGTTAACACCATTACTCTATCTTTGAAAAAAACTTTATACATTTGTACAATGAAAAAGAATGAAGAAATTATAGCATCACAATTATTGCAAATAAAAGCAATAAAATTGCAACCGGCAAATCCATTTACCTGGGCTTCGGGATGGGTTTCTCCTATTTATTGCGATAACCGTAAAACTCTTTCGCATCCTAATGTCAGGAATTTCATTAAAATTCAGTTTGCCTCGCAAATACTGGAGAAATATCCTGATGTAGATGTTATTGCTGGTGTTGCAACGGGTGCAATAGCACAGGGCGCATTAGTTGCCGACCTTATTGGCAAGCCATTTATTTACATTCGGTCAGCTGCTAAAGGGCACGGTCTTGAAAATTTGATTGAAGGCGATCTAAAACCCGGACAAAAGGTTGTTGTTATTGAAGATTTAATTTCAACGGGAGGTAGTAGTCTTAAAGCCGTTCAAGCTGTTCGTGATAATGGCTGTGAAGTACTTGGGATGATCGCGATTTTTACTTATGGATTTAAGGTAGCA
This sequence comes from uncultured Marinilabiliaceae bacterium, assembly GCA_964608615.1. Lineage (GTDB taxonomy): Bacteria > Bacteroidota > Bacteroidia > Bacteroidales > Marinilabiliaceae > CALEUX01. Next base: position 22,616 of record CAZSQG010000017.1, read on the forward strand.
TCTGATAATTTTAAAGCAGCCGGTGTTGAGCTATCTACTTTGAGCTGTTATTCAACACTCTTAAATGTTGCTGCGGAGGTAGGTTATGTGTCTTCCCAGGATATTACAACCCTTGAAGAGTGGAGAAAGAATCCCTCAGAATGGAGTGTTAAGTAATTGCAACTATTCAGGTGTTTTATTAAGTCCTGATAAACTGAATGATAATAAGATTGTGATTTTTCGCAAAGCACGCAAGGGTTTGATTTTAAATTTTTTGCAATCTTTGTGTTTAATGTCTTTATTAAGTATACCATAATTATAACTCAGCTGATTAGTTCCAAAGAATTAACAAATTAGTTATTATTTTGATTCATAACCTTAAGTGTTTAACTGTAGTGGTAAGCAATTATGCAAAGAGTTTGGTTTATTTTATATAATATATTTGCTTAAATGACTCAATTCGAAAGTCCTATAAAATTTATATCACATTCATCGTCTGTTGTTTTTGATTTTCTTTCTGATTTTAACAATTTCGAGAGCATACTTCCACGCGATAAGGTATCAAACTGGGAGAGTACCGGCGATACTTGCCGCTTTATGGTGCAAGGAATTGGAGAAATAGGATTAAAAATTATTGAGAAAGAGCCACCCCAAACTATTAAATATACAGCCGACGGAAAAACTCCTTTCAATTTTTTTCTCTGGGTTCAGTTGAAGAAAGTTCAGGATAATGATTGCAAGTTGAAGCTGACTATTCGTGCCGACCTAAATCCGATGCTTCAAATGATTGTGTCTGAACCGGTTAAGAAGTTTTTGGATGTATTGGCTAATGCAATAGCTAATTATCCTTATCAGAATTGAATTGTTATTTACAAGTTAAAATATTCAGGTTACAGTACAAATGAAACCTCCTTAAAGGCATAAGTGCGCTGATTGCCTGAAATATCAGTTAGTAAAAGGTGCCCACATTCTTGTACGCTGTCAATTTTTGCCGGAAATTCACCGTTGTCATCCTTGAAAATATAAAAGCCATCATTTCTGTAGAGCTGTTTAAAATAATCTTTTTTAATTGTTCTTATACTCGTTTCCAGCCATTGAACATATCTGAAAACCAAAGCCTGGCGTATTTGCAGAAAAAGTACATCCAAATCATAGCTAATACCGGTAAGCATTCGCATTGAAACAGGATTTGGAGCATCTGAGAGGAAGGTTTTTTGGTTCACATTTAAACCAACTCCTACAATGGTGGAGGCTATGGTTGATCCTGAGAGAGAATTTTCAATTAGAATTCCGGCTAGTTTTTTATCTCCGGCATAAATGTCGTTGGGCCATTTAATCCTAATTTCAGGAACTAATTTTGAAAGAACATCAGCAATGGCTGTTGTGACCATTTGGGTCAGTCGAAACTGTTTCTGAATTTTAAGGAAATGAGGATACAAGACAAAAGAAAAGGTGAGGTTTTTATCCTTTTCGCTTTCCCATGAGTTGCCAATCTGTCCCCGTCCGGCTGTTTGATTTGAAGTTATCACCGCCGAAAACTCAGGAAGATCTTTATGATCCAAAAGTTCCTTCAACTTGGAGTTGGTTGATTTTAAACTTTTGTAATGAAAAACCTCAGGAATATCCTGCATTTTACCTTGTTTAATATAAAACTTAAAATGAAAGGTGACTCACGCTTTTTTCGTCATCGAAAATAGACAAATAAATCTTACGAAAGTGTTATCTTTGACTGGAAATTTTTGATTGTTTACTTTTAAACTGATTTCTTTTAGGGGAATATTATACCTAAGAATACAGTTTGTTTGAATTATAGAAACTTAAGGAAGCAGAGGAAACATTATTTATGAAGAGCGTAACTGGTAAAAAAGTAATTAATAGTCAGGTGGTTGAGTCGGCGCGGGAGCTTGTAAATGCGGTAGTTGAAGGGATCCAGGAAAAAAAAGGTGTAAATATTACAGTTTTGGATTTAACATCAGTGGAGAACACTATTAGCAGTTTCTTTGTTATATGCGATGGCGATAGCAATGTTCACGTAGATGCGATTTCTGATTCCATCGAGGAATATGTAAGGAAGAAAGTGGAAGAAAAACCATATCATATTGAAGGAAGGGAAAATGCCCAGTGGATATTACTTGATTATTTCGATGTGGTGGTTCATGTGTTTCAAAGGTCGGCGAGAAGCTTTTACAACCTCGAATCGCTTTGGGCCGATGGAGTTAGGACTGATGTTCCCAACTTATTCTGATTTTTGAATAAACAAATTTTTATTATAGAATGGCAAGCGAAAAAAATAATATGGACGAAAAACCGGTGCCCAAAATGCCCAGGTTTAATGCTTACTGGATATACGGAGTTATACTGTTATCTCTTGTATTTGTAACGTTTTTAAATACTGAAAATGAACCTCAGGATATTGCCTGGAGCATTTTTGAGAGAGAAATATTACCAACAGGAGATATTAAACAAATAGTTTTGGTGTCAAATGAAGGTAAAGCTGAAGTTACTCTAAAGAAAGAAAGCGTTGAAAAATATAAAGATCAGTTTAAGGATCAAAAGAGTGTTCCTGGAAATGGACCTCATTTTTCAGTAAGGTTCCCAAATATCGACAAATTTGAAGAAGCCAGAATGAATGCTCAGAAACAAAATGGAATTGATATTCCTGTTAGTTATGATGAGCGGGTAAATCTCTTCAGAGATTTTTTTAGCATGATGTGGCCTTTGTTGCTTATTTTGGGTATCTGGATTTTTATTTTCCGAAGAATGAGCTCGCAGGGTGGAGGCGGAGGAGCCGGCAATATTTTCAATGTTGGTAAGTCAAAGGCTCGAATGTTCGATAAGGAATCGGCAATTAATATTACATTTCAGGATGTGGCGGGTTTGGCTGAAGCAAAACAAGAGCTGGAAGAAATTGTAGAGTTTTTACGTAAACCGGAAAAATTTACCACCCTAGGTGGTAAAATTCCCAAAGGAGCATTACTGGTGGGCCCTCCGGGAACAGGAAAAACCCTTTTGGCAAAAGCTGTTGCAGGTGAGGCTAACGTGCCATTCTTTAGCATGTCGGGATCTGATTTTGTTGAAATGTTTGTTGGTGTTGGTGCTTCAAGAGTCCGTGACCTTTTTCGTAAAGCAAAGGAAAAATCGCCCTGCATAGTATTTATTGATGAAATTGATGCCATTGGACGTGCCAGAGGGAAAAACGCCAATTTTGGGGGCAATGATGAGCGTGAAAATACATTAAACCAGCTTCTCACCGAGATGGATGGATTTGCCACTAACAGTGGAGTTATCATTTTAGCAGCAACTAACCGTGCCGATATTCTTGACCGTGCTTTGTTGCGTGCAGGACGATTTGACAGACAAATTTCTGTTGAACTACCCGATTTAAATGAGCGTGAGCAAATTTTCAATGTTCACTTACGTCCTCTTCGATTAGGTGAAGATGTTAAGCCGGAGTTTCTGGCACGTCAAACACCCGGGTTTTCAGGTGCCGATATAGCCAATGTTTGTAATGAATCGGCCCTTATCGCAGCTCGAAAGAATAAGAAACTTGTTGAGAAAGAAGATTTTCTTGATGCTGTGGACCGAATTGTTGGAGGTCTGGAGAAAAAGAATAAAATAATCTCTAAGGGTGAGAAAAAAGCCGTTGCCTATCATGAAGCAGGACATGCGGCAATCAGTTGGCTTCTTGAGTTTGCTCATCCATTGGTAAAGGTAACAATTGTTCCTCGTGGTAAAGCGCTTGGAGCTGCATGGTATTTGCCTGAGGAGCGGCAGCTTACTACCGAGGAGCAAATCCTTGACGAAATGTGCTCCGCTTTGGGTGGCCGAGCTGCTGAAGATTTGATTTTTGGTCAGATTTCAACAGGAGCTCTCAGCGATCTTGAAAAAGTAACGCGTCAGGCTTATGCCATGGTTACTTATTTTGGAATGAGTAAAAAAATTGGAAATATTAGTTTCTTCGATTCAACTGGTCAGAATGAGTATGCTTTTAATAAGCCTTACAGCGAAAAATTGGCTCAGACTATTGATGAAGAGGTATCGTTGATAATAAATAAACAGTACGAACGGGCAAAAACAATTCTTGTGGAAAACGCTGATAAACATGTTTTATTAGCTGAGTTATTGCTTGAACGTGAAGTTATCTTCAGTGAAGACCTGGAACAGATTTTTGGTAAGCGTAAAGTTTCTGATCATGTGATTCAGGAAGATACGAATGGTAAAAATGGCATATCTTCTAAGGTTGAAGATGAGTCTTTAGAACAAGGTTATACTGAGAATAAGCCTGTTAATGAAGGGTAAGAGGGAAAGAAGGTTTTACCGTTTATTTAATGGAAATATCCAGAACGAATAAGTGGACTGGAATTTATTGTTCCATTTATGAGTTGTAAGTATACCTTAAGAACAGAGGTTCTTGATAAGCATGAAGCATTATTGAAAGGATTGATTACCGGGCGGGCCGAACAGGGGATAGTAATAAAACACTTGTTCGGGGTACACATGGTCCAAAAAGGTTTATTCTTTTATTGACCAGGATACCTAATTTTCAAATTTGAAGGTTTGTATTATTTTTGCATTATTGAAACGTGTATATTTGAGTTTCATTGTGATTAATATATAAAGGTTTTGGGTGTAAACCCTATGAAAATTTATTTCATGAGTAATTTTTGGCAACGCACATTTACCGGAATTATCTTTGTAATCGCTATCCTTGGTGGAGTGTGGTGGCATTCGTACTCTTATTTACTTATATTCTCTACAGTTGTGTTTTTGGGAATACTTGAATTCAGGGATTTAATTCGTACTAAACCAGTTAGAGCTTCCTTGGGTTGGGCTTTAATTTTGGGAGCATTTTGGTATCTTACTTCGTTTTTTGTTCTCTCGGGCGTTATTTCAGCACGATGGTTAATGTTTGTTGTACCTTTAATTATTGGGGTTTTTGTAACTGAATTGTTCCAAAAGTCCAACACCCCACTACTAAATATTGCCTGTACCTTGGTTATCCCGTTTTACGTTGCATTACCATTTTCATTTTTGCATTTTTTGGTTTTTAATACAGGCGTATATGATTATCAACTTCTATTGGGATTTTTTATCTTAATATGGGTTAATGATTCAGGTGCCTACCTTATTGGTGTTAATTTTGGCCGAACACGGCTTTTTGAGAGAATCTCTCCCAAAAAAAGTTGGGAAGGAGCAATTGGGGGATTTGTTGTAACGTTAATTACTGCATGGATCTTGCCTCTGTATTTGGAGGGCTTATTGGTTACAAACTGGTTGGCTATTGGTGTAATCATAAGTGTGATGGGTACCTTTGGCGACTTGGTTGAATCAATGCTCAAGAGAAGTGTTAATGTAAAGGATTCAGGTTCTTTTTTACCTGGACATGGTGGTGTATTAGACCGGTTTGATGCTGTAATTTTTGCAGCACCTATGGTATGCGGGTATTTGGTTTTGATTAATTTTTTCTTTTAAAAAGTTTAAAGAGGTGATTTATGACAATTCACAAAGAAGGATTTAAGATAATTTTATTTACTTTTTTAGGGTTAGGACTCATTAACCTTATTTTAGTATTGGTGGCACCTCCAACTGCTTGTTTTATAAAGTGGTCGGGCCCCGTTTCACTTGTATTGTTATTTCTGGTTGTTAATTTCTTTCGTAGTCCTAAGCGGGAGGGGTACCTTCACGACAATGCTATATTATCTCCGGCTGATGGTGAAATTGTAGTGATTGAAGAAACAGAAGAAACAGAAATATTACAAGGAAAATGTATCCAAGTGTCTGTTTTTATGAGTGTTTTTAATGTTCATATTAATTGGTATCCAATCGATGGGGTGATCAATTATTGTAAGCATCATGTTGGACGTTTTTTGTCTGCTTATCTTCCTAAGGCTTCTACCGAAAATGAACGAACAACCGTTTCTATTACTCATGAAAACGGTGATACTATCGTAGTTCGACAAATTGCAGGAGCTTTGGCTCGTCGAATTGTTTGTTATGCCAAAGATGAAGAAAAGGCTGTTCAGGGGCAACAGATGGGCTTCATTAAGTTTGGCTCAAGGGTTGACCTGTTTCTGCCGCTTGGAACGCGAATTGATGTGAAAGTTGGACAGAAAGTACGTGGAAAACAAACCATTATTGGTTGGTTGGAATAAGAATTTTGTAGCTAAGATTTTAAACAAAGAGCTCACCTAATAATATTTGGTGAGCTCTTTTTTTTGAGAATCATTACTATTTTGTAATTATTCAGATGGAATATAATGATGATATTCATATATATGATAAACGGTTAAACGCAAAGGTCGCAAAGAATTAGTAATTAAATTTTAGCGACCTCTGCGCATTCCTTTGCGCTATTCGCGGTTACTTCCCATCTTTTTATTATTTAGCTTATTATAGTTTTTTTAAGTACCTGAATAGTTACAATTATTTACTAGTTGAATGTGTTTTATTTGCAAAACGTAGCTTGACTAATTTGTCTTTTGTGGTGTTGCAAGTATTAAATTGAACAGAGTCTATTGGTTACAGATGTTCAAAAATGAAAGTTAATAGAAAATTTACACCTGTAGCTAAAGCCGTACTCCCATAAAAATGACGTCATCCACCTGATCTAAATCGTTCTTCCAATTGTAGAAGGTATCTCTAATTGCCCTGTGTTGTTCCTTCATCGGTTTGCGATATATTTTTTCAAGAAGTTCTTTAACTGCAACTGTCATGAATTTTTTTCCTGAATTGCCACCAAACTGGTCGGTATATCCATCCGAGAAAAGATAAATTGAGTCACCTGATTTGCCATCATATTCTAGATTAACAAAAGGAGTACTGTCATCTATAATGGAATCACCAATACTTCGTCGGGTACCTTTATAAATGGAGAGTTCGTTATTCAAAAATAAATACACAGGCCTTTTAGCTGAAGAAACTCTTATTTTTTTTGTGGCAAGTTCTATTTCAACAATAGAGATATCCATGCCATCATTTGTATTATCCTTAATGTTTTTTTGAAGGAGTATCTTTATTTCGAAATCAAGACGATTAAGAATATCTGCAGGAGAGTTAATGTCATTGCGTTTAACTATATCGTTTAGCAATGTGGTTCCAATCATCGACATAAAAGCTCCGGGAACACCATGGCCAGTGCAATCGGCGCAGCAGAACCTGTATTTACCTTTTGCCTCGTGAAGCCAGTAAAAATCGCCACTAACAATATCGCGTGGGGCAAAGAAAATAAAAGATTCTTTGAATTTATTCTGAAGGGCCTCTACTGATGGAAGAATGGATGATTGTATTTTTTTTGCATAATTGATACTATCCGTAATATCACGGTTCTTACGTTCAATCTCAGCTTTTTGCTGCCTTAATACTACCGTTTGAGAGGCAACTTCTCTTTGTAACACTTCTTTTTGATGGCGAAATTTTCTCTCGCGAATATTAATAATAATATAGATAACATAAACCAATATGGTCATTATAAGGAGGTAAAACCAACTTTTTTTCCATATTGGTGCTGCAATTTCTATTCTTATCGAAAGGGGATCGGCATTTGCAATACCATCGGCATTAAATGAACGAAATCTCAGAATCCAGTCTCCATCGGGTAAATAGTCTCTTTCCCACCATGTTGTAGGTAAATCAATCCATTCGACAGGAGATGAATCTCCTTGTCTTTCTAATTGATATTGGTAAGTAACACCGGTTGGGTTTTTAAAACTGATGCCAATAAATTCGAACCACAATTTGTATTTATTGCTGTATGGATAGGGTAAATTTATATGTTTGGTGATTTTTTGGTTAACACCAGAAATCTTAATTACAGTAAAATTAAGTTGCGGAGGGACATTATTGTTGTGGTCTTTTTCGGGAAGGTAATTAATTACGCCTTGATTTGATGCAAACCACAGATTTTTATCTTTGTCAAGAGAAGAAGAGTAAAAGTCAGCACCAAGGTTTTCTTCATAACCAAAAGTTCTAATTTTCCCTGATGTTAAATCAACACAACTAAGACCCGGGAAATGAGTTACCCAAAGTTTATTGGTTTTGTCAGCAATTACGCTGTAGCAGAAGTTTTTTCCCAAACCTTCAGAAATACTTATGTTAACTAGTGAATCTTCGGTATATCGAAGAATGCCCTTACCTTGAGTTGCCAGCCAAATGTTTCCTACAGCATCCTCAGTCATTCCATTAACATCAACAGGTGTTTGAGAAATCTTGTGAATTTCAATTTTTTCATTATCGATGCGGCAAATTCCACTGTTTTTAGGACCAATCCAAAGCTGGTTTTTACGGTCTTTGTAAACGAAGTTTATGTTGTTGTGAGGGAGTCCTCGTTCAGTGGTTAGATGAATTGTTTTGCCGGTCTTGATGTTTATCTGGAAAAATCCTCCAAATGTAGCAAGATAAATATAATCTTGATTACCAATAATGTTGCGTATTTTTTTACCGGTGTTGTTTGAGGTATAGTTGAATGGTTTAAAACTGTTACTGTTTTCCTCCTGATAAAAAAGGCCGCTATTTCCTGATGCTACCCACAAGATGCCATTAGGCGATTTGTAAAATCCTGTTATCTCATCTGAAGGGATTCCCATTTCTTTGTCGTAAAACTCAAAATCGGTAAAACAATATGGGTCGGCTTTAATAAATCCGTTTTCGAGGCCAATATACAATGTGCTATCAACTTTATAAACGGAGCGGGTCTTATTGTCTTGAAAACCAATAGTGGAAAGATTATAAAACACCATGCTTTCATCCAAGAGGACGGATAAACCTCCTCCATAGGTCGCAAACCAATAGTTGCCTTCACGGTCGCACAGGATGTCTTTTACAAAATTATCTGAGAGTCCGTTATTAGTTGAGAAAGAAAATGATTCAGTAAAATCCTGAATTAGGGGATCGAAAAATAGTTTAATCACTCCATTACCCCAGGTGGCTATTATCAGATGACCTTCATCTTCTTCTACGATGTCTTGAATGTTTTCATTTTGAATATTGAAGGTGAGGCATAAGCGATTGTCAATAATTTGTCTTGCTTGCGATTCATCAACTAAATACCTGAAAAAACCCTCGTCCTCGGTTCCTATCCAATACTGATCAGTTATACCTTTTCTGGGAGTTATTGTGGTAACCGTTGTTAGTGGAATACCATCAAGCTCCTCTGCAGTCTCAATCTCTCCCTTATTATTTATAGTGATTTTCATTAATCCTTCGGATGTTCCCAAAAGAAGGGTCTTTTCATTTATGGGATAAATCGAATAGAAGAGCTTATAACCTAATTTATTTGTATCAAAGAAGGTTGTAATCTTTAGGTCGGGACTAATTCTAACAGGTCCGCTATTCTGAACAACAGCCCAAATATTTTCATTTTTATCCTGACAAAGATGACGTACCGGACTATTGGTTCCCGGAATACTGAGAGGAGTGAAGCTTTTGGAAATAACAGTAAGACCTCCATTGTTGTGTGCTGCCCATACCTTTCCGTTTGAAGCTAGAAAGAGATCTGTGATAAAATCGTCGGCAAGTGAATCGCGTATTGAAAAGGTTTGGAATTTTAAGCCATCATATTTAACCAACCCTTCACCTGTTCCAATCCATAGAAAACCATCGGCATCCTGTTCAACGCAATACACGAAGTTTTGGGGTAAGCCCATGTTTGAATCATAATTTTTGAACCTGAACGATTGTCCGTTGGCGAGCACGTAAAAACAGGCTAAAAATGATGCTATTAGGATTCTGTTCAATAAATTATGATTAGTAAAAATCATTTTATCGTTTGTTTAGGTTTGATGCCAATACTGTATTTATACTTTGGAATACCTCCAATGGGGATACTGTAAAAGGGCATAAGCTCTCCATATTGGTTTTCGAGGTAAATAACCACATTGTTATTTCTAATTTTGGCATTTTTATTTTTAATCATCTGTATATCAAGCGATGAGTTGATATCATCTTTCCCTATCTGGTGCAAACTATTTGCCCAATGATTATCGCCAGACGCTGCCATTCGTTCACCGTTTTTTGATGGCGAGATAATCCGTAAGATGCCATCATTATCCCAGTCGAAATTACTTTGTTTAATGGCTATCACTCTTTCGTCAATATACGGATAAATATGAGAAACTTCATTTACATTATCATGTAAACGGAACTTATATTTATAGTAAAATGCAAAAGCCCCTTCAATTGGACGGTTTTCATTCTTGTTGGTGGTAAGGTCCAAATGATAAAGGTTACCGTCATCTCCGGCTATTCCTTCAGCAATAAACTTAAAAACGTATCCACCATAATCACTTAATAATTCTCCTTCGGTTGGATTAAAAGGTCCAAACGTATAGTATTTACCATCATATCTGGAATCTTCCCCAAAGCTTCGTGATGCCAGCATAGTTCCACTTTTATAATTGCCATCCCTGATAATTTTTCGGGCGTCTTCATTTGAACAGGATCCTTTTCCACCAAACACCGAATAATTCATCCGTGTATTCCACAGGCCTTGTTGCTCATCAAAACCACCGCCTATCTCGGGATCATAAACACGGATAAAAAATGGATCCTGATGGCTTTCCGGGATTGAGAAAAATATTATCTGAATAAAATCATCATCGCCCCAGGCGGGATCACCCTCTTTACCAAAAGTTACAAGGGCGTGTATGTTTTCGTCTACCGCCGGCACGGGCTGTGCATTTAATGATGTAAAGGCTGTAAAAGTCAACAGTAATACAATGAAAAATATCTTTTTAGATATGTACATGATTCAGTGTGTTTTTTATTCAATAATAACTGTTCGGTATGAACAAATCTTTTGGTTTTCGCCCCAATAGGCTTCACATCGGATCTGGTACTTACCCTTTTTTCGAAAAATATGCGATATTGTTTCACCAATTTGTCTTTCTTTTTCTCCAAAGTCCCAGAAATATTCAATATTATCGGCATCATCAAATCCTGTAAGTTGTGCCTGTAATACAACGGGCTGATTTGCCTTTATTTTTTCGGGAAGTGAAAAATATACCTGTTGAGGTTTTTCAATGGGTAGTTCATAACTGGCAACATTGTATTGTTGTTCACCGGTGACAGCATCAATAACGTTGAGGCTTATTTGATATATGCCAGGTTTTGGAAGGCAGTGATCCACCTCAATTCCCTCGGCTACGTATCCATCGCTGAACTCCCATTTATATTTTAAAGTTGTGGTATCAATAACACCGGCAGTTTGTTCAAAGAAGGTGAAACAGTAGTTTTCTTCCACTACTTCCTCAGCATTTTCACAGAACTCCATTATGTAATTATACTCATAGATGTTATCGGTTCCATCGCGGTTTGAAGCAAAAAAACCTGATGTTTCATTCGGGTATATAAAGCAGCTGAAATCATCATAATTCGAATTGATTGGAGTTTCCAAAAGCACAGGGGTGGACCATTTTCCATTGAAAACCGAATAAAAGATATCAAGTCCGCCAAGGCCATCATGCCCATCTGACGAAAAGTAAAGCCTGCCAGATGGGTGATAGTAAGGAAAAAGCTCCCGGCCTGCAGTGTTTATTTGTGGTCCAAGATTCTCAGGCTCGCTCCAGCCATCGGCTGTTTTAGTACTCATATAAATATCTGTTTTTCCTTGACCGCCGGGTTTGTTTGAAATAAAGAACAGATTTTGCCCATCTGGTGATAATGATGGCTGTCCGAAAGAGAATTCCGAATTTTCGGAGAAAGGTATGGCAGTATATGCCTCCCATTTATTACCCGGTAAATGTTGCGACTGGTAAAGGCCCAATGGAATCTCTTTTTTACTGGTTCGGGCTTCACGCATTGATTGATATTTATTTCGGGTGATAATATGAAATTGACCGTTTGAAGAAAAGGCTAAAGGTCCTGAGGGAAGCAATAGTCCTTGAACAGGTTGAAATAATTCGGGCTTTCCTATCTTGCCATTTTTTAAAATAGGAGCCCGATATGTGTTGTATAAATGTTCGTTTTGTTGATTAAAAACATTTATAAGAATGGAATTTTTACGATTTGAAACAAAATAAAGCATCGAATCGGCTACAAATGGAGCCATTTCGCTTGCTGATGTATTAATACGAAGCTTGTTGGATTCAATTTGCTGACTGTTTGTAATAACAGTTGGCCAAAAGAAAAGAGTTAGAATAAGTGTTTTTATATAGACCATTTTCGGGTGCATAGGAATATGGTTTAAAAGAACTTAGGACTGGTTGTTAATATTTTATAGCCAAAATCGAACTGCAAGGATACCTCATGATTCCCATTGTTGAGTGTTCCAAGGTCTCCTGTTGGATAATCAAAACTATAGGCAAAACGTAACTGAGGTGTAATTTGCCATCCGGCCATTGCAATAATTTCTTTGTTATTTCTGTAGGTAAGTCCGGCTAATATAATGTCCTGAAAAATCGCTGTTGCTGACACATCAAGCAATGTATATTCATCAGGATTTAGCCGGAATAACATGGATGGTTGAACTTTTAAGAAATTGTTAACTCTGAAAAGATAACCCCCGGTAAGTATATAATCCGATTTAGATGGCTCAAAAATTGGTGATTCCGGATTAATAGAGTTTTTATACAAGAGGTCAGAAATAGAAAACCCTGCAAAAAAATCATTCCCATACCAAGCTATCCCAAATCCAACCTGAGGATCAATTTCAGATTCGTTTTCGCCAAAGGCTGGATCATTTGGCTCGTCCAGGGTTACATTATTCCACATCGAACGCAATGAAGTAAAGCCTGCACTAATACTAAATGCCAGTTTATTTTGATTTCCAACATTAAGGCGGTAGGCATAAGCCAAAGAGACTCCTGTATTTTTTGCTATTGCAAATTCCTCATTAAAAAGAATCATTCCAAGGGCAATTTTTTCGTTTTTTAATGGTGCATGGGCCGAAAAGAACATGGCTTGGGGTGACTTTGGTACAGAAGTCCATTGTTTTCGGTATGATCCAAATACCGAAAGCACTTCGTGTGAACCGGCAAAAGCAGGATCAATGGCATAGCGGTTATGCATGTACTGGCTCATAATCATTTTCTTTTGAGATGACACCGTCAAAGTGATGATTATGAGTAGTAAAAATGTGAAAATCAGTTGCTTCATGTTTGTTTTGTTATCTGGTTTGCCGTTTAATAACCAGAAAATCTTTTATTGGTTTAATTCCTTTCCCTGTAAAAATATAGTAGTAATATCCATCGGGAACCTTGTCTCCATCTAGTCCTATGCCATACCAGTCGTTTTGATAGTCTTTAGTTTTATAAACCACTTTCCCGGCCTGGTTAAAAACAATAAGCTCGTTATTTTCAATATATGTGGCACCTGTAATAATAAACTTATCGTTAATGTCATTACCATCGGGTGAAAAACCTGTGGGATGTTTCAGCCCTTCTACTTCAATTGTAAGGTCATCTTCAAAAGTTGGGCAATTGCCGTTGCTTACAGTCCACCTAAATGTAGCGCTCCCAAAATTTAAACCAGTAATATCTGATGTTGGGTTATTTGCAGAAACAATATTGCCATAGCCATTAATAAGGCTCCACGTTCCCAGTCCAACAATTGGAGTTTCGGCTTGCATCTGTGTTTCAAACTTTAGATATAAGGTTTGGTCTTCTCCCGCATTGGTTGTTTGGGGGGCTTCCCAAAACGTAACAACAGTCTCATCCCAGGCTTCACAAACGCCATTGATCTCAGTCCAGCGAAGGGTGTAGGTGCCAAAGTTGTTTTCATAAGAAGAACCAGGAGAAGCTGAATTGCCAAAGGTTCCCGGCCCAGTCCATTGCCCTGTTCCAATGGACGCCGTAGCTGTAAGTTCAACCGGTTCCAAACCACACACTTCAATGTTGTCCCCGGCATTCGGGGTGGGCATTTCATCCACCATTATTGTAAAATTCAGGGTGGAGTAATTCGACGAACAGCCGTAATAATCGGTTATTTTAGATAAGTGGTAGGTTGTGGTTTCCGTAGGAGAGAGAGAAATGATTGCCGGACTAGCTGTAAGGCTTGCGCTTTCAAGTGTAGTACCGCTTAAATAAGAAAGATTCCAGGGGGAGCTTCCTGTTAAGTTAAGGTTTGCCTGCCCTGTGCTGCCTTCACATACAGCAGGTGTTGCATCAATTATGGATACGGTAGGTAGTTCCACAAACCGTATTGTAACATCGTTTGCCGATAGGCATCCTTCGTTATCAAGAGTCCAGGTAAAAGTTTGCAGTCCAAAGCCGGCAATTGTTACTTCAGAAGTTGGACTTGAGACTGATGAAAAAGTAGATCCTGTGGGGCCGCTCCAGGTTCCGGTTCCTGCACCCGCTATAGCTTGCATGGTATAACTATTTCCGCAGGCCACTTCATCGGGGCCGGCATTCACTGTTTGTTTCAGATCCAGAACTGTTGCTTCTCCTGTCATTTGTGTGGAAGCTGAGGTACACCCGGTACTAGTGTCTTCAATTCTGACAAGTTTAAAAGTTGTTTCTCCCGTTACGCTAAGATCCCACGAATGGTTATTTCCTAAAATTCCATTTTCATCCAAGTTCGAAACGCCATTGTTGTAACGTACATCCCACGGGCCAGTCCCTGTAAGATCAAGATTTAATTTGGCAGTTCCTGTTTCACAAACTTTTGATGTAGTTGATATTTCTCCTGTTGGGGATCCCTTAAGCTCAACTTTAAATGGAGCGGAGGCCTCGCATACTCCGTTTTTCACTTTAAAGTTAACATCATAAATACCCGCTGTAGTTGCCGAAAATACTGTTGATGGATTGTTGCCCGGAAGAAAGTATCCAAGCGAGGGCCCTGTTGATGTCCACTCATAAATGTCGCCATATGGGCCTGGTATTGCAGTAAGTGGTATGGATAATCCACAATTATTAGCATCCACAATTGGATTGGGAGTTGGTTTGGTATATGAGGTGATAATGGTTTGGCCAGTTACATTGGTACTAGGGATGCCTGAATTATCCATAAACTCTGTTATCTCAACTCTTATTTGGGAAAAATCCGGATTGCTTGATTCCACTAAAGAAGGATAAGGGAAAGATGCTTTACATATTCCATCAGCGGCAGGAGTACAATTACTAATAAAAGAAGGGTAGCTTCCAAGCCATACGTTATTTTCGTTATTATAAATCTTAATATAAGCATTAAAGGGAGGAGTGCCGATAAACTTTATTTCGATTTCAATAGACTCAAATTCACAAATATCTTTATCGGTTGTTATGATCTCTGCTGATTGAGCATTAACCCCATCTTCAAGAAAAATGAAAGCAATTAACACAAATATGATGGATGCTATAAAACGGTGTTTCATTTTACTATAATTATTTTCTATTTCTATTCTCTTTTCAATCAGCTAATTTCTCATCGTAAGAAAGGGACTTTTTTATTGTTTCTATTAAGTTTGTTTGTGTCATGTTTGGTTATTGTTCTCAGACAATTAAATATTTAGCTCCTGATTCCTTATGGTAAATTAACTGGTTTAGCTAAGTCTTTTCGTCCATAACCTGATTTGTTTTTGTTGACCTAATTCATTCATCTCACTTTTTAAATCGCGCCGTTTGGTGATTTATGGCAAGAATAACGGTAAAAACAGATACTGACTTTATAATGCTAATTATACCTAATGCGAAAATAAAAATTTACTTTATCTAAATTGATATCGACAAATCATGCAATTACATTTATTCAACTATTGATGGGATATAATATGCTTAAATATCTGTATTCAAATGTAATATCACGAAAAACATGGTGTAAAGTAAAGTCTTTCAATATGTATTAACATAAATAATAACAATTGAATTAACATTATTATACAAACTTATTAAATTATGTAATTAGTTAGTTAATATTAGATTACAAAATCGATGTTTTGGTAAATAAAAATCAGGATTTCGTCAAAAAAATGTAACTTTTTTGTTTTTCACTCTCATTTCAGGTTCTAAAATAATAATTATTGAGAGTAAAGGTAATGGTTACCATTTAAATATTGACCGCTCTCGTGGAGGGTTTTTACGTAGCTCTGAGCGCTGGTACTCAAGGTATCGTTCAATAAATAATTGACTGAAATTTTCTTCCGGTGATGGGGCAGGCGAGAGACATAGATTGCCTTTGGGATCGATGAGGTAATACAAAGGAACTCCTTTAATGTTATAATCGGTTAAAATACCAGGAGATGAACCAAAGTGGAGGAAATCCCAGTTAAACCGGTTGTTTTTTTTCAGGAACGTTTCCATTGCTTCAAAATTATCATCAAGAACGATTGAAACAATATTAAGCTCTTTTTTAAAAGTTTTCTCAAATTGCTCTATTGTTTGAAGATCTTGTAAACAGGCGTGATTCTTAGTGTGGATAAAGTTGAGATATACAAATTTGCCCGAATAGTCTTCAAGGGTTTTTATTTTGCCATTGAGGTCGGTTAGAGCAAACGATGGCGCCGGACTTCCGGGCCTGAGCTGCGACATTTTAAGAAATAGCTGAGTGGCTATTTGACGCGTTTCATTTGAAGAGGCTTTTGTTATGGCCGATTGGGTTATTGAAAGCGCTGTATTTTGATCGATGGATTTGTTGTAATAGGATTCGAAGAGGGTAAACAGCATTACTGATTCGGCAAAAACAGGATTTCTAAAAAGTGTATCAGTAGTAAGTATTCCAATGATGGAGTCGAAGGGGGTGCCTGTTTTTATTGATTCAATAAAATTTTGATTATCGGAACCAGCGAATTTGCCAGGCAGGAACCCAGACAGGAGTGTTTTAAAGGCATCCCAGTACACGGGTAAATCAAACTCAACGGGGTGTGACGATAGATAATCATTAATGAGTTGGCGATCATGCCGCCTTAAGGTCATTTGCCACAATTTAAGATACGAAAAATGCTTGTGTGCATTAAAATAAGGGTGGTTAAAGGTATATTTCTTTTCAAGCTCATTTTCAATTTTTGTGGCCTGGTTGGTATTGCCTGAAACAAACAGGGCCACAGCATTTGTGTTGTATTGCAGTTCAAAATCCTCATTGAATTCCAGGATATTTCGGTTTAAAGCTCTTGCCGATTCATTGGCAATACCAAGAGGAATCTCTTCGGCCTGGAAATGAGGATTTAATTTCTGAGCTTCTGTTTTTGGTTCAAATGGGGGTAATACCAAATGGTAGGTTAGTCCAGGCTCCAGATAAATCCAGGCTCTGAACCGCCCCAGATCGGTGTAAGCATAAAAGGTTTCGTTAACAGGGAAAGTAAAGTTAAAAGCACCTGTTTTATCAATGGCAATGGAGATTATTGGAGATGATTGGGGGATAATGAAATTGGAGTATTGGTAAAAAACGATATGGTAACCGGCGTAATCTGGAGCTTTACCGATAAAACGAACGCTGTCGGCTGTTACATTTGAGAATAATGTAATAGAAGTAAATAGGAAAAAAATGCTTATTAACCAATGTTTTATCATGTAAGGAATTGATTGTTTTGTAGATGAAAAATAATCCCGGATTTTATTGTTTTAACTTTAACATATTTATTTCATGCAAAAATGTTAAGAACATATTTTATACCAGAATAAAACGTTTCTGAGTTTTATTTAGTACTCTTTTCAAATTCATGGCTTAGGGACTGATTTTATTGAACTTCAGCATTGCTTTTCTCCTGGAGCTTCAGACGTGATTTCAAATACTTGTTTTGTCGAAAAAACTAACAAATGAAAAAAATGCCAGACAAAATTATTATATCTTTGAAATTCAGAGCTGTACGGTATTCTGTTTAAGCTATTATTTGTTTTCGCTTTGTCATTTATTTGATTGTTTCAAATCGGCTTTCATATTGCTAAAGCTGACCTGAAGCCTGTCATTAAGGATGCAAGCTATTATAAATTAATAACCTTATTCTTATTTTTTTCTATTATAAGCTCATATATTGCTTGTGGAATAAACTTGGAAGCATCTCCTCCATGTCTTAAGATATCGCGAACTATAGACGAGTTTACAGGTGTATGTTGTGGTGTTGTAAGTAAAAAAACCGAATCGATGCAGGTCATCAGACGATTAACCTGAGCAATTGCTCTCTCGTATTCAAAGTCGGCCGAAGTTCTTATGCCCCTAAGAATAAAGTCGGCATTTTTTTGACGAGCAAAATCAACAGTAAGGTTCTCAAATTTTTCAACGCTTACTCTTGGTTCATCAGCAAATTCGGCGTTTATAAACCTAACTCGTTCTTCAATGGAAAAAAAGTAACTTTTAGTGGTGTTGAGTCCAACAGCAACTATGATTTTATCAAAAAGTTTAAGGCCTCTGCGTACAATATTTTCGTGTCCGATAGTGAATGGGTCAAAGGACCCCGGGAATATCGCAATTCGTTCCATTATGTTATTTATTTAAGATTGTAAAATTTGGAAAAATAGTTTGAACGGACAAATAAAATTGGTGTAGTTGGAATTATTTGTAATAAATGATGATAATAGTTGGTCATTGGGCTTTATAAATTCCTAAACTGATCAAGTATTAATAATTTTTGAATTTTAAATTCAACTTTTTAATCATTTACTTGTTCTGGATTGTAGAATTGGTCTTAACTTGGAATACTAATTTGTGTAATTACTCAGGTGGGTCAGGCTGATTATATCGATATACATGATGAAAATTTTAAACGTAGAGGTTGCAAAGAATTAGTGATTAAAATTTTGTGTTCTTTGCGGTTACCTTTGCTCACTTTGCGGTGAATTTTTATGTGTTTATAGTTTGATTTTTTATTGCCACATAGCCTCCCGTTTTTCAGCCGGGACAGGTAGCCCCGCTAATGAGCGGGGGAACTCGCCAAGTAATAATGCCTTTTTGTGTGATAGACCTAACTCATGGCTCGTTTCATCTTGTTATTATGAAGTTTATTATAACTTTTAAAGTACCTGACAGGTACAAATTTGATAATGATTAAATTCGCAAGTCAGTGATTGACTGTTTGATAATTACAATATTGCGTTTAATGTCTTAATAATATCAATCGCAGACTGTTAAACAATTATGACTATATCTGTGGATTTTGGGTAATCCTAAAAGTAACAATTTATTTGACTAATATGGAAGAGCTTACATTAACTACTCCAGCGTTATTATTTTCTGCAATTTCGCTGATATTACTGGCGTATACTAATCGTTTTCTGGCTTATGCCTCAGTGGTAAGGACCTTACATGAGAAATTCACGCAATCGCCTAACCAAATTTTGCTTGGACAGATTAACAATATGCGTAAACGTTTAAAGTTAACGCGTTCAATGCAAATCCTGGGTATATCAAGTCTTTTGTTGTGTGTGGTTTGTATGTTTCTGATTTATGTACAGTGGCAAGCCTTTGCAGAAGTTGTTTTTGGTATTGCCCTGGTTTTGTTGATATTTTCATTAGCCACCTCAATTATTGAAATACAGATATCAGTAAAAGCTCTTGATTTGCAATTAAGCGATATGGAAACCGGTAAATAGTTTATAAAACCCCTTTTGTACTTGGCAACTGATCACTAAAAGGGTCTTTACGAATAGCAGCCTTAATGGCTTTTGCAAAAGCTTTAAAAACTCCTTCTATTTTATGGTGTTCATTGTTGCCTTCAACTTTGATGTTTAGGTTACTCAAAGATGTGTCTGAAAAGCTTTTGAAAAAATGGTGGAACATTTCAGTAGGTACATCGCCAATTTTTTCGCGTTTAAATTCGGCATACCAAACAAGCCATGGACGGCCACCAAAGTCAATGGCCACTTGGGCCAGAGCGTCATCCATGGGAAGGCAAAAGCCATAACGATCAATACCAAGCTTATTACCCAGGGCTTTTTTAAATGCTTCGCCTAGTGCAAGACCGGTATCTTCAATGGTATGGTGTTCGTCAACTTGCAAGTCGCCTTTAACCTGTATGGTTAAGTCACATCCCGAGTGGCGTCCTATTTGCTCCAGCATATGGTCAAAAAAGTGCAATCCGCTGCTAATGTTGCATTTACCCGTTCCGTCGAGATTAAGTTCAATATGTATGGATGTTTCAGCGGTGGAGCGGTCAACTACTGCTGTGCGTTCACTGCGGAAGAGAAAACTTGTAATTTCGTCCCAGTCGGACGACACGAGAACACAATGTTCGCTCAAATTGTTTTCTTCAAGTAGCTGTTTGCCTGTATTGGCAGGGTTTACCAGAATTGCCTTACACCCCATGTTTTTAGCCAGTTCCACATCGGTAATCCGGTCACCTATAACAAATGATTCACTTAAGTTATAAGCATCGGTGAAGTACTCGGTCAGCATTCCGGTGCGGGGTTTACGGGTAGGGGCGTTGTCCTGGGGAAATGAACGGTCAATAAAAAATTTATCGAAGCGAATGCCTTCACCTTCCAGAATTTTAAGCATTTTGTTATGTGTGGGCCAGAATGTGTCTTCCGGAAAAGATTGCGTTCCAAGTCCATCCTGATTGGTCACCATAGCCAACTCAAAATCAAGCTTTGATGCAATAATATTAAGATTGCGTATAACCTTTGGAAAGAACTCCAGTTTTTCAAGGCTGTCAACCTGAAAATCAACTGGGGGTTCTATTATTATGGTACCGTCACGATCTATAAAGAGTACTTTTTTCTTCATCTTATTGAGCTAAAATTTTTGTGTTAAGCCAAACTTCAAGGTATTTTGTCCATGAACTTACAGGAGTATTGGAGCGAAAGCCAAAACCATGACCACCTGTGGGAAGCGTAATTTTGGTCACATCACCGCCTTTTTTATGAAGGTTTTCTGCGTATAAGTCACTATTATGGATTGGTACAGTGTTGTCGTCAAGTGAATGAACTATAAGTGTTATAGGTGTTTTATCGGAGACCTGGTTTTCGAGAGAAAAAAGCTCAACTATTTGCTGCGATGGATTTGTTCCAATCAGATTCTCTTTGCTTCCCTTGTGCGTGTAGTGGTCGTCCATGGTAATTACCGGGTACATAAGGATGGAGAAATCCGGATGTATGGCTTCTGTTGATTGCATAGTGTTAACCGGAGAAGCAAAAAGAGTGGAAGCAGAGGCAGCCAAATGACCTCCGGCAGAAAAACCGATAATGCCAATTTTATGGGGGTTGATACCAAATTCAACTGCTCTGGACCGCACAAGAGCAATAGCCTCCTGAGCATCCATCAAGGGAACCATGTGCGAATTAGTAGTTAATTCAGTATCGGGTAATCTGTATTTGAGTACAAATGCTTCAATTCCATGGTTGTTAAACCATTCAGCAGCCAGCCATCCTTCATGGTCAATAGCTTCGCGGATGTATCCGCCACCGGGAACAATAATAATGGCTGTTTTGGATGATGAGGTAGAGGTCTTAGTTGCATAATGGTATAAAACCGGAATGGAAACCTTTGAAATGCGGTTGTTTTCGTTTAGCTCTTCAACACTGATACCTTTTTTATTGAACGGAATCTCTCCTTTCCACAACGGAATTGGTGATTGGCTCAATGCAATACAAAAAGAAGAGAGTAAAGTAATCATCAGGATTATTGAAGTTTTCATAAATCAATTTTTCATAGGTTGATTAAGTGGCTCGAAAATTAGTGGATTCAGCCCGAATAACAAGTCATGATTTAGAATTTATGAATATTTTTTTAATGCTTCCACCAGTAATTTGTTTTCCCCGGCCGAGCCAACCGTAATACGTAAACAGCCTGCACACAATGATACTGACGACCGGTCGCGTATAATTATTTGTTTCTCAACCAGAAAATTGTATATTTTTTTTGGTTCATGGGCCTTAATCAGGATAAAATTTGCATCTGAAGGGTAAATTTTAGTTACAAAGGGTAAATTCATTACCTCAGAAGTCAGCGTCTCTCTTTCCTTAAGCAAGGTTGCGACCCATTTATTGGTCTGTTCACTATCGTCAATCAGTTCTAATGCTTTTTGTTGGGTTAGGATATTTAAATTGTAAGGATATTTTATTTTGCTTAAAACGTTAATGATTTCAGGTTTGGCAAATGCCATGCCCAGTCTAATTCCTGCCATACCCCAGGCTTTGGAGAATGTTTGCAGGATAATCAAATTTGGGTATTGTGCCAGTTTGGGAAGAAAGCTTTTACCCGGGGCAAAATCAACATAAGCCTCATCAAGGATCACAATGCCATTGAAGCCGATTAACAGATTCTGAATATCTTCATGCTTAAAACAATTACCGGTAGGGTTATTGGGTGAACAAAGAAAAAGCAGTTTGCTATTATTATCGGTGGCAGCCAGCAGTGCGTTTACATCCAGATGGAAATCATCGGTAAGAAGAACTTTCCTGAATTCTACATTGTTAACATCGGCGGCCACCTGGTACATGCCATAAGTTGGATCAATGGAAACGGCATTATCCTTGCCGGGTTCGCAAAAAGCACGATAAACAAGATCAATAGGTTCGTCGGATCCATTACCGAGGAATATGCCTGAGGGGTCAACCTGTTTTAGCTTGCCTATTTTAACTTTTAGCTTACGCTGAAAGGGATCGGGATAGCGATTGTATGGAGCGTTAAACGGGTTTTCGTTGGCATCGAGAAAAACACCTGTCTCTCCTGTATATTCAGACCTGGCCGAAGAATATGGCTTTAGGTTTAGTATGTTTGGGCGTAGAAGTTGTTCGAGTGGTTTCATACTTAAATAATTTGTTTCTTAAAGGTTGTATGGAACTTCATGATTGCTATTTTCATTGGTGTTTGTGATTCTCCGCAATCATGGGCGTTTCATAATATCAGATTCATATATTAAGGAAGGATAGATAATAATGAAATTGTTTTTTAGTTATAGCTTGTCTTTTATATAATTCTAAAATCCGCAATTATTAATGATTGATACTCCGGGTTTGTTTTTAATTCAAATCTGAAGCCTAATGATTTATTAATTAATCAATCAATAGCTGGATTATGGATTTTAAGTATAATCATTTTTTATCTTTTTTGTAAGTTCTGTAATCTTACACTTACGGCATTTTTGTGTGCATACAAGTGTTCAGTTTCGGCCATAAGTTCAATAATTGGACCTATACTTTGCAATCCTTCGGGAGTTATTTTCTGAAATGTTATTTTTTTTGTAAAACTATCCAGATTTACACCACTATAAGCTTTAGCATAGCCGTACGTTGGCAGGGTATGGTTGGTTCCCGAGGCATAATCGCCAGCGCTCTCGGGGGAGAAATGCCCCATAAAAACCGACCCGGCATTGATGATTTTTTCGGCCACTTTATCATCATTTTTAACTTCCAGAATAAGGTGCTCGGGGGCATAAAGGTTGGTTATGTCAATTATGTCCTCCAGGTTTTTCAAAATGATTACACGACTGTTTTCAAGTGCTTTTTTTGCTATTTCAGCTCGGGGAAGCAGGCTTACTTGCTTATTCACCTCTTCAATTACTTCTGTTGCCAGTGTTTGACTCGAAGTTACTAATATTACCTGACTATCGGCTCCATGCTCAGCTTGCGATAATAAATCGGCTGCAACAAATATGGGATTGGCACTTTCATCGGCTATAACTTCAACTTCGGATGGTCCTGCCGGTAAATCAATGGCAACCCCATCAATGGTTACAAGCTGTTTGGCTGCTGTTACATAACTATTACCCGGGCCAAAAATTTTATCTACTTTTGGGATCGTTTCTGTACCGTAAGCCATGGCAGCGATTGCCTGAGCTCCACCAACTTTAAAGATTGACGTAACACCTGTTAAATTCGCGGTGTAAAGAATAACCGGATTAATTTTTCCATCGGCTCCGGGAGGAGTGCAAAGATAGATTTGGCTACAACCCGCAATTTGAGCTGGTACAGCCAGCATTAGAATGGTGGAAAAAAGCGGAGCAGACCCTCCGGGAATATAAAGACCTGTTTTTTCTATGGGAATACTTTTTTGCCAGCAGGTAACTCCCGGTTCAGTTTCAACCTTTTTTATGATATGCTGCTGACTTTGATGGAAGGATCTTATATTCCTCATTGCATGATTGATAGCTGCCTTTAGCTCACTGTCGATGGTCAGACAGGCCTGATCAATTTCTTCCTGAGTTACTAAAAATGATGTAAGATCAATTTTGTCGAATTGTTTAGTAAGGGATTTAAGCGCATTGTCGCCACCTGTCCTAACGGCTTCTACAATTGGTTTAACCTTTTCGAGCAAAAGTTGCTGATTGTTGTTGGGCCTCAACAGTAATTCGGGCCATTGGTTTTTATCAGGATAAAGAAAGGTCTGCATAAATAATGTTTTTACAGAATCATTTTTTCAATTGGAATAACCAGAATTCCTTCAGCTCCGTTGGCTTTAAGCTGCCCGATTATTTCCCAGAATTTTTCTTCTTTAATAACTGAGTGTATTGAACTCCATCCTTCCTTGGCTAACGGAAGCACCGTAGGACTTTTCATTCCCGGGAGGATTTTAACAATATCAGGTATTTTATTGGTTGGTGCGTTAAGAAGTATGTACTTGTTTGAGTTGGAAGCCTGAACCGCATTAAATCTGAATAAAAGTTGTTCAAGAAGTTCTTTCTTTTCAGCACTCATGTTTTTATTGGCAATCAGTAAGGCTTCTGATTTCATCACGACTTCCACTTCTTTTAGGCTGTTAGCCACCAGAGTACTACCAGAGCTGACAATATCGAATATGGCATCTGACAGCCCAATTCCAGGGGCAATTTCAACTGATCCGGCAATCTCGTGAATATCTGCATTTATTTTTTTCTCGCTAAAGAATTTCTTTAGGATATTTGGATAGGAAGTAGCGATTTTCTTTCCATTAAACCATGAAAAATCGGTGTAGTTTTCACCTTTGGGCATGGCCAGTGATAAGCGGCATTTGCTGAATCCAAGTCGCTTTGCGATGTTAAGGTCGAAACCTTTTTCAGCATATTCGTTTTCGCCTACCACGCCTATGTCAGCCACGCCATCAGCTACTGTTTGAGGTATGTCATCGTCCCTCAGGAATAAAACTTCGATGGGAAACCCATTAGCCGAAGCTACTAGTCGTCCGCTACCAAGGTTGAATTTTATGCCGGCTTCTTTCATTAATGCCATGCTGTCGTCGTGCAGCCTTCCCTTTTTTTGAAGGGCTATGCGAAGTTTTGTTTCCATGTTATATTGTTTTTATTATTTATCAAAGTTTATAAAATAAAAAAGGCTTACCGCACAGGGTAAGCCTTTTGTTATATTTGAATATATGCATAACAAGCCCACCCTTAAAAAAGGAGATGATGATGAGCGTGGTTATGCAATTGTTGTGTCATGATTATTGTTTTAAATCATTGCAAAAATATTACTTTTTGTTCTAGATTCCAATAAATTTTTGCGATTTTCGAGATGTTTAGTTAAAATGTTCTGGCAATCGTGGCGAAACAGCCATGATTATGACTGTAAATTGACTGATTATCTGTTTCGTATTTCTTCAATTAGTATTGGTTATCTGGAGGAAAAGAATCGTAGTTTCTGCTTTTGTTTTTTATTACCAAAATTATTGAATCATAGAAGTTTTTTTGTTAATTAATGAGGGTAAATTTAACGTGCGTTGTATGTAATAGCTAATCTTGAAAAGATCTGCTATTGGAGGTTGTTATGTGGAATTTAGCAAGTAGAATTTGTTTTTACGTGAGATATTAACAACAATTGTATAATAAGTAAGATTTAGAATTGTGAAAAAATACCAAATAGGAATTATTGGTGCAGGCATGATTGCCGAAAAACATGCATCAGGTTTGTTGAGGACAGGGCGTGTTGATCTTAAGTGGGTTGCACGTAATAATGCCGATTTGTTGCCATCCTTTCAGAACAAGTATGGAATTTCACGCGGGACTACTGATTATCATGATATATTGAATGATCCTCTAGTAGATGCAGTGGTGATTACTTCTCCTCCTGTCCTTCATTGTCAGATGTTCCTGGAGGCATTGGCTGCGGGTAAGTATGTGTTGCTCGAAAAGCCAATGGCTATTTCAAGGGATGAATTGGTTAAGATGGTGAATGCCCGAAAAAAATATCCTCATCTAAAGGTGTTAGAGTGTTCTTGCCGTCATAGCAGATTGCAGCCCAAATACAAGTTTGTAAAAGAGTTGATTCATTCGGGTAAGTTGGGGTCTGTTTATTATATCCATCATAACTCGGTGGCGATGCAAAGTCGTCCGGGTATGGAGTATCATCCATCGGCAAAATGGTTTTTGGATAAATCTCAGGCTGGAGGTGGACCATTAATGGATTGGGGTGTGTATGATCTTTCGTTTCATTTGGGTTTGTTGGGCGATAGTGCTCAGCTAAAAAGTGTAACGCCTTTTTTTATAAGGGATAAGCTCGATAATAAGGATTCCGGAAGTGAGATTTACGATGTGGAAGAGCACTTTGCAGCCCGGCTTTTATTTGATAATGGGTTGAATTATTACTGGGAAAGAGCGGCTCATGCCAATATGGAGGCAGTGAATGAAACACGGATATATGGGACCAAAGGCGGAGTGAGGCTTTCTTTTTGTACGTGGGACTCAAATATAATTGAGATTTTTGGTGTTGATGATGATGGAAAAGGACAGGCATATAAGAGAACGGTTGAGATAGATGTATCACAACAAAACGATGATGATGAGCTGTCAAAGCATTTTGTGGAGGTGCTTGATGGAACAGTGGAGCCTGCCATGTCTTTGGAATTGGCAGCGCGGCATTTAGATATAATATTAAAAGTTAATGATTTGTAAGATAGGTTATGAGTCGATTAGGGCAACGACAACTTTTCGTGTGTTGAATAATCCTAACTATATTGGCGGGATGGTCTACCTCTTAAGCTTTAAAATTTATTTTTAGCTTAATAGGGTTTAGTGATAAGAAATGAAATTGATGTTCCTTGTCCAGTTCTGGAAAACCAATGCTTTATTTCGGAGACCATGTAATAACAAAATTCAGGTTAATAATTGTTCTTGTTTTTTTCTTCTGCAAAGTGGGCATACTGAAGATCAGCTCCCATGATATGGTTTACTAGCCATTTTTTTAGTGGTTTTATTGTCTCAAGTGAAAGACCTGATTTTTTCTTGGATAGGTTTTTATATAACTCCTCAGTTGTATTTACAAAAAAATCATGATTAGCCTTGTGTTCAGCTATATAGGGGTAGTTTAAAGATTGCATAAATTGCTCTTCACTTGAAAAATGGTACTTGGTATAGTCGAGAAGGCCAAGAATTAGTTGCTCAAGCTGTTCTTTGGGTTTGCCGTCGGTTATTCCGCTATAGAAATTATTGAATAATTCAATCCAACGTTGGTGTTCTTTATCAATTTTGTTGTTTTTAACCGATAAATCAGGTGTCCAATGTAATCTCATTACTTATAATTTAGAACCTCTTAATTACGATAATCCTCAATAATTGTTTCAAGAAACAACTATTTTAGAAACTTCTAACTCGCATAAATTATTATGATTATCTGAAAGTGAGGGCTTGAGTTAAATGGAAATCCGAAGCATAATATTTTATTAGTCTAACAGTCGAGCTATGACTAGCGGTTTTAACGAGCAATAAAATAACCCGTGTAGGAAAGGATTATAAATGACTGTGTGTTTTTTTTTAGCCACGATCTGGATTAGTGTACAATAGTTGTACAATAAAGTACAGATTTTTCAGATTTGAGGAATAATAAATTTTTGGCTCTATTCTGATTTGTGTGGGTAAATACAAACCAAAATTAGAGCTAAATTTTTACGTATGAGAAAAAAGTTCTATTATTATCAAATCTATTCATCTTAAAATTCGTTTTATTATTCATTAGCCTTGTAACTCTTCACTAAAAGAATTTCAAACAGTTTTTAAATGGTTATAATTAAATAACTATTTTTATACGAACAAAAATTGATGCTATGCTTTTATTACGTCACTTACCAAATTTTCTGACCAGTCTCAACCTTCTTCTTGGAGCTGTTGGGGTTTATTTTGCTATAAGCGGACGACCTGATATTACTGTGTGGTGTATTTTGATTGCCGCAGTGTTTGATTTTTTTGATGGATTTGCTGCACGGCTCCTAAACGCCTATAGCGCTATTGGTAAGGATCTGGATTCATTGGCTGATTTGATAAGTTTTGGTCTGGCTCCTGCTGCCGCCTTTTCGTCGTTATTGCATTTTTATCTTACCGACAGCTGGGGAGGCGCGTATTGGAATCTGGGCTTGAGTGAACAGGCTCTTTTGCTCTCGCCTTTTGTTTTAACTGTTTTTTCAGCGTTGCGATTGGCTAAGTTTAACAATGATGTTCGTCAGTCTGAGAATTTTATTGGTCTCACAACAACTGCAACCGGTATGTTTACGGTGTCGTTTGTTTACCTTATTTATTCAGGCCAGGCTTGGATTCAACCCCTGGCCTCACCATGGTTTATACTGCCATTAATTGCCGTTTTTTGCGGTCTTTTAGTCAGCGAGATACCTATGTTCTCTTTAAAATTCAAAAAATTTGGTTTTAAGGGTAATGAGCCACGTTATATTCTATTAGTGGTGTCTTTGGCAGCAATGATTATTCTTGGAGCCGGCGCTTTGGCTCTGATCATCCCTGTTTATGTACTTTATTCTATCATAATTAGTTTGGTATGTAAAAAAGGTTAGGATAGATTACCGAAATGGTATGAGTTGATTGAAAACAGAAAGGGTTTTTTAGTTGGAGTATTATGTCAAGTAATCTTTTGTATGCTTGACTGTTATCTGGGCTAGTCAGGGTGGCAAATGGTTGTTTGGTGTCTCTATAATTATGTTTATTGTTATTACGCAGATTTGCATTGTCGTTATCAGGTGCATCTCTTTTGTGAAGAGACCGAATTAATAGACATGTGTATCACCTGATGTTAATTCTTCCTTATCGATTTTTTTGTTATTTATAGCTTTCCAAACATACCAGATATAAGCAATAACAAATGGCACCATCAATGATACATAGCTCATAACCGTAAGGGTAAAATGGCTCGATGAAGAATTCCTGATGGTTAATGAGCTTTGTAAATCACCATAAGTTGATGGATAAAACGAGGTGTTGTTAAAACCAGCTATCAGGAACAGAGCAAAAACCGTAAGGATGGCCCCGGGTCCTGTAAGCCATATGCCTGAAGATGTTTTCTTTAGTAAGCTCTTGATAATACCTGACAATGCCAGCCCTATTCCGGTAAGGAGAACTATTAAAACCAACGGCATCTCAATTAAATTGATAAAGTATTTATTGGCTTGCATAAATATTTCACCGTTCTCGGGATTTACTGCAAATCCATCGCGCAACATAAGCCAGATTACAAAAATCAGAAAAAATATTACAAAGGGAATGGCGTTAAACCATAGTTGTTTTTGAGCGCGTTGATTAATGGATTCGTTGTTTACCGAATTCATAAAATATAGCAGAGCCATTGTTCGTGCCAGAAAAAAAACGGTTAATCCAAGTGAAAGGTTATGTGCGTTTAATGCCAGTTCAAGGCCATGCCAGGGTGTTTCCCATTGTGATTGGTTAAGCATGTTAACCGAGAAGGGTGATCCGGTAAAGAACGTGGCAACAGCGGTTCCAATGAATAGTGTGCCTATGAGTCCATTGATAAAAAGGAAAACTTCATAAGTACGGGATCCGAAAAAATTGTTGGGTTTGCTGCGGTATTCGTACGAAATTGCTTGAATAACAAATGCAATAAGAATAATCATCCAAACCCAGTAAGCCCCTCCAAAACTAGTACTGTAAAACAACGGGAAGGAAGCAAAGAATGCGCCTCCAAATGTTACCAGTGTTGTAAATGTAAATTCCCACTTACGGCCAAGAGTGTTGATGAGCATGGTGCGCTCCATATCGGTTTTCCCGATTGTGTAAATAAGTGTTTGTCCTCCCTGAACAAACATGAGGAAAACCAGTATGGCTCCAAGCAGAGAGATGATCATCCACCAGTATTGTTGAAGCATTAAAAGTGAAAGTGTTTCAAACATTATTTGTGTCCTCCTTTGTTTGGTCCATTTTTAATTTGTCGGGTCATGATTTTTACTTCTGCTATAAAGAGTCCTAAAAAAGTTACGGTAAACAGCCCAAAAGTGATGATTATGGCGCTGCTGTCAATTTGTGTAACAGCTTTCATGGTGGGCATTAAATCCTGAATAATCCATGGCTGGCGTCCCACTTCGGACACAATCCATCCTGACTGGCTGGCAATATAGGCTAAGGGAATAGTCCATACGGCTGTCCATAACAACCATTTTTTATTGTTAAGCTGGTTACGCAAAACAAGGAAAAGAAAAAGTACAAATAGAGCCAAAAAATAAAAGCCCAGTATCACCATAATATGGAAGGCATAAAAAGTCATGGATATGGGAGGAACCATTTTAAAAGCATTTTTTTCAAGCACTTCAGGATTGGGGTCGAAATAGTTGCCGTATCCAAAATAGCTAAAGTAATCGCTCATAAATGCAGGATCGGCAAATTTTGCTCTTAAGGCTTTGTATTCTTCGCCCTGAGGATTATTTTTTTGTGCGTTTTTGTAAGCAATAAGCGATTGTTGGGCATGGTAGCCACGTTTAATTTTTTCGTGGTACGACATAATGCCATGCTCTTTATTCCCCATTATAAGATCTTTCATGCCGGCAACAAATTGGTTTGGGTTACCATAAGCCAGAAAAGAGAGCATGTTGGGAATTTCGATCTTGAAAACAAAATCGGCCTGACTATCAGCGTTCATGTTTTTGTGGTTCTCCTTTCCGGCTCGAATTCCAAATGCAATCAGAGGTGCTTCTTCCCTCCCTTCGTAGAGGGCTTCCATGGCGGCAAATTTCATTGGCTGGGTTTTAACAATATATTTAGCTGAGCTGTCGCCTGTTATTGTTAATATGATTGAGCTGATAATACCAAAAACGGATGCGATAATAATACTGCGTTTAGCAAAAAGTGCTTCACGTTTTTTAATTAGAAACCAACTGCTAATTCCTAATACAAAAATGGCAGCTAACACAAATCCTGATGTGGTTGTATGCACAAACTTGTTAACCGCTGAAGGAGAAAAGAGTACATCCCAGAAATTGGTCATCTCATGGCGTGCTGTGTTGGGATTAAAAGCTGTGCCAATGGGGTTTTGCATCCAGGCATTGGCTACCAGTATCCACAAGGCCGATAGAGTAGCACCAATTGCTGTAAGCCACGTAGCGGCAAGGTGAAACCGTTTGCTAACTTTATCCCAGCCAAAAAACATGACGGCAATAAAAGTGCTCTCAAGGAAAAATGCCATGATGCCCTCAATGGCCAGAGGCGCACCAAAAATGTCGCCAACAAACCATGAATAATTGCTCCAGTTAGTTCCAAATTCAAACTCCAGAATGATGCCTGTGGCCACACCAATAGCGAAATTTATGCCAAAAAGCTTCATCCAGAACTTGGTGAGCATCTTCCATTCAGGGTCACGGGTTTTGTAGTAAATGGACTCCATAAAAGCCAGTATAAAGCCTAACCCCAGGGTTAATGGCACAAAAATCCAGTGAAACATGGCGGTTAGGGCAAATTGTGCCCTCGACCAATCCACTAATGCAAAATCAATGTTTTCAAGCATCTTGAAATGAATTTGTTTCTTGTTTCCTCTTTATATCTGGTGATATTTAAGACTATATTTGCTTTTTTGCCTAAAAAAGTATTGTCCTAATTTTTGTTTTTATGGCCTTGTTATTTGTTCAATTACATGATTGGCGCGCTCATCGACGCTCTTGAACCGGGTTTTGAGTACATTTTGAAAGAAAAAAAGCCTGAACACCACAAACATAATGAACAGCTTTAACAGAATAATAACCCAGAGCGTGCGGGCCCATCCCGGCATATTCCGGAATCCCTCGATGTAAAATCGGGTAATACTTTTAAAACTCCACATGCCGAAGGTTTAAAACAACAAATTATGGCTTTTTTCTGAGAAACAGAAGTTCAATACCACTAAAATAGTCCCCTAAAATAGCAAATTAATTCGGCAGTCAAATACCTGAATAGAAAAGTTCTTTTTTTGAGAAGTTGTTTAGAATCGGTATAAAAATAGGATTTAAAATTTTTAACGCAGAGGCAATTTTAAAGGTCAGATAGCCTGCCCCCCCCTATTGAGAAGGGAAACTCGCTTATTGTGATTCTTCTGGTTATAAAAATTCTCATATTGCTCGTTTCATAATCCTAACACCTCCTTAATTTGTTTTAACTGATAGTGTTCATGATACCGGTTGGATAGGGTTTGTGTATAATTATCGGGACTCCTTTCTTGTTTAAGAACTTTAATCTTGAACCTGAAGTCTTCCCTTTTTTTACCCCGCTCGGCGAAGTTTCTTTGCAAGCAAAGCGGCAGAGCCGAGCGGCAACTTCGTCGTTAAAACCACTGTAGTCTCCTGACTACACCTATTTAACTATTATTGCCGGCAAAGTTAAAATATCAATAAGATAATGAATTTTATAATTCTTATTGTCAGGTGGCAGTTACAAATTGCCGGTAGAGATTCGACGTAGTCACCCAACGCATATTCTTACACACAAGACTACGCCGAGCTGAGGGGTAAAACAGCCATGAGCTAGCGTTGGGATAGTGGCTGCAAAAAAGTGGAGTGAGGAACAGCCTGTCCCGCGGGGCGGGAAACGGAGCTTTGGAACAAGCGGCCTAAGCAGACAAAGGAGCTGCAGTGAGGAAGA
>CAZSQG010000018.1:0-36228 GCA_964608615.1 uncultured Marinilabiliaceae bacterium
CTTAGCCAGTGCCGCCGATAAAATATTCTTAAATCCAGCCGGCATGCTTGAATTTAAAGGCCTTAGTTCTGTTCATACTTTTTACAAAGGAACTCTTGATAAACTTGGAGTAGAAATGCAGGTATTCAAACATGGCGAGTTCAAATCGGCAGTGGAACCGTTCCTTCTGGAATCAATGAGTGAGCCAGCTCGTTTACAAACACAAACATACGTCAACTCCATGTGGAACCATATATTGCAGAAAATAGCAAAATCCAGAGGAATTGATTCAGAATTACTCAACCAAACGGCTGGCATGATGCCTATGTTTCGCGAAGACTCACTGTTAATCGCTTCAGGCCTTATCGATGAATTCAAATACAAAGACGAAGTCATTGATATTTTAAAGGAGCTTACTAACACTGAACAAAAAGATGATTTAAATGCCATAGATCTTAAAAATTATTCCCAGGTTTATCTTCCAGGTAAGAAAAAAGGTCTGGAAAAAAATAAAATTGCAGTAATTTATGCCGAAGGGGAAATCGTGGATGGTAGCACCGATGGTAATAGCGGTGGCATACAAGCCGACAAACTGAGTCGCACCATACGTGAAGCACGCCGCGACAGCTCCATCAAAGCCATTGTTTTACGCATTAACTCACCTGGTGGTTCAGGCCTTGGCTCTGAAATTATTTGGCGCGAAGTTAAATTAGCCAAAGAAACAAAACCTGTGGTGGTTTCCATGGGCGATTTGGCCGCTTCGGGCGGATATTACATAGCTTGTGCAGCCGACAGCATTGTTGCTCATCCAACAACACTCACCGGAAGCATTGGTGTGTTTGGGATTATTCCCAACACCAAAGAATTGTTAAAGAAAATTGGTATCACCACCGACCGCGTTAAAACCAATACTTATTCTGACATGCCGTCAATTGACCGTCCCTTTACCGCTGATGAAAAACAACTTATGCAGGCATATATTGAACGGTTTTATAACGTATTCCTGCAGCGCTGTGCCGATGGTCGCCAAACCACAAAAGACGTTATTGGGAAAGTTGGCGAAGGACGTGTTTGGAGTGGCGAAAATGCCATTGGGATAGATCTTGTTGATAAACTTGGGGGGATAGATGATGCAATTGCCATTGCAGCAAGAATGGCAAATTTGGAAACCTATCGTATTGAAGAATTACCTGAAATGCTTTCATCCGTTGAGCAGATTATTAAAGATCTCACCGGTGAAGCATCAGCAAAATTTGGGATGATGGTACTTGGGGAAGATTACAAACTTCTGAAAACCATACATGACCTTAAAACAGCTTATCCGGTTCAAACGCGAATCCCATACGATATTAACATAAACTAAAAAGTGAGATTCAAAATTGTTTATTTATTGAATCTATTACAAGATTAAAAACAAAGTGTGAAACAATAACCCCGTTTTAAAAGCGGGGTTATTTTATATTGAACTAAGTGGTAAGTTCTCTGCCTTTGTAGGGCGACAAGGTCCCGTCCAAAAGACGGGAGGCGATGTGACCGATAAAAATCAAATTATAAACAGATGAATAAAAACCGGTTTCGACTTTTACTATATCCTTTCTCGATAATTTTCGCAGTTGCAACCTCTATACGCAACTGGCTTTTCGATTATGGCATTCTTAAGTCAACCAGTTATTCAATACCCGTAATTTCAGTAGGTAATATTACAGTTGGTGGTACCGGAAAAACTCCGCTCACCGAACTTATTCTCCGTCATCTTGAAAAGAACAAACGGAGTGCTTTGCTAAGCCGTGGATATGGACGAAAAACCAAAGGTGTTATTATAGCCGACGATAAGGCCGACTACTTCACCATTGGGGATGAACCGATGCAAATTAAATCGAAATTTAAAGACCTGATGGTTATCGTAGCCGAAAAACGTCGCAAAGGAATGATGGCTCTACTTGAAAGACCAGACTCTCCCGAAGTTGTTGTTTTAGATGATGCCTTTCAACACCGATACGTAAAGCCCGGATTATCCATTTTAGTAATGGATTACTATCGACCCGTCTGGAAGGATTTCTGTCTCCCGGCAGGAAATCTGCGGGAATCAGTTAAAGGAATGCGTCGTGCTGATCTTATTGTTGTTAATAAATGTCCATCGGGTCTATCTGAAACAGAAGCTGCTATTATTCAGAAAAAACTCAGGGTAAAAGTGTCAAACACTCTGTTTTTTACCTCCATTACATATGGACTCCCAACACCATTGGTTTCTCAATCAAAATCATTCCTGAATCTGATAAAAGAATCAGACTGTTCGTTAATTGCCATGGCAGGAATTGGTAACCCTGAGCCCTTTTTTACTATGGTAAAAAAATTTAATCTTCCGGTGAATACACTCAGATTTCCTGATCATCATGATTTTACTACGGCCGACTTAAAAAAAATGGAAAATCTTTGTTTTAATGAGAAAAACAAAGAATCTTTACTCCTGACAACCGAAAAAGATGCTATACGTTTGTTGTCATTATCAGGTTTATCAAATCAATTTTTAAAGAAAATTTGGTATATTCCTATTGAGCTTAAATTTTTGTTTGAAGGCCAGCCTCTTTTTGAAAAAAAAATAAATAACTATGTTGGAAAAAATTAGTGAAA
Organism: uncultured Marinilabiliaceae bacterium; assembly: GCA_964608615.1. Lineage (GTDB taxonomy): Bacteria > Bacteroidota > Bacteroidia > Bacteroidales > Marinilabiliaceae > CALEUX01. The sequence continues at coordinate 2,611 of CAZSQG010000018.1, forward strand.
CCGCGCGGTTTTTGATGTCAGCCCAAAAAACCAATCCTCAAATCGGGATAATTCTTGGAACCGGTCTTGGCGGGTTAGTAAATGAAATAGATATTGAAACCACAATACTCTATAAAGATATACCCAACTTCCCTGTTTCTACAGTAGAAGGGCATAAAGGGCAACTAATATTTGGTAAGATAAAAGGTAAGCCAGTTTTGGCCATGCAAGGTCGGTTTCATTACTACGAAGGCTATACAATGAAGGAAGTAACCTTTCCCGTTCGGGTTATGAAACAAATAGGGATTAAACACTTGCTCGTTTCAAATGCCAGTGGTGGGCTTAATCCTGATTATAAAGTAGGTGATATCATGATTATTGATGATCACATCAACATGTTTGGAGCCAATCCTTTGCTTGGAAAAAACATTGCTGAACTGGGGCCCCGGTTTCCTGATATGAGTCAGCCGTACAGTCATGACCTGATTGCACGAGCTAAAAAAATTGCTAATAAAATAGGTGTTGAAATAAGGCAAGGCGTCTATGTGGGTACTGCCGGCCCAACTTTTGAAACTCCTGCCGAATACAAATTCTTTCGTATCATTGGAGGCGATGCCGTTGGTATGTCAACAGTGCCTGAAGTGATTGTAGCCCGTCATATGAACATGACCTGTTTTGGTGTCTCAATAATTACCGACTCGGGCGTTCCCGGACAAATTGTAGAAATATCACATCAGGAAGTGCAGCAGATAGCCGCTGCTGCCGAACCAAAAATGACACGTATTATTGCTGACCTTATTAATACTCTATAATTTTATTGCAACCTGACCATGTTCCGGAATTGCTCTGAAAAGTGTTTTAGCATCATCGGCTGACACTTCGATAATGATTACCGGAACATACTCAGGTAAACTGCCTTTGAATAAGATTGCCAATCGTTGATGGAACAAATATAGGTTTTGACGGGCGATAAAAATAAAACGGTTTAGTCCTCCTTCATCGTGAGGCATTACAACAACACGAATTCCCGAATCAAGATGAAAAGTAAAAAAAGCAGCCTGCCTTATCACAACAGGTAAGTCTTTGTCGTCTAAAGCGGCTTCGGTAGTATCGCGGGGTGCGTGCTTAATAATTATGGGCTCTTTCTCTATTGTTCCATAATACGATACCACTCGTGCCGGTGATCGCAACAAATTTGACAATGCTTCAGGTTTCATTGCCTTAAGAAGCGGAGAAATTCTGTTTCCAACCAAAGGAGCTTCAAATACTATAACTCCACCCAACTCGAGAGCAGCAACACTGTCGGTCAGGTTTATCGATAAAGAGACTGAATCAATTTTCGACATTGTGTGACGGGCTTCCAGAAAAGCAATATTATAAGGAACAAACGAAATAGCGGAGCTTTCGTCATCAGATGTTCCATAAGTGCGATTAAATGACTGCAGTGTTTTGTTTGCAGAAATCACACTAACGGCAAAATACGCCAGTGCAAAGACCAGCATACAAAAGAAAGCTATCAATAAAATCTTTTTAACTAAAGATTTTTTTTCCTTTACAGGTAAACTATCGGTAGAAATTATTTCCATTTAAACTTGTATTATATCAAAAAATAAAAACTTTGGAGCCAACCGAAAGTGTGTTAAACACAATTTTCAGATCCTCATCACCCAAACGCACACAGCCATGAGTTACAGGCATCCCAAGAAAACGTTGATATAATGTTCCATGGATAAGGTAACCATCGCCCAGACTAAGCGCGTAATCACCTAAAACGCCATACTCAAATCGAGATGGATGCCCGGCAGGAGGTACCGGTAACCCCTCTTCAATAAAGGCCCAATCGGGTTTTCGCCAAACAGGCTTATTAACTTTACCCTGAATCCTAAAAATACCTTTGGGTGTTTTAAACATCCATTCACGTTCATCCTCTTTTACAAGCTTCACATAACTTCCGGTGGAACATGAACCTTCGCGAACCAACTCCTTTCTGTTATAAAGTCGAAACGTATTAGTAGTTGTGTTAATTACTATATAAGCTCCTTTAGGAGTAGCGGCATCCAATTTTCGCGTTAACCGTCCCGCCTCCTTTTCCATTTTAGCTCTGACTGTTTCTCCTTCATCAACAGGAACATATTCAAGTGCAGAATGCTTTATCGAAAGATATCCATTTATCATGGAAGGTGTATAAAGCAGAATAATCAAAGGTATTAACCCAATCATTACGCGAAGTAAAACATATCCTGTTTTTCTAAAAAAAAGTCTATATGGCAATTCTTTTAGAAATGTACTTATTTTAATTAATTCCGGGTTTTCCCAAATCTTCTTCAAGTCCATATTTTGCAATTAACAACTACAAATCAAACACTTAATTATCATCCTGAGACTTAATACTATCTCTGTTTTTTAATTTATCAAGCGACACCAATGATCCGACTATAAAAACCGGTGTTCCTGTATTAACCAATCCAAAAAGCTTATCCATATCCTTATCATTGAGGCCTATACAGCCCTCAGTCCAATCTGATCCCTTCCCTCCTCTTCCATGAAATTCAACTAAACCACCAATTCTGGCTGTTTTGGGGATAGTTCCCGCAGCTTTTTTATTGGCAAAGCGCTCCTTATCATCATCGTTAGGATAGTTTATTAGCAACGCTTTATAATATTTCGTTTGTGAACCCTTTAATTTCTTCGTTATGTAATATTTCCCTTCAGGAGTGGATTTATCGCCCTGCTGGACTTTTGTGCCAACCCAATTCTTACCAAGCTCGATTATAAATGTTTGTACGGTTTTGCCGTTTTTATAAACATAACACCTTCTGGCAATTTTATCTACCATTATAACCCTGCGCGAATGCGATAGTTTCAAGGCTTCCTTGTTCATTATGTCCCATTGGGGAAATAAATTGAAATAGTTATATAATTTATCTTCCCCATATTTGTGAGCAGGATTAATCAACAATGATGCATCCTTTGCTTTACTATATGCCTGATTAAAGGCCCCCTTATCTCCAGCTTTTTGCGATTCGGAAAACATTATCCGGCCCTTAACAAATTTATTCCTAATTTCATTGGGCAATGGCAAAAAACTATAAAAAGATTCAAAATCCTTAATTTTACCCGATAACTCTACAACCAAATTCTCAAAATCTTTTTGGAACTTATTGCGGTATTCTCCAGCCTTTTTTAAGGCAAGTGCAACCTTAATTTCTACATTAGCGGCCAACTGAATAACGGTATCATAATCTCTTGAAAAATACCACCTGTCATTTTCATTTCTCCATTGTTGCATGGCGGCTTCATACATTTCTTCTCCCTCTGTAAAGAGACCCGGAGCATATACAAAGGCATGCCTAACACGTGCTTTTGAGATGGCATCACCAGCGCTCCTTAACGAATTAGCCGTTTTCTCTCCAGCCACTTTCTGCTTATGCCACTTAGCCACCACCATCCAAAACAACAAAACAAATACAATAACACTAATCCCTAAAATCCAGATTTTCTTCATCTGCCAAAAACTATACTTTTCTCTTGAAGTAAAACTTTTATTGTAACATCATTTGCATATACTGTTTTGCACCAAGATTACAATAGAATGTAAATTCATTATTTTAATCTGTCATCTTCACTTTTTCGTTCAAAAAATCCAATCAAAATATGGAACGTAACGTGAGAAAATCATAAAAAACCCCGGGAAAAGTCCCGGGGTTTTTTATTCAGATAATTTACTATACTACTATTTTTTACCAACTTTAGCAATAGCAGCTTTAAGCTCTTCGTTTATTGAAACAGCTTTTTCATTAGCAGCCTTTGCTTTGTCAGCAGCAGCAATAAAATTTCCACCTTCTACAAGTGATGTAGCTTCAGCAATAGCACCTTCAACAGCAGCTAAATCAGTCCTAATAGCTTCAAGTGCAGCAGCACCTTCTTTTCCTTTAGGAGCTTTTGTAATAAGATCCAGGTTTTCTGTAACTAAACTTTTTAAAGTTTCGATAGATGCAAGAGCCTCAGCTTTCAATTCAGCTTTACGAGTCTCAGTGTCGGCAACCATTTGAGTTGCTGCAACAGATACTTCATTTAACTTAGCTTTTGCTGCATCATAATTTGAGATAAATTTTGATTTTTGCTCTTCTACCATAACAGTTGCAGCATTCAAAGAATCGAGAAGTCCTGCAAAAGCCTCTGGCAAATAAGCATCGGCACCAGCTTCGCGAGCCGATTCAACAGCAGCTTTTACTGCATCAACCTCAGCTTGAGGATACTTAGCACATGAAGAGAACACTAACATAATGGCTAAGGTCATAAGACCAAATAAACTTTTTTTCATAATAATTAAACCTCCAATAAATGATTAAAATTTCCGTTTTTTGTAACTCCTATATTCAAATGACATTAGTCACGTTATATAAGCACTCGGGATTAAGACGCAACATCTTTAAAAAGTAACGCAGAAACAACCAGAAAAATTGTTTATGAATTAGAATTAAAGTTAAATAATATTTTTCACTTATCACTCTTAACATTACCTTGTTTTGCTCCATATCATATACTTACCTAGTTTTATTCTGTTTTTACAGTAAAACAGCTCCCCAAAAATTAGTTTTTGGGGAGCTCCTATAACGAATACAGTCAACCCTTTCCATGTTGTTGCTCAAGCTACATTTTCATTACCTATTATATAGATGTTTGCATCATGAGTTTTACTTATTTTTATTAATATTGCTGAGTTATTTGGGACCTGCCAAAACACACTAAATAAATAGGCATACTATGCATCCGGACAATCATCTTGCTCTCAGGGATGAAGAGATTATCAGAAAAATCATTGAGAATAATGATCCACAAATGTTTGAAATTCTCTACAAACGTTATTATCACCGGGTGGTTAATAAGTGTTTCAGTATGCTTAAAGACAAGCATCTTGCAGAAGAATCGGCTAACGATATTTTGTCCAAAACATTTGAAAAACTAAATAAGTTTAAGGAACAATCATCTTTTTCGTCCTGGCTATACTCTATTACCTACAACCATTGTATCGATTATCTCCGTTTGAAGAAAAGGCTACACTACCCCGATTGGAACAAAAACAACAATATCCCGGAAATTATTGATGACACAGATGATGATTTTTCAGAAATTTCTTTTTCCCACCTTACTGAAATTCTTGAAATGATTCATCCCGAAGAGAAAGCTCTGCTATTGATGCGCTACGAACACAACCTATCCTTTAAGCAAATCGGCATGTCGCTGCGAATAAGCGAAAGCGCTGCAAAAATGCGGATAAAAAGGGCTAAGGCCCGCGTTTTATATCATTTCAAAAACATTGAAAATGAAAAATAATTATTAAGAAATCAACCCATTTATAACATGCAGGTATTTTCATTTAATATCCTGATCATTTTTTGTATTTATCAGCCATTAATCCATATATATAAAACTCCAAATGAAAAATCTACTAAAAAAAATATTTGGTGGAGATGCAGATTCTCCTTCTTCAGCAGCAAGAAAAAGCCTGACAGATTATTTTGAAAATGCTCAAAGCGTGGAGTGGATTAAAATTGAAAATGGATTTGAAGCAATTTTCTACATTAATAATCAGGAATACATAGCCCATATTTCAAATGAAGGGATTTTACTGGAATACAAAATAAACCTGAATCCATCGAATTTGCCTGATATAATTAAGGTAAGTGCTCGTGAATATGGTGAACTTATGAACTCCATTAGCATTCACAAAACAGGCAAGGACATCACCTACGAATTAATTACGCGTAACAAGCAGCTAGAAAGATTTACCGTTCTTTTTAAAGCCGATGGCACCTTTATCAGAAAAACGAAACTATAAAAAACAATTGCTTATAGAATTCTTATAACAGCCTTAATCATTTGCCCAATAGTTTCAAATTACGGCCTTCCTGAACCCAGAACTGCAACTTTTCGGGTTTCATGAACCGTTCCATTAACAGTAAAACTCCTTGCCCAAATAATGTAAATACCCGATGTGCAACGGCTTCCTTTATCGTTTAACCCATCCCACGTATAGAAACCATCTAAATCAGAAAGCTCATTGTTGATTAAGTGCCTGATGGGACGTCCCTCCCTATTAAAAATGGTTACTGTACAACTATTTCCAACTTCTTTAAACGAATATCTGATAAACAAAAGATCATCAACCCCATCCTGGTTGGGATAAAACACTTCCGGTTCAATTCTTATAAAATCATCGGCTGGTGCCATTTCAAACATATTGGCCTGCGAATTTTCCATTCCCGGCGTACCATATCCACTGGTTGCCGATGCTGAATGCCAATTTGAGGATTCCTGAGTTGGAGAATTGCAGCTTATCCGCTCCAATGCCACTCCTTTTGCATTAGCAAGCAAAGCAAATTGCATATCGTCATTATAATTGAACTGATCCAATATTAACCCACTTACATCTGTAACATAAACGATTCCTTCATCGGACGGAAAATTTGGCAGATCAGAGAGACTTCTGACACTTCTTTCATCATCTACCTTATATGATGCTAACATCCAATCAGCATCGGGAGTGTAAACCAGATAACTCTTTGGAAAAAACACACGTTTATTCGGTGATAGTCTCACTAATTTTTCGGGTATTCCCTCAGTATTTGCTCTTGCCACATAAACCTCCGACAGATCAATTAGATGCTCAGAACGATTATAGAACTCAATATAATCGGAACCCTCGGTTGGCGGATCAAAAAGCAATTCATTAATCACAATATCTCCTGCCATTGGTTTTACCGGAGATCCAAAACTAAAGAAAGGTTCTCCCAATAATGAATTTCCAGCCATATCAACTGGTTGAGAATTAAAACCCAACACAAATTTTTTGTCCTGGGGCAGATCACCCGAAAAACAGATTTCCGACTCCATTAGAAAAACATCTTCCTGAACATAGGAGGATAACTCTATTGTTGCAGGTTCAATTACAACTGCCCCTTCTCCTATTACATCCATAAAAGCCATTGGTTCTGAAAATTCAACCACAATACACGAATTACTTTTTATATAAACACCTTTTATTTCAGGCAATTTAATATCGGGGAAATTTGCATCCAGTGTATTAGGCAATCCCGGAGTGCCTCCTGATTCATGAAGACTATAATCCCAATTCCCCAAATCTCCTGAAAGGTTATCCGGGTCCTTAACTTCGAACGACCACCCTCCTTCCTTCTTAAAACCAGGTGCTACCATATTAATATTATACCTCAATGAAGTAATAACCCTTCCCAATCGGTCTCTCAAGATAATGTCACTGCCATCATTAGGTAGTAATGGCCAGTTTTCAATATCCAACCTGCTTGTAACCAGAACCCATTGCGACGAATGAGTAGATGGAACTAATAAAAGATAATCATCAGGATATAATAAATAAGATCCAAGTGTTGCGTTTCTGGATCCAACAGATAATTTATATCCGTTAAGCTCAATAGGAACCTCCCCCCTATTATATATTTCAATATATTCCGAATCCGAAAGCAGCACAACTGGTGTTGGATCACTCATTATTTCTGTTATTACAATATCATTACGTTTGGTTAAATAATAAAATATGGGGTGTGGACCTGCATCAATGGTGTCACCATTTGTTGTAACCAAATTATTAACCAACAATTGAATGGTTTCCCCATTAGGAAAATCATCTCCAAACGAAAGGCTCATGCAATTTTGCCCCATATCAGTTACACCAGAAATCTGGGGTCCATTACCAACCCATTGAAAGTTTTCGGGTGAATATGATTCCGAATTTAATGAACGATTAAAACAAAGATTAAGAGTTTTCAAATCCCAAACTCCTGTTGAAGTGATAATAGTTGGCTCATAAAAATAAGGGTATTCAACATTTGGCATTACGTTGTTGTCGATGTCAGATAAACCTGTAATTTTCAGAACTCCATCGGTAGATGCCGGAATGCCCTGCCTACATAATAGCTCCAAGGCATAGTCATCGCCATCCACCTTTACTATTTCCAAAGTATGATTACCCGGCCCCACAGAAAAATTCTCCGGGTTTAATTGTAGTTTACTAATTGGTTTTGAGAAATGTAATAAGAACCCATATTTATTTTTTACTTCAAAATCATTAATTTCCGGAGGAATTGTATCTTTATAAGGATCACCTGTAATTTCAATATCATCGAAATAAAACAGTTTGTTCCGCGAACATGTATAATGGCAGCTCCATCCAAACCATGATGATTTCATCCCCTGCGAACCGGTAAATCGCCCTTCTTCAATCCAACCATCACCCATATTGCATTCAAGAATTAAAAGGCCTCCTTTTTTGCGAGTAACTCTTAGCCTGACATCAACATTGTTTAAACTTAGCCGACCTGCCTGACCACCTATTAGTTTACGCGTCACGCTCCCCTTTTGCTCCCATAAACATATATTATCTTCAGCAGTTCCTAAAACCAAATAAAAAGAATATCCATTATTTGAATAGTCAGCCGACTCGGAAGCCAAATAGACTCTGGCATAATTTGCGGATGAAGGATTAAAATCCATTTTAACACGGAATTGCCAAACAGCATCTTCCATCGCAGTAGATTGCGTGAACAACCAACAGACCCCATCTTCATATGGAGCATTAAGCCGAAGCATTCCACTTGCAGCATCAATTAAATAATTCTCAGTAATTCCAATCCATTGGGGATTACCTGTAAAATCTCCATCAGAAAAATCATCTGCCACTTGCGCCCTCAAAATATTCCATGGAAATATCAAAATAATAAAAATCCATCGCATGGGTTAAGTAATTATAAATTAAATCCCTATTTTTGTTCCAAATATTTAGCGGAGTGATCATTAAAAACTTACATATACAAGTTAAACATTTTTTAATCTCTATTATAGTTTAACAATAAAAAAGAACAGGAATGAGAGTAGCAATAGTGGGTGTTAGCGGAGCAGTTGGCCAGGAGTTTTTGCGCGTACTGGACGAACGTAATTTTCCGATGGATGAATTAGTGCTGTTTGGGTCGGCCCGCAGCACAGGAAATGTATATAAATTTAAGGGGAAAGACATTGTTGTTAAGGAGTTAAAACACAATGACGACTTTAAAGATATTGATATTGCACTGACCTCAGCAGGAGCTTCCACATCAAAAGAGTACGCTGATACCATCACCAAACATGGTACCATCATGATTGATAACTCAAGTGCATTCCGTAATGATGATGATGTACCCTTGGTTGTTCCTGAAGTAAATGCGGAGGATGCTTTGATACGCCCTCGTAATATCATTGCCAATCCTAACTGTTCAACCATTCAGATGGTAGTGTCGTTAAAACCTATTAACGACCTCTCAAAAATCAAAAAAGTTCATGTTGCTACTTATCAAGCTGCCAGTGGCGCAGGAGCTCAAGGTATTGCCGAACTTGAAACACAGATTAAACAGGTTGCTAACGGAGAGAAACCCACCATTAATAAGTTCCCTTATCAGTTAGCCATGAATATAATTCCACAAATTGACGTTTTCCTGGATAACGATTATACCAAAGAGGAAATGAAAATGAACTGGGAAACAAAAAAAATTATGCACACCGACGCCGAAGTATCAGCTACATGTATCCGTATTCCGGTTGCCCGCGCTCATTCAGAGGCTATTTGGGTTGAAACTGAGAATGAATTATCCATAGAAGATGTGAAAAATGCATTGGGTAACTTTGAAGGCATTACACTAATTGATAATCCTGCCGAAAAGCAGTATCCCATGCCTTTGTTTGTTTCTGGCAAGGACGATGTTTATGTTGGCCGCATTAGGAAAGATATAGCCTGTAAAAACAGTATTACTTTCTGGTGCGTTGGAGATCAGATTAAGAAAGGTGCGGCCCTTAATGCTGTACAAATTGCTGAATACCTTATAAAAGTTGGATCAGTAAAGTAAGTATTATTACTTTCAACATATAGAAAAGAGCTATGCATAAAATTGCATAGCTCTTTTTTTTATTGAGAACACATAACCCAAAACTTTGTTTGTCAACAGATGTACCAGAAAAAATATCCCAAATATTTACCCAAAATCAGGAGAACCTCAAAAGCTTTTATTATGTTTATATAAACTATTTTTTAAAACGACATAAAAACGTTCATGCTAATTAATTTATCTCGCAAAGGCTAGGGATGTTCAACTGTTGTAGAAAATAAAAAACAAACAAACTTTAAACAAATGAAGACCGATATAGAAATTGCCCAAAGCTATCATTTACTGCCAATAAAAGAAATCGCCCAAAAACTAGGTGTCGCAGCCGATCTTATTGAACCATATGGTCATTATAAAGCAAAGCTTCCTCTTTCGCTTATAAATCCTGATAAAATGAAAGGGAAAAAGCTGATTCTCGTATCTGCTATTTCTCCAACACCAGCAGGCGAAGGAAAAACCACTATCTCCATTGGATTAAGTGAAGGGCTAAACAAAATAGGGAAGAAAAGCACTGTTGTGTTACGCGAACCAAGCCTTGGTCCTGTATTTGGAATAAAAGGTGGTGCCACCGGCGGTGGCTTTGCTCAGGTTGTGCCAATGGAAGATATCAATCTGCACTTTACTGGTGACTTTTCAGCTATTGAAAAAGCCAATAACCTTTTAGCGGCCTTAATTGATAACGACATACAAAATAAAAACTCCACTCTGGGAATTGACCCCCGTACAGTTCACTGGAAACGAGTAATGGATATGAATGACCGATCGTTAAGGCATGTAATAGTGGGATTGGGAGGCACTACATCCGGGATTCCGCGTGAAACTTCGTTTGATATTACCGCCGCATCTGAAATTATGGCTATTCTTTGTCTTACTGAAAACCTTGAAGACTTGAAAAACCGGATTGCTAATATCTTCATAGGTTTTACCTTCGATAAAAAACCGGTTTACGCCCGTGATCTTAAGGCCCAGGGGGCGGTGACTGCATTATTAAAGGATGCCATTAAACCTAACCTGGTTCAGACTTTAGAAGGCAACCCTGCCATTATCCATGGTGGTCCCTTTGCCAACATAGCGCAAGGAACAAATTCAGTATTGGCAACCAAAATGGGCCTTTCCCTCTCAGAGTATGTTGTTACTGAAGCCGGCTTTGGCTTTGATTTAGGTGCTGAAAAATTTCTTGATATTAAATGTGTTTCTGCTGGTATTGAACCTGATGCTGCCATTCTTGTAGCAACTGTAAGAGCACTTAAATATCATGGCGAGGTGCCATTGGCTGATATAAAAAAACCCAATCCAAAAGCAGTTGAAAGAGGTTTGGGAAACCTCGAAAAGCATATTGAAAACATGCGAAAATTCAATGTCTGCCCAGTTGTTGCCATCAACCATTTTGCAGACGATACCGACGAAGAAACACAGGTTATTATTAACAAGTGTAACGAAATAGGTGTTAAGGTTGCTGTAGCCAAGGTACACACTAATGGCGGAGATGGCGCTGTTGAACTGGCAACTATAGTAAGTCAGGTAGCTGAAACCTGCAGCTCAAAAATGAAGCCACTGTACGACTGGACCTGGCCCATTAAAAAGAAAATTGAAACCATTGCCAAAAGTATTTATGGTGCTTCAGCAATTGATTACACGGCACAGGCCCTCGCGGACCTCAAAAAAATCGATGGACTTGGACTTAATAAATTGCCTATATGTATGGCCAAAACACAAAAATCGCTCTCGGATAATCCACAATTATTAGGTCGCCCCCAGGATTTTGTCGTAACCATTAGAGAGATTGAGATAGCTGCCGGAGCAGGTTTTATTATTCCCATAACCGGAAATATAATGCGCATGCCAGGGTTACCTGAAATCCCTGCAGCCAGAAATATTGACATCGATGAAAATGGGCGAATCTCCGGGCTATTCTAATAACACAAACCCCTTACCATCTCTTTTAGGTGTAACAAGTTATTACGTTCTATTATTCCTGGAGATTTTCTGAAGTTCATCATTTACTCACAGACAAAGAATAGTTTAAACAACTTCGTGATCAATAGGTTACCTGCAATCATATTTCTTCTTCGGTCTCAGCATAGAGAAAATTATTGAAAGGAAACCGAGACACATGAATTTTCATCACTTCATTATAAAGCGTCTCTTTAAACTCATCAAAATTTGTTTTCTCTTTAGCGGAAATAAATATGCATGAGGCATTACGTCCCATCCAAGTTTGTTTTAGCTCATCAAGCGTAATATTCTCACGTGTGGAAGGAGTCAGGTCATCTTCTTCTTTTTGAACATGCGAATAAGCATCCACCTTATTAAAAACAAGAATTACAGCTTTCTCTTTCTTATCAATTTCATGAAGGGTTTTATTTACAACATTAATTTGTTGTTCAAAACCTGAGTGCGAAATATCTACAATATGAAGCAGCAAATCTGCTTCACGTACCTCATCGAGTGTTGATTTAAATGATTCAACCAAATGATGAGGCAATTTCCGGATAAAACCAACTGTATCAGCCAACAAAAAAGGGAGATTCCCCACAACAACTTTCCTAACTGTTGTATCAAGAGTGGCAAAAAGTTTGTTTTCGGCAAACACATCACTCTTACTCAAAGCGTTCATCAGCGTTGACTTACCAACATTTGTATATCCCACCAATGTAACACGAACCAGCTTACCACGATTCTTCCGCTGAGTGGCCATTTGCTTATCAATCTTTTCCAGATCATCCTTAAGTTTTGATATCTTTTCACGAATAACACGGCGGTCGGTTTCAATTTCCTTTTCACCAGGTCCACGCATACCAATACCCCCACGTTGACGTTCAAGGTGAGTCCACATACGTGTTAGCCGGGGCAAAAGATATTGATATTGGGCCAATTCCACTTGAGTTTTGGCGTGAGCTGAACGGGCTCTTGAGGCAAAAATATCAAGAATCAGATTGGTACGATCAAGTACACGACGTTGTAAAACATTTTCAATATTTCGCAATTGCGAAGGAGTTAACTCATCATCAAAAACAACCCCTTGCACATCGTCATAAATTTTCAGGTATTCATTAATTTCTTCAAGTTTACCACTTCCAACAAAAGTTTTTTTATCCGGAAATGATAGGTTTTGAGTAAACCTTTTAACAGGAATAGCTCCGGCTGTTTCCACAAGAAAAGCAAGTTCATCCAGATATTCATTAATCTGGCTTTCCAAGACTTCCGGTGTGCGCACGGCAATTAAAATAAATTTTTCAACAACCTTGTCGGTCGAAATCAGATCACTCATTCATTATTTATTAGAACACAAAAATAATGGAAATAAAAGATAAAACGTAAATTCAACGTAACACAGTTCTTTTTTAATGAAACTCAGAATGCCATAAAACAAAAAAACCCGAATTACTTCGGGTTTTTTGCAGTAACGATACTGAATTTTATTGAAGTACAAAATTAATAGGTACAGTATACGAAACCCTTACAGCCCTATTTCTTTGCTTACCGGGTTTCCATTTAGGCATAGCCTGAACCACGCGTAAAGCTTCACGATCGAGACTCGGGTCAACACCACGAAGCACGGCAGCATTAGTTACCTCTCCCTTTGTGTTAATTACAAATTGAATAAATACTTTTCCCTGTATTCCATTTTCCTGAGCAATTACCGGATACTTAACCGATGTACCCAAATACTTGGTTAAAGCTGCCTCCCCACCCGGGAATTCAGGCATTTCCTCTACAATGTAAAATACAGGTGTATCATCCCGTTCTTCTTCATCAACAATAATAGGTTGAATATCAAGAGGTTTATCCTGATCCATCTCAGTATCAAAGATAGAGAGATCGTCTTCTAACTCAACATCATCCTCCACAATATTTAATATCTCGCTTACAGCTGGTGGTGGTGGTGGTGGTGGTGGTTTAACTTCTTCCTGTCTGGTAATTGGAATGATTTCCTCCTCAACATTAACTTCAGAATCTGAAAGCCCTGTTTTGACGCTCACATCAGTGGTTGTCCATTCAAAAGCAATCAGAACCAAAGATAAAACCACAACAAGACCAATCTGCATAAAGACTGCCTTCTTGTTTTCGAGGTCTGCTTTGGGTGACTTTTTAATTTCCATAATAATGGTTACTAATTTATTAGATACTTAAAAATACGACAAAACCTTTCATTTATCAAGCTATTCAGAGTTTTTTTTGCTCTGATAGGGACCATAAAAATAAGTCTTTCTTCTGAAACTTCAATATCTATGAGATTTAATTTCCAAAAACTTTAAAAATTACGCCGCCAAATAAATATTTAACAAGAACCAACAAACCCTTCTGGCTTCATATTCTTATACTTAGACATTAAATGATTGCTTAATAATAATTATTGTTACCTCAATACAAAGTTAATGGGAACAGTAAATGAAACACTAACAGGTTTATTATTCTGTTTACCGGGCTCCCATGCTGGCATTGAACTTACGACCCTAAGAGCCTCTCTATCAAGACTGGGATCCACTCCCCGGATGATATTCACACTGGTGATTTCGCCAAACTTGTTAATTACAAAATTCACATACACTTTACCCTGCACATTATTAATACGGGCAATTTCGGGGTACTTTACAGCAGTTGCCAGATACCTGAAAAGAGCAGATTCTCCACCAGGAAATTTAGGCATTTCCTCAACATGAATAAAAATCTCATCTCTGGGTTCTTCAACCGGAATAACAAAATTGTTCAGATCGGGATAATCATCAGATGGATCAGGAATGTAAAGATCCGGATCTTCAATAGTTGGATCATCGGTTATTACTAATACATCAACCACAGAAGGCCTAGGAGGGATTACTTCCTTTTTATGGACAGTAACAGGAACAATATCTATGGCTATATCAGTGTCTTCCGTTAAGGGAGCATAGCCAATCCTCAAATCTGGAGAAGACCATTCAAATGCGATCAATACCAGAGACAGCGTAATAATAAAACCTATTTGCAAAAAAATGCTCCTTTTGCTTTCAAGGTTCTTACGGGGTGCTTTCTTGATTTCCATAATATTGATTTTTGGTTTAGTATTAATTCAATTTAACAGGATGATTTTATAATAACAACTGATTTAATTATGCTTAACTATTTTTGGGAATTGTTGTAACGCTTATTTCCTGTTATAGTGCATTTTAAAGAATTACGTATACCTTTTTTATGTTAAATTTAAAGAATTTTACGAGTATCATAAGTTGCTATATAACTACAAATTAGCTACTACATAGATTTATTGTCATGTTTTTTTAAAAAAATTGTTGAGGTAAAACAATTTCAGTTATATTTGCAACGCAAAAATCGGGGGCATAGCTCAGTTGGCTAGAGCGTTTGACTGGCAGTCAAAAGGTCAGGGGTTCGATTCCCCTTGTCTCCACAACAAGCCGGACTTAGTTCCGGCTTATTTTTTTCGTTAAACCCTCAATATTATTTTTCCTTCTTCATTCAATGGATTAAATTTGTAGATTACAGAGGTTATTTGGTCTGAATAATTGATCACATTAATAAGTAATATGACAGACAATTCAGGTAAGATTTTAAAAAGCATCAATCCTTCACGCATTATATTGCCTATAATTATAGGTCTTGCCGTATCGGGTTATATGCTGTACCGTGAATACGAGCCTGACAGTTTTTCATTACTAAGTTTTTCTCTTCAGTCAATTTTTTGGCTAATGCTTTCAATTGGCATGATGGCCTTTAGGGATTTCGGCTATATTGTTCGTATACGAGTTCTAACCAACAACAAATTATCCTGGCGAAAAGCATTTAATATAATTATGCTTTGGGAATTCACCTCAGCAATAACACCTTCGGCTATTGGAGGAACCAGTGTTGCAATATTTTTCATTAACAAAGAAGGGATTTCCTTAGGAAGAAGCACCGCTATTGTAATGGTTACATCATTCCTGGATGAACTCTATTTTATTCTTACTTTTCCAATAATTTTACTGCTAATAGGCCGGTCAGATATTTTCTCGCTAAATGCTGATCAAGCTATAGAGTCTTGGTATAAAAATAAGTTCCTAATATTTGCAATTCTTGGGTATTCACTTAAGTTCCTTTACACCGTAATTATAAGCTACGGATTATTTATTAACCCCCGAGGATTAAAGTGGCTCTTACTTTGGATTTTTAAACTCCCAATCATACGCAAATGGCGGCCTCAAGCTAATGAATCAGGATCGGATTTGATTCAAACATCAAAAGAGTTTCGTAACTGGCCACTAAAAAGATGGATCCAGGCTTTTGGAGCAACATTTTTTAGCTGGACAAGCAGATACTGGCTTGTCAACACTCTGATAATTACCTTTTTTGGCATTAGCTGGCTAAGCTGGGACGATCATTTTCTGGCTTTTGGCAAGCAATTGGTAATGTGGATTATGATGCTTCTCAGCCCCACACCGGGAGGAGCCGGTTTTGCCGAATATGTTTTTAAGGAATTCCTTGCAGGTTTTATTCCCATGGGAACAGGTATTGCTATGGCATTTATTTGGCGCCTTATTAGTTATTATCCTTACTTGTTTATTGGTGCTTTTCTCATTCCAAAATGGGTTAAAAATCATTTTGTTCCACGAAAGCCTAAAATTATTTGATAAACCATTGAAAAACAATGACAAAATATAAGCAAAAGAGAGGCTGTTTTCTTAAATTGCAATGATTAAACCAATAAGGTTAATCATTAATGTTCAACCATGCCATGAGAGCTCTCATATTTTTGTCTTTTATTTTTTTGATACTTATGGGTTGTAAGCAAGGGGTTAAAACTGATAAAAAGGTTGAGTCCTATACAGCACCTGAATTACTAATATATTGCGAAAATGGGATGGTCTCTCCAATACTTGAGATAAGTAACTATTTTCAAACGCAGTATAAATGCAAAGTAAGAATACATAACGACTGTTCGAAGAACCTGATAGGCCTAATAAATTATTCACAAAAAGGAGATCTTTTCATTCCTGACAGCTACCAAGCCATTGCAAAATTATCAAAAGCAAATCCTCATATCATATCCGACTCTTTATACCTTGGAGTTAATCAGTTGGTTTTTATTGTCAAAAAAGGAAATCCTGAAGCTTTTGATGGCACTCTGCTGTCGCTAAGCAAAAGAGAACATGCTGTATTACTTGCCAATCCAGAAACAAGCTCACTTGGATTTGAAACAAAAAAACTTTTACAAAGTGGTCAGATATACGATCCAATCATGTCCAATGTTTTGGCATTGTCAGTGGATTCAAGGGGGATCGTGCGTAGTATTATTAATGGCGAAGCATCAGTAGCAATAGACTGGCTATCTAGCTTTTATTATAACAGCAATAAAAATTCAGTAGATACAATAAGCCTCCAAACCAATTATGACTTCCCACAGGTTTACGCTTCAGTTTTAAAGAGTACAGAACAATCAGGACTGGCACATTCCTTCCTTGCTACATTAAGTTCAGGATATGGCACTGAGGTTTTTGCCAAACATGGCATTCACAAACGCAGAACTACCATTTTTTAATTGTTGTATCTTAATAAAAAACTTTTGTCATTGAAACCAAGAGTAAAAATCAAGAAAACCCTTACTGATCCATTTAAGGTAAACAGACAAATGTTTGCCCGGGAACCTATTATTAATAAGTTATTTCTCTTATTGGCTATTTTCTTTTTAACAATTCTTTCTATCCTCTTCATTGAAAACTATTTTGATCGGTTTTACACCTTTAGGTATCAACAGACCATACGTAATCAGGAACAGAAACAAAAACTAGAATTTATATTTAAGGAAAACCTGTTAAATATACACCTGGCATTTAGAACATTCCCAACAATAAGCCATCCTCAACAATTATTAAACACACACCTTATTATTCGCGAAAAAGTTAGTTTTTGTATTGACATTCTTCGCGTACTCGACCAGGGAGGGCAGTTTTCGAATGTTAATCCGGCCAATTTGCCTGCAAATGATGAAATTATTGAGATTATAACTTATTGGAACGATCAATACACTGGAACTATTCCCGAAGTGAGAGAACTCACTCCTGCCATATATGATTTACAAGCCTTGTCTTCAAAAATTGTGGCAGCCATACGAAGTTCGCTTGATTCAGAACAAGAATTATCTGATAATTTACTTCAGAGTATAAATTTCTACATGAAACAGGCCGATAGCCATTTTGCAAGAATTTATGAAACCGAAAATAAAATTGCTTACGATATTCAAAAAAATGTTGTTCAGCTAAACAATACCAGTATTAATGTTCTAGAGCGTTACAACCAACTGAAATACTTAAGCCTGCTAATTTTCAGTCTTTTCGCAGGAATTGTTACCTACCTAATAATAATCCAGATTTCCAAAGTAATACTATTCCGGAAAAAAGCCGAAGACGACAGCCAGAAGCTCCTGAAGGCTGTAGAACAGAGTCCTGTAGCCATTATGATTACCAATACTCGTGGAGCTACAGAATATGTAAACAAGAGTTTTGAAACGAAAACCGGATATCTTAAAAAAGAGGTTTTGGGTACTGGTCCCGGTTTTTTTAAGACTGATAAACAAAGTGGTTTTTCGGATATTCTTCAAAACACCGTTCTATCAGGAAGCACCTGGTCGGGCGAAATTGAGACTCAAAACAAAGATGGCTTTGTATATTGGGAAAAAATACACATCTCTCCTGTTTTTAATGAGGCAAATGCTATCTCCAGTTTTATTGTTATTCGTGAAGATATAACCGAGAAACGATTATTAACCCATTCGCTGAATGAATCACTCAATACATTAAAAGCTATTACTGAAAACCTTCCGGTAGGTATTCTTATTGTTGATGAGAAACAACAAATAATTGAAATAAATCAGACTGCTGCTAAAATAATGGGGTTCACCAATGTTCAGGAAGCTCTAAAGCATATACGTGAGAATCCATATTCCTATTTCTTTGAAACAGTCAAGCAGAACGAATATCATGAGTCAAGCACAGGAGCTAGTATTCGTTCCATGGAAGAACAACTTACAATATCGGAGAACAATATTTCAAGGATAATACTTAAGAACATTATACCCATAAAGCTAAACAACAGACCTGTAAACCTTGAAGCTTTTATGGATATAACAGCTCAAAAGGAATTACAACAAAAAGAAGCTGAAGCAAATAAGGCTAAATCAGAGTTTCTGGCAAATATGAGCCATGAAATAAGAACTCCAATGAATGGTATTGTTGGAGCTACAGAACTTATTTCAAGTACACGCTTAAGTAAAGAACAGCGAAACATTATCTCAATCATTTCAAAATCGTGCCAGAACCTCACGCTTATCATCAACGATATTCTTGACTTTTCGAAAATTGAAGCAAGGAAAATGAGAATTGATTCCTATCCCTTCAATATTCGCTCAACAGTAGATTTCCTTATTGATCAGATTTCTTTTAAAGCAAACGAAAAAAAACTTGAACTATTTGCCATTGTTGGGGAAACTATTCCTCAAATACTAATTGGTGATGAAAGCCGCTTAATACAAATAATGATAAATTTGGTTGGGAATGCTGTTAAATTCACGCATGAAGGCGAAGTGGTTCTTAGAATTGAAATGGAGAAACAAATTGGATCCGACATCACACTTCATTTCTATGTTGAGGATTCGGGAATTGGTATTCCAACTGAAAAACTTGAGAAAATTTTCGACTCCTTCACTCAAGCCGATGGTTCAACTACACGAAAATTTGGAGGAACCGGATTGGGAACCAGCATTTCAAAAATGCTGGTTGAACTTATGGGTGGTAAAATATGGGTTGAGAGTCCAAATCCCAATTTTGATTATTCAAAAGAAAGCCCTGGAACAGTATTTCATTTTCTTTTACCTTTTACAATTGATAAGAACCAATCAAACAAGGAACTTAACAACGAGAAACTAAAAGACTTACATGCCCTTTTGGTTGATGATCATAAAACAAATATTCTTTTATTCAAAAAAACCTTGCATAATTGGGGCATTATTACTGACGAAGCTTATTCTATTGAAGAAGCCTTAAAAATTTTAGAGAAAAATTCCAATTACGATTTGCTTATAGCTGACCCTAATGCTTTAGATCAAAAGGAAAAAGAGTTCATCAACAAGACAAAAGAGCTGGCCCCTCGTATAAAAACAATATTGCTAATACCCGAAAACAAAATATCGTCAAAAAAAGATATTAATATTTTTGACCGAATAATTCATAAACCTGTAAAACATTCAACCCTTTTCACTTCAATTTATGATCTTTTTTCTCAACCAGTAACTGAAAATGAAGTTGACCATTCTCAACTAAAAGAAAATGAAACCCCAAAAGAACATACAACAAAAAATGTACTCCTTGTTGAAGATAACGTAATTAACCAAAAAATTGCCGAAAAGATGCTGACTCGTATGGGTTGTGTATCCACAATTGCCAATAATGGTCAAATAGCTTGCGACCTATTATCAGAAAACAAAAACATTTACGATATAATTCTAATGGATATTCAAATGCCCGTGTTAAATGGATTGGATGCGACAAAAAAAATTCGTTCCAAAGGCATTTTCACCCCAATTATAGCAATGACTGCCAATGTATTAAAGGGAGACAGAGAGATTTGCCTTGAATCCGGCATGAATGACTACATTGGAAAACCTGTAACCCTGGAAGAACTGTCAAATATCCTTCAAAAATGGATTTAGATAATAAAGATGTTATTCAATAGAGAAACAACTGCCCAAAAATTGTTAATAACACCAGAAACCACAAAAAGAATTCCTTTACCCACAAGCGGGCAATTTTATCAATCCAAAAGGACAAAATCACTGTTGAACCGATAATAGCAATAGGCAATATTTCATTTGAGAAAAATGGAGACAAAACACCTATACCGACTAAAAAAACAATCCAGATAAACACCCTGAAAGATCTTCGCGTTACAACTTTCTGAACATTCATGTACCGTGCCAACATTAATACCGCAATTGCATTAAGGAATATAAAAAACCCCAGATAAATCTGAGAATACCATGTATGATTGTATTGCCCCGGATTTGAAACAACATTCTCATTTACCTGTGTGAGAAATGATGCCGTTTCATCGATAAAAAAGTAATAAGCAAAGCTCAGCGCAAATGGCAGAAAAAAGCCCATTAGTGAAGCTATAATTGTACGGTAATTCGCAATCCTGAGAATTCCCATAATAAGAAATAAAATGGGATAGACAAAAATTCCTTTAGCATAGAAAAGTGCCCCTATCCCTACCAGCATAGACGAATCAAAACAACGAACAACAGGCTTTGATTCATTTACACTACCTAACAATCTCTCTATTCCAAAGGAAAAGAAGAAAGCAAAAAACCAAATTGGATTTAATTTCTGTACTGATAAAAAGGCAGAAACAAGCATTGCAAAAATAAATAAAGGCAACATACTTTGTTTCTGAAGTAAAGCATACCGTGAAATAATCCTATTAACAGTTAACCCTGTAGCCAAAGCCAGAGCATAACTCAAGATTGCAGCTGCAAACCGTGAATAGCCAAAAATCGGCATCACAATCCCATCCCATAAGGGCATAGATGGATTATCGTGAATTGTTACATAGACTATGTCAAGCACAAAAAAACGACCCCAAAGCGCCAACATTATTAGCGGAACCAGAATTAATGTAATCAAACTGTTGTTATGAATAGCCTTTACCAGCATCGGAGATTTACTTAATTAAATCAAAGCCAATATCTTTTCGAAAATATTTTCCTTCAAATTTCACTATTGCAGCATTTTTCAACGACAGATCTCTGGCGCTAATGATATCGCGTCCAAATGATGTAATCGCAAACACACGCCCCCCGTTTGTAACAACCTCATCATTTCTTAAATCTGTTCCGGAATGAAATACAATGCTCCCATCAACTTTTTTTATGTCGGATACAACAATACCCCTTTTATAATCCCCGGGATAACCTCCTGAAACCAGAACAACAGTAACAGCAGTTCTTTCATCACTATTGACTTTGACGGATGAAAGTTTTCCATTTGCGGTGGCCAACAGTAATTGTAGCAGATCATTTCTGAGACGCGGCATTACAACTTCTGTTTCAGGATCACCCATTCTTACGTTATATTCAATTACAAAGGGATCATTATCAACCTTGATCAAACCAAAAAATAAAAACCCTTTATATGGTATATTCTCTTCTTTTAAACCTTCAACTGTTGGAATTATTATACGCTGTTTAACCTTCTCCATAAATGCCTCATCGGCAAAAGGAACCGGAGACACAGCCCCCATTCCACCAGTGTTAAGTCCTGTATCGCTAATTCCAACACGTTTATAATCCTTTGCTTCGGGTAGCAGGACAAAATTCTCACCATCGGTCAGAATAAAAACAGAAAGCTCAATTCCACTCAGGAACTCCTCGATAACTACAGTCTTGCCAGCTGCTCCGAACTTGCCGTTTAACATGCTGTTTAATTCAGAACAAGCTTCATCATAATCGTTAAGAATAAGTACACCCTTACCGGCAGCCAAACCATCAGCTTTTAAAACATAAGGAGGATTAATCTTTCTCAAAAAGTTTTGCCCCTCAGCAAAATTCGACGATGAAACAGAAAAATACCGTGCTGTGGGAATACCGTGCCTCATCATAAAAAGTTTGGCATATTCCTTACTTCCTTCCAGGCGTGCTCCCTCTTTTGAAGGACCTATTATTTTTACATTGCTTAACTGTGCATCGCCACTAAAAAAGTCAACTACACCAAGCACTAATGGCTCTTCAGGTCCAACAACTACAAGTTCAACATCATTAGTAAGAACAAACCGCTTTACTGCTTCAAAATCATTGATGTTTAAATTTATGTTAACACCCAACAAAGATGTTCCAGCATTACCGGGTAAAAAGAAAAGATTATCGGCATTCGGACTTTGTTTAAGTTTCCAACCCAAAGTATGCTCCCGTCCTCCGGAACCAATTATTAAAATGTTCATATCGTGAATTTTTCTGTTTAACCTATTCATTTAATAATCCGGTAGAATATCCTTTTTCATGAATTTCTTTCAATATCCTTGGCAGGGCATCCTGTAAACGGGGCCATGATTTCAAGGAATCGTGAAAAACAATAATTGATCCAGGCCGCAAATAATCCTTCACATTTCTTACAATATCTTGAGCTACTAAACTCTCATCATAATCGCGCGTCAGAATATCCCACATTACAATCTTAGAGAATCTTTTCTTCAGAGGCTTAACCAACCAAGGATATAGCTGTCCATGTGGAGGGCGAAAAAACTCTGCTGAAAAATAATTTCCGAAACGATCCACATCATTCAAATAATCACTTTTCATGGACTTCCATGCTCTTTTATGTGAGAAAGTATGGTTTCCAATTCCCATACCACTATCTCTCACTTGTTGAAACACATCAGGATGTTTTCTAATATTATCTCCAACACAAAAAAAAGTTGCAACAGCGTCATTTTTCTTTAAACAATCAAGAACCCAAGGGGTTACTTCGGGAATAGGACCATCGTCAAATGTAAGGAAAACCTTCTTTTCCTTTACAGGTATCCTCCAAACAGTACCGGGAAAAATATGTCTCCATAGTTCCGGAGGCCTGACTTCCCATTTCTTTATCCAATTATTCAAAAAATCCAAGTCTTTGAAATCCTTTTTGATAATCCGCATCAAGCTCTTTAACCAAATCTTCACGCTCATATGTTTTCAATGATCGTAAAATCTCGGAGTAAATAGCAAGATTCCTTTGTATATCGTTCATTACACTACGCCTAAGCGAGGGCCTAAGCGTAGTAAAGAAATCGAGTTCCTGTAAATTATTCTTTGACAGATCTCTGATAATTTCATCTCCTTTCTCAGTAACACCTAATTTATAGTAACCTTCAGCAAGAAATAAAGAGAAATAGGAGTGTGGTATTCTTGATCCTGGAAAATCATCCATGGTTTTATCAAGAATTACCAATGCTTTATCATCCTGCCCCTCATCAATCAATGCATTAGCCAGCCTGGTAAGATTATTTCTGACATTTATCGCCATTCTTTGGTGATTTTCATCCAAATAAACTCTTGGATCATTAAAACCCTCAAAAATGAACTTATTCATTACATTATCATACATCTTATCAGTATCAACATGACCAGTCTGTCCATCTACCGACTTACTATAAACTGGCACAACCTGATAACCAAATCCCTCGAGCTGAAAATAATTCTCCAAACCAACATAATTCTCAGAACCAACAGTTACTGCATAATAAACCGGGCGATTCCAATCATTATTAGCCATAAGATTCAAAACCATCAGTTCATTTTTCAGAATCATATCTTTTTTTAGGGTAATCTTAACTGTGCTATCAATACGATGAGCATAACGCTCACTAACCATATTTTTCTGCATTATTTTCAGACTATCAACCGCTATGCTAAATGATTTTGATGGCAGATGTTCAATTCGCCCCATGTATTGCGGAACTGATTTTGAACGCAAATCCTCACTTGCCAGAAATTTGAATGCCTCTTTCATATCAACATCAACATCTTTTCCTTCATACCTATCAATCAGCCATACCATATCCCATGTTCCGGTAACATATTGGTCATGATCTAATGAAAATGGCAATGGATCTGATTTATATGCCTTGCGTTTCATCTGGTCAATATACCAGTCAGTCTGAAGGTAACTCAGATTACACACTCTTACATCTGTACGTACACCCTCAACCTCCTGAATATACCATAATGGGAAAGTATCATTATCACCATTTGTAAAAATTACACCGTTATCACCAACAGTATTAAGATAATTGTAGGCCAGTTCACGGGCAATATTCCTGTGCGAACGATTGTGATCGTCCCAGTTCTCTGAAGCCATAATACCCGGAACTAGCACCATTGCTGTAACACCAGCAATAACTACTGATGCTTTCCCGGATAAGAATCTTTTCAATCCATCTATCAGGCCCAGTACACCCAGACCAATCCATATTGCAAATGCATAAAAAGATCCTGCATAAGCGTAATCTCGTTCACGGGGTTGCAAAGGGGTTTGGTTCAAATAAATAACAATAGCTAATCCGGTGAAGAAAAACAATAACATGACGACCCAAAAATCACGCCGACCAGTTTTTTCAGAACCATATTGAAACAACAAACCCACAATCCCTAACAATAAAGGCAATAGATAATATTTATTACGTGCAGGATTATTCTTATAAACATCCGGTAATTTCGTCTGATCACCATACATCAAATCATCAAGAAAATTAATACCGGAAATCCAGTTTCCTTTATGTATTTCGCCACTTCCCTGAATATCGTTTTGCCGACCGGCAAAATTCCACATGAAATACCTAAAATACATGAATCGTACCTGATAGTCGAAAAAGAAACGGACATTCTCAAGAAAAGTTGGGATTTGAATGGTTTGTGGATTGCCTGAATCATCGCTGACCGAAATAGACCGACCAGAAATCTGAGCCCATTGCTTGTATTCTTCAACATGGCGTTCTTCACGACTATACATCCTTGGGAAAAGAGTAGTAGTGCGATCATCAAATTCATATTCGGGACGGTAATCAACTATCTCATAACGTTTTCCTTTGGTAATGTAAATAGGTTTACCTTTTTTATCCTTCATAGCCAACCTATCAACAGGAGAATTGTAATACTGCCCTGCAACCAATGGACGATCACCATATTGCTCACGATTCAAATACGACATCAGTGAAAACACATCACGTGGCGAATTCTGATCCATTGTAGGCTTAGCAGAAGAACGGATAACGATAAGAGCAAAAGAAGAATACCCCAATAATATTACGGCCACACCAGTTAAAATGGTGTTGAGAATGGCCCTGTTGTGAACATATGTGTAATAGATTCCAAAAACAAGTCCTCCAATCAACAAAATGCTGTAAGTAAGCACTCCCGAATTAAAGGGCAATTCAAACTCATTTACAAAAAGCAATTCAAACCATGAAGCTGCTTTTATTACTCCGGGAATGATCCCATACAGAATTGATCCTAAAATAATAGCAGAAAGAGCTAGGGCTTTAATGGTATTGTTGCGGGTTACTTCATAATTGCGATAGTAATAAACCATTACAATGGCTGGTATGGCTAACAGGTTTAACAGGTGAACACCTATTGACAAACCCATAAGATAAGCTATAAGAATTAACCAGCGATTTGAATGAGGCTCATCGGCAACATTCTCCCATTTTAAAATAGCCCAAAACACAACAGCTGTGAACAATGACGACATGGCGTAGACCTCACCTTCAACAGCTGAAAACCAAAAAGTATCAGAAAAAGTATAAGCCATGGCACCTACAAATCCAGCAGCCATTACAGCCCATGTTTGCCACACTTCTACCTTCTCAAAATTTTTAATTATGATTTTTCGTGCTAGATGAGTAATAGTCCAGAAAAGGAAAGATATAGTAAAAGCACTGCAAATCGCAGACATCAAATTAACATAGAGAGCAACTTGGGTTGGATCGGGAGCGAAAAGAGTAAAAAAACGTCCAACCAACATAAAAAACGGAGCTCCGGGTGGGTGCCCAACCAATAATTTATATGACGAGGAAATAAATTCACCGCAATCCCAAAAGCTGGCTGTTGGTTCAATGGTTAATGTATAAACAGTTGCTGAGATCAGAAATACCAGCCACCCCATAAGATTATTCAGAAAACTGTATTGCTTCATATTATAAATATTTTCTATCAAAAATTCTTTCTGTTATTCAATTAAATGTCAAAAATACAACAAACTTTAATAATTCCGGTACCAAAATTATTCTTCTCGTACTCATCATTAACGTAAAATTACAAATAATTGGAATTGAGTCATAAAAACAGACACAATACAAACTTTATATTTTTTTTTCATTTTTTTTTGGCAACTAACCCCAAAACATTCTATATTTGCATCGCTTTTGAAAAACGAAAGCTAAAATTTGTCCCGTGGTGTAATGGTAGCACAGATGGTTTTGGTCCATCTAGACAGGGTTCAAATCCTTGCGGGACAACCATAAAAGCCTCCAGTAATGGGAGGCTTTTTTTCTTCCTAACGTAACCACACAACATTTTACCTCTTTCATAGTTAATATATAAGAAACTAAAAAAATTTAAAGAGGGTATTATTTGTAATTCAAACGATCATTCCATTTAAAATCAATAAAAATAACTAATATGAAAAGAATTGCTCTTATGACTTTAGGGATGTTGTTCCTGACATCGATCCTTTCCTTTTCGCAGAATAACAATGCTCTGGGTTTACGTCTTGGTGGTGGCAACACAGTTGGTGCTGAAATATCTTTCCAGACACCATTTCAAAAGAACCGTGCTGAACTGGACCTTGGTTTTGGCGGAAATTCAAACTGGGATTACTGGAACCTTGCCGGAATATACCAATGGGTTATGCCTATTGATAACGCTTTCTATTGGTACCTAGGTTTAGGCCCTTCAATTGGAAGCTGGAGCTATGTAGGCCATTATCCCGATGAAAACGATGAGGGAATATCTCTTGCCCTCGCATTAAATGCCGGTGTTGAGTATACTTTTTCGGAAGTTCCCATTCAATTATCAATCGATACACGTCCTGAGTTGGGTATAATTAACAATGGAAACCGCTCCTGGTTTGGGTTGGCATTTAGCGTACGCTATGTATTCTAATGCGTTAGGATATTTTTATTAAAAAAGCCGGCCTCTTTCCAAAAAGAGGCCGGCTTTTTTAATTCTTTACCCATTAAATTTTCACCAGCACTTTATTGTTCACTATTAACCAAACGATCCATCAGTCTTATCATTTTTTTTGAATCCCATTTTGCTGCTCCTGTTTTATATAGCACCAATCGTCCTCCTTTACTCACCAAATAAGTTGTGGGTATTGTAGAGGTTATAAAAGAATCAGGAATTGGACCAGCCACAGCATATAATGGTAATGAATATCCGCGTTTATGCATAAAACGGTTAACATCTTCAGGCGATTCATTGCTGATAAAAACAAAATGAACATCGTCCTTGTATTGTAAATATAGTTTTTGCATTGAAGGCAATTCCGCAATACAAGGAGGACACCATGTTGCCCAATAATTCAGGAAGATAGGTTTTCCCTGTAATTGCGAGAGCTCTAGCATATTACCCTCATAATCTACAATACGAAACTCCCAATCATTTTCATCGAGAAAAATTGTTTTAGAAGATTCATTCGGCGAAAGTAATGTTTGTCGTACTACAAATGCTGAAAGAGGTTTACGTGTACCGGGTATTAACATGGCTATAATTAATACCAGAAAAAGAAAATCCAGCACAATACTCCACCATCGTTTGGTTTCACAATAACGGTTCCAAATGCTGCGTAAGTTGCCTCTTTTCATTGCTGTTGGTTTATACTTTTAACTAACCTAAAAAACCATAAACGTTTATATATCCACCATTTATGATGATTTCCCGAAGTAAATACCTCCTCTGCTGTGGTGTTAATTTCTGCTCCTATTCTACTGAATTTAGCCAAATCTGGCACTTTTTCCCAAAATTGTTCAATGTCGATAACCATAGTGTGATTGGTTCCTGAAGTAAGAGTTAAAGGAAAATCCTCACTTTTTAATTTAAAACGTCTCACTTCTGATGATTTTTTAAATAACAGATGAGGCATTAAAAAAGTTTTGCTCTCACGTGTAGTATTTGATAAAGATAACCTCATCAATAATCTTTTTGACACTTTTTCTTTTAATAATACAGAACTAAAAGCAACTTTACCCGGAAAAAAACTCTTTAACCAACCTTTTTGATGCGTATAATACCCAGCTATAACCACAACAGCCAAAGCAGCCAACCAACTTAACAAAAGCCTGTTTCCCTTATCATTTAAACTTCGTTCCATAACAATTTCTTCATAGCTTTTCAGCCCTCCCTGATTTGGGTTTATTGTAACGGGCTCCTTCGAAATCGATTTTTTAGTAACGTTCTCGGGGTGAGGTATTATTATCCTCCCACAGAAATCCATAAAAAAAAGGAACGCAAGAATGATGAGGATAAAGGTACTATTGCGTTTCCAAAATTCAAGTAATCTAAACATAATTATTGCGGGAATGGAGTTAATCCTTTAAAGTTAATATAGTATTCACCCTCCTCTTCCGGCTTGCCCATTTCCTCGTCGGTTTCGCCAAGAGCATTAGCCAATCCAACACTAGCAAACCTGCAAACGGCCTTATGGCGTAACGCATTAAGCGATACCTGAGAAGCCACATCGGGTGTAAGAATACCCATATTAGGAAAAGTTGCCGTTCGTACAACAATAAAATAAAGCACATCATTTCTTTTGGCCAAAATTTGTGGATTAATACCTGTTTCGCGACGAACATTCAACACTTCATAACCTTCGTCGATCAAATATTTATAAACCACCCTGATTCCGAAATAATGTAAGCCTTCCTTATCAATAATTTTTCCCATTGTCATAAAAAAATCCTAGCAAATTCGTTAAGCCTATAATAATGCTACAAAGATGATATTATCCTGTCTTATTCCAAAATCTGTATCTTCGCATTAACCATCTTTAACCCGAAAAAATAAAATTGAACAATCAATATTATTAATTTTGCAGCATGTCAATTATTATTTCAGTTATTATTGCAGCCATACTGCTGACGTTTATTCTTACAAGGTTTTTTTCGAAAAGTGATAACAAAGAAGAAAACCCAAATGAGCCTGTAACAACGGTTGATGTTGATTGTTGTGGCGCGCATGAGGTTTGCGAAAAAGAAACTCTACTCTCTGAAAATGATGAAATTATTTATTTTCAGGACGAAGATCTGGATGCATTCCGCCTAAGAAACCCTGCTTCATATCTTCCCGAAGAAATTGAACAATTTAGAGAAGTACTATACACCATGCGGGACGACGAAGTGGCCGGCTGGCTCAGAAGCATACAGCTGCGTGGCATTTTTCCACCCCACATTGTTCGCGAAGAAGCCTTGATGATTGTCTCCGAAATTAGAGATTCCATCCGAAAACAACGGGAAAAGGACATCTAGCTATATCAATACAAGAGAAATGAAAATTCGTTCATGTTTTTTATCTTTGCAACTTTTCTAATTTACCTTAATATATGGATTGCAGAGAACGTTGCGGCGCCTGTTGTATAATGCCTTCTATTTCTTCTCCCATACCAGGAATGCCCAAAGGTAAACCAGCCGGAGTACGTTGCATTCACCTTACCGATGATATGAAGTGTGCTATTTTTCACTCTCCCGCCAGGCCAAAAGTTTGCGATGGTTTTAAAGCTGAGAAACTCTTTTGTGGAAACAATCGTTTTGAAGCTCTTTGCATTATGGCTAACCTTGAAGAGATTAGTATACCTGAGTCCCAATTAATGATTTAGTTGGTTCATGAGTAAAAACATATTGAGCTCCTTTAAAGTTATATAAATAGATCAGCAATTTCATGATTTTCTGTTTTATGATTTTTATAGCCATAGCCTCCATTAAAGCCAATAATCCAAGGTTGCCATAGTAATCAATGTTTTAATATAAACCTTAAAATCCGCAAGAAGTTGATTGCTTGATTATTAAACCATTATGTTTCAGTTTTAAACTTAATCAAACTCTTACTATCAAATAATAACATCTGCGAATTTTTGAGAATAGACAATAACCAATAATTAAGAAATCAGATTATGCGTACTACTTTATTAATGATTCTCCTCCTGTTTTTTGGAAATGAGACCTTTTCTCAGTTGCGTGTTAATAAGGATTTGATGCTGAATATCGTGAATACAGCAAGGGTACACGATTGCAAATGCGGAACAGAAAAACAAAAAGCTGCTCCAGCCCTGAAATGGAATGATGCTTTGGAAAAAGCCGCTCAAAAACATGCCAACGATATGACTCGTGAAAAATTCTTTAGTCACACCGGCTCTGACAAATCAACTGTGGGTAATCGCGTTGAACGCGAGAATTTTAACTGGATCATTGTTGGTGAAAATATCGCTCAGGGGCATCTAAATGAGGAGATGGTTGTAAAAGGATGGATGGAAAGCCCGGGTCATTGTAAAAACATTATGAATCCCGAATTTAAATATATGGGCGTTGCCGTTAGCTTGGATGGAACGTATTGGGTACAGGTTTTTGCAGATAAAGCTTCAGAATAATACAGTAATAAATACTTTAAATTTAGTTAATGGCTTGCATAACCCTTAAGGTGAGGAAACCCCAAACAATAAAACGGGCTGCTTTCCCTATCAGCATCCAAAAGGCGGTTGGGATAAATCTTGTTTTTAATAGCCCCAGAGCCACAGCAAGCGGATCACCAACACCCGGGAGCCAACAAAATATGGCAATCCAACCTTCACGGCCTTTTATCTTATTCTGAATCTTTTCAAGCCGGGATGCTTTTATTCGCAAATATTTCTCAATCCAATCCCATTTCCCAAGCCAGCCAAGCCAATACGAAAAAACACCACCCAGCCAGTTGCCTGCAGTAGCCACAGCAAGCGTGTAATAGGGATCGAATTTAGCCACCAGCATAGCTGTAACAATTACTTCAGAACTGAATGGTAAAATAGTCGCCGCTAAAAAGCTTACCCCAAACAATGCAAAATATCCTAATTCTGGATCCATGGTGTAAAATTATGGAAAATAGTGATGAATAATCATATAAAAAAGGACCAAAGAAAATATTTTAACACCTTTAAAAGCTAAACAAAACTTCTTACCTATTGGTTTATAGATAGACGTTTATTAACTACTAAACATCTTACATGGAATATGATTCAAACCTTTTCCTTCAGTTTGAGGAAAAAGCGTAAATTAGCAATATTCAAAAAAACAGAAAAAGAGTGTTTTGTTGCTGTGCAAAATAAACAAACAACATTTTACAATCCTGTTTTAAAAAACTTTAACATCAGATTGCTATGTCATTATCGCCAAGGTTTATTACAGGTATGCTTTTTATTATATTGCTTTTCACTGAAGGATCAGCTCAAATTAACCTCTCATACAGATATAATTATGCCGAATTTGACGCCAAATATGAGAATCAGTTGTTATTTAGGCTTAACAATACCAACTTTTTTAAAAATAACGAATATTTTGGGCTAAGCACCGAAGGCTATACATTATTGGGCTATAATATTGCACCAACATTTATATATTATGCCGGATCACGACTAAGACTTCAGGCTGGACTAAATGCTCAAAAATATCACGGAGAAGAAAAGTTTTCAGAAATAAGTCCCATAATTTCTGCTCAACTAAAATTAACCCATAACCTTGATCTTATTATGGGTTCATTACGAGGAAATATTCACCATCGCCTTTCCGAACCCATGTACGACGATGAATGGCAATACACACAACCAGTTGAAAACGGCTTTCAATTTATTTATAACACTGATAGACTTTGGGCAGATACATGGATCAACTGGGAGCAATTCATTCAATCAGGAGATACAATACCAGAAATTTTTACGGTTGGGATTAATATTACAACAAATCTCCTTAAATCAGAATCAGGCTGGAAAATAAACATCCCCACCCAAATGCTGGCCCGTCATATTGGAGGTCAGGTCAATAAAGATGATACACCCATGCAAACTGTTGTTAATTTATCGTTTGGCCTGGATGCTTCAAAAAAAACAGGCGGTTTTCTTAATTCAGTAGGATGGTTTGGTAACTGGCTTACATATAGCGACGTTACTAATTCCAACTCCCTTGGCGTTAATAAAGGGAATGCGCTCTATACAGGGATTAAGGCTGAAGGTAAAAAAGGATTAGCCATGATTGGCTTCTGGAATGCTAATAATTTTATTGCTCCTAAGGGGAGTCCTCTGTTTCAGTCGATTTCAACTTATGATCCTCTTGCCATAATACCTCACCGCCAGCTACTGACCGGCAAACTAGGGTACTATCGCACTTTTTTGACCCAAATATGCTTTTCATTTCTTTTTGAAGGGTATTACGATATTCCAAATAAACAATTCGATTATGCTTACGGTATTCATCTTTCCTTTACACCAAATTTTGTAATTGCCAGGATTCCATTTTTTTAGATTCTGTTAATCTCTCCACATATCATCGAAAGTTTTGTTGAATTACTTTATTTTTAAAACATATCTCCACGGAACTCCTGCCCAATAAGGCCCTGCATAATCAATACCAATTCTTGGGAGAGTAATAATTTCTCCGGTTATATTATCATTATGAGAAATCCAGAGACGCTCGGATATGGATAAATTTTCACCATAAAATGAATTGTCAAGCTGAAGCCCTTTGCCAATACGACCAGGTCCCTGTAGCTGTTGAGTACCCCTGATTAAAATAGCTTGCGGATCATTTTTAGGTCCTGTGGTAATATTCAACAGCCAGTACATCCCATATATCAGATAAACATAAACAAGTCCGCCCTCAAGGTACATAACCTCGGTACGCGGAGTCCGCCCCCTGGAGGCATGACAGCCCAAATCATCTTCGCCACGGTAAACTTCAA
Organism: uncultured Marinilabiliaceae bacterium; assembly: GCA_964608615.1. Taxonomy (GTDB): domain Bacteria; phylum Bacteroidota; class Bacteroidia; order Bacteroidales; family Marinilabiliaceae; genus CALEUX01. The sequence continues at coordinate 36,019 of CAZSQG010000018.1, forward strand.
TTTCAGTAATATCAAGCACCAGATGCGTCCCATTAGGGAATTGCCTAACAAGCTGCATCCCCAGCAATTTCGGTGCAATTTCCAGAGCATCGCGTTTAAAGAAACAACTGTCGACCCTTGTTGTCATCAATAAACTGTTTTATCCAACTTTAACCTCCAGGATTTAAAGGTTTTAAAAGCCTCTTCACCAAGTAATGGCTCCATCAATAC
>CAZSQG010000018.1:36240-53255 GCA_964608615.1 uncultured Marinilabiliaceae bacterium
GATGGGCAAACTCAACTCCTGATATATAAAGTCATCATCGAATCCAATCCTGGCAGCATCTTTTCGAGTATTACCATAATAAACATGAGCTATACGCGCCCAGTAAATAGCACCCAGGCACATGGGACAAGGTTCGCAAGTAGTATATAGCACGCAATCGCTTAAATCGAACCTGTTTAGTTTTTGAGATGCTGAACGAATGGCAAGCACTTCAGCATGGGCGGTTGGATCGTTGAAATTGGTAACCTGGTTGGCCCCCTCGCCCACCACTTCGCCATTCAATACTATAACGGCTCCAAATGGGCCTCCTCCGTTTTTAATGTTTTCGTTAGCCAACTCTATGGCCTTGCGCATAAACTCTTTTCTGTGTTGCTCCATTTGCTATTTCACTGACAAGTTTTACAGGTCAAATCTGATTGATTTATAATTCATTTTTGATATGCAAAGATACATCATAATATTATCATAGAAATACAATAAGCTTCATTATGCATCGCACAAGCAGCGGCTTGGAGCCTAAAATTATAAGATTCTGAGATAGGATTATGCAAATCACTATACATTTTTCTAATATACATATGACACACTGAACTCCGATAAAAAATAATCATTCACTATACCACAGTTTTTGAATAAAGATTAGTTATAAGGGTTTAAAAAATTTAAGGATTTTATGTTTCAACTCATCTACTTTTATCGGTTTTGTGATATAATCATCAAATGCTTCCCTGTATTTTTCTTTTTCAATTTCCAAAGCAAAAGCAGTTTGTGCTATTATTGGTAAATCAGGGAGAAACTCCTTTATAAGGATTGCCGCCGTATGTCCATCCATTACCGGCATTTTAATATCCATTAAAACCAGATTGACATCTCTATTATTCCGGCATAACTCCACAGCTTCTTCTCCAGTTCTTGCTAACAACAACCTGGAAACTTTGTTTTCTAAAATTGAAGTAAGAAATACTAATGAATATTCATCGTCCTCAGCAATTAAAATAGTAGCATTTATCATCTCATTTGTTAAAACAACCTCAGTCTCATCTCTGTTTTGATGTTTGATTTCAAAATTTTTATTATCGGGAATAGTAAAATAAAAATGAGTACCCTTTCCAACCTCTGATTCAACCCAAATCATACCACCTAACATTTCAACGTAGGCTTTTGCTATGGCCAGTCCAAGTCCTGATCCTTCGTGCATGCTTGAAATGCTTGAATCAGCTTGCACAAACCGTTCGAAAACAACTTTTTGCTTATCTGGAGAAATCCCAATCCCAGTATCTTTTACAAAGAACTCAATCTCTCCGTTTTTTATATCATACCCAAATTCAACACTTCCACTATTCGTAAATTTTAAAGCGTTTTTAATTAAATTAGTAAGTATTACAAGAACTTTTTCTCTATCGGTATAAATAATCACCTTACTGTTTGTAAGGTTACAATGAACTCCAAGATGAAGCCCTTTTTTATTTGCTTCAAGGTCAAAGAAGTCATAAAGAAACTCTAACTGCTCATTTAGGTTTGTTTCAGAAAAGGAAACCTCCATATGCCCCGTATCCAGCTTTGAAATTGTAATAAGATCATTTATGATATTAAGCATACGTTCTCCGCTTTGCTCAATGATACGAATATACTTAAGTTGCTTATCGCCGGCAAGATCGGGCGTTTTCAAAAGTTCGGCAAACCCAAGTATCCCATTCATTGGGGTGCGTATCTCGTGGCTCATATTTGCCAAAAAAACGGTTTTTAAGCGGTCGGCATCTTCAGCTTTTTCTTTGGCCTTAACCATCTCCTCTTCAGCCCTAATCCTGATTGTGATATCTTCGTGCATAACCACAATCTTTTCCACCTTGCTTCCGTTTAGAATAACCGGGAAAATTACAGATCCAACGCATACTGGATTATCAAGATATTTGGGATCAACTGAATGAGCATTATACCAAATGGGCGGTACTTTTACTACATCTCCTTTAAGAACATTTAATAATACCTCGAAAAAATCACTTTTCTTAATTATTGGATCTTCTAATATACTCCACTCTTTATCAGGAACAGTTTTAAACAAATCAATAAAAGCTTTGTTTTCAAGAATATGATGCCCGTCTGCATCTAATATTTGAATACTATACGGATTATTTTCAATGATGTGGTTAAGAATCTCGGCCTTTTTCCTGTTTTCAATTTCATGTTGAAAAATATCAGTAATGAGTATTGTCTGACCTATAATTTCTAATACTGAACCGTCTTTTTCTTCAAATAATGGAGTTAAAATGGTGTAATAATTTCTTCCATCGCTTAAAACATCTCTGAATTTTACAATTTCACCATTAAAAGCTCTGTCGTAATTTTGCTTTTGTTCAAGAAAATGTTCTTCACCTATAATATCCTCAATTTTTTTTCCCTTAACCTTTTCTGTTCTGATGTTATTTCTATCAGCTATTTCACCTTCACTCAAAGAAACAATATATTCATGATCCGAATTTTTATAACAGCGAAAAACATGAATATTTTCTAATGCCATAATTGTCTTCTCAAGATCTGTCGCTTTTTTCCGGCTATCGATAATCATTTTTTTTAGACGACTTATCTCTGCCTGAGCCTCTTTAATTTTTTTTTGAGTGTCCATTGTAAATAATTTTCAATTATTTTAGATGACATATAAAAAATAAAAACTCAGAAATCCAGAAAGTCGTTAATTTGCTTCATATACAAATCTTCCTTTTCATACATCTCCAAATAATCCGATTGCAAAATCATTGACCTAATTCCCTCTTTACCTAACAACTCATTAATCTGCTTTGTTTTATACTCCATGCCTGGACAGTTCTTAAACGAATAATTAATTACTGCATCAACATGGTATTCTTCAATTTTATTTTTTACACTGTCAATATCAAAGTCGTTAAAACAAAAACTAACAGTTTTGTCAACACTTTCCATTATATATCGAACTGATTCCTCAAGAAAAAAATTATCATGATCAATAACATCCTTCAATTTACCAAAATTATAGTTGATATTAGTTATCCCCATGTCCATTTCTTCATAAACAATAATTGCATTATTGTTTTCAATTAATCGGAAAACCTCAGTAAACGGTGGCATGATCCGAGGAGTTATGAGCATCACTCTCTTTTTAGAACCATTCTTATTAAACCCAATGTTATTATCTACATTGATTTTTAGTTCTTCTATAAGTTCTTTTAGCGCCGAAAGCAATTTTTTTGGTTCCTCAACCGGAAAAAGTTGTTGTATCCATAAACAGTTTTTACCATCGATAGGAGGATTCTGAACTTTTCTTAACGTTGCAATTGATTTATAAGCCTCCCTTATTTCTGAATATAATTTACAATACTCAACAAACCGTTCTTTATTTAACCCTTTACCCTGAGAAATTTTACCTATCCACTCCTGTAATCTTGAATAATTAATACTTATTTTATTATCATCAGTTATACTTGATTCTATACAAAACACATCTAGGTCATCTGAAATTTCTTGAATAATTGTTGAAGCCTTCTTAATATTTTGACAAAAATCAGACGCCAATACATAATCTGAAAGATTAAAAAAGACGCACATACCTGTACTCAAAAATCCAACCATTGAACGAGTCAATGGACACATCCCTTTAGTATATTTATCGGTGTATTGCTCAACTTCACCTGCTCCCATGCAAACACTTACCGGTAAATGATTGTCGATTGCACAAATAAGTTCAGGCGGAGTTGAACTGCAAAGCAACGCCACTATATGGTTGCCATCTCTTCGATAGGAGTATAAATCTTTTACTCTTTGGCCATGCATATCATTCATCATAGAATCAAACAGTCTCATTGTAACAGGTCTGTTTTCCACCACTTTTATTTCATCCACAAACCGTAAAAGCTTTTGCTTAAGCTGCATGTTTATAAGAACTTGTTCGTTACGTGGTAGAAATTTCGCCTTGTTCTTATTAAATGCAACATCGGTTATTATATCAGATTTATCAAAATTATCCATAGTAGTTTTTTTATCAATAAACAAAAGATCTCAATCGGCCGCGCTTAATTTTCTTTTCCCAACAGGAGGTATCTCGTCAGGATCAATAACAACATCAATAACCACGGGTTTATTCAACGCAATAGCTTCAGCGAATATTTTCGGTAATTCATCCGGATGTTCAACCCTATAACCTTGTACATTATACACTTCAGCCAGCTTTGAAAAGTTAGTCTTACTTAGCTCAACACCAATTGTTCTATTAAACTGCTTAACCATTGAAAATGCCGGCATACTATATTTTGCATCATTTAAAATAACCCAAATCACAGATATGCTAAACTGTTCTGCTGTTGCAATTTCGTTTCCATACATTAGAAAAGAGCCATCACCACAAATGCAAATAACAGGATTGTCAGGTTTACTCAGCTTTACTCCTATTGATGAACATACAGAAGCACCCATGGATCCAAGTCCCAGAGTAGGATAAAAACCTCCTCCGGCATAAATTGGAATATAGTGCATTACCCAAGCCCAATGAGCCCCTGAATCCGCAAGAAATATTGTATTGTCAGGAGCATTTGCCCGTAATTCTTTCATCAGTCTTTGAGGTTTTATCGGTACGCCACCATCCTCCATTAAATGTGCATTTATATACTTTCCCGTTGTTCTTATGAAATTTACTAAATCATCTCCGGATTTCTTATAGGTAATTCTTGATTTATTAATCATTAATTTTAATTCATGTACAATTCCCTTTGCATTGCCAACCAGAGCAACTTGTACCGGATAGTTTTTCCCAATTTCTTTATCATCAATATCAATTTGAATTATTTTCTTATTATTCAAAAGTCGCTCATTCCAGTTAAAGGTAGAGAACTCACCAAATGAAGTGCCTACAGCTATTAGCAAGTCGGCCTTTTCATAAATATATTCAGTAGCCATAGCATGACCGCATATACCCATAATTCCAAGACATAAAGGATGATTGGTTGGTATGGCCCCTTTTCCTTGCAATGTTGTTACAACCGGAATTTTTAATTTCTCAGCTACTTCAATTATTTCAATATTCGCACCCGAAAAAACTCCTCCCCAGCCAATAAGGAAAACAGGCCTTTTTGCTTCTTCAATCAAATAAAGCGCATCGTTCAATGCCTTTTTATTGGAGCGTGGTTCATCTGATTGTGGCTTATGTGTCTCCTCCTGGTATTTATACTCAATTTCAGCAAGTTGAATATCAAAGGGAATACTAATATGTACCGGACCCTTTCTACCTGATGTTGCAACATTTATTGCATATTTTATTATTTCAGCAACATTTAAAAGGTTATCTAAATAGAAACTTTCTTTTGTTATGGTTTTAAAAAATTCAACAGAGTTAATTGTTTGGCCATAACCGGTAGATTCCTGAAAAGCCCCTTTCCCAAACTCAAAAGTAGAAACCTGCCCGGTAAAAACTAATAGCGGAACAGAATTCATATAAGCTGTTGCAACGCCTGTAGCAAGATTCGTAGAACCTCCACCTGTGGTGCCACAACAAACACCTATACTTCCGCTTCCCTGTGCATATCCATACGCCATAAGGGCAGCTCCGCTTTCATGCTTAGCCGAAATAAATTCAATGCTTTCATAATCGAGAATAGCATCTATAAAAGGAGATATTGCTTTTCCAGTTATACCGAAAATGTATTTGACATCCTCATGAACCAATTGTTCCATTATAACATTTGCTACTCTCTTTTTCATTTTACACTTTTAGGTAAAAATTATATTACTCTCTGAGTTATCATTCCAAATAATATAACTTATTATTGTTTAGAATATTTCATTATTTATAGATATTAAAACAGGCTTCTAGCCAAAATGGTTTAGGCTGATACACAATAAAGAATGAGTCTTAGAATACAATAGCCCGTTTGATATATATATGTTTGATATTCAGGTGGTATAACAAGAGCAGTTACGCAGTAACCCCCTGAGGTTTATATACCAAATGATTATACAGGTCATATTTGGGATAATCATTAAGAAAGATGCGCAAATCAGGTAACTACTCAGTTACTTTAAAAAGTCATAACAACCTAAATAATTAAATGAAAAAAATTATCCGCCAAGAATGCAATAATTTAATTACTAACTCATTGCGATCTCTACCGAATAAAAACTATGCATTCTTTGCGTTTAACATTTTTGTCATATATATAAATATGAACGTTATAACCCTCCTGAATAGCTACCAATCAAGAGTATAAAAAAGACATTCTGACAGAAATAAGAAAACCTTTTTTCAATCAATTATTGTCAATAATTGTAAGTTACAAATATTTATTCTAATTTTGCGGCCGATTATTATCCGTACCAATAGGTGCAATTCGGTTGTTTTTCAGTAATTTGTTCACCGCCTTAAAGTAATTCCGGCTTTAGGGTGCCCGACTGAGACTCCTTTTACACCGGCAAATTTTTTTAATAATTGTAGGTCTAATATCAAACAAAGTAAGACTGTGGATACATTAAGTTACAAAACCAAATCAGCTACTCCAGCCACCATTCAAAAAGAATGGCTAGTGGTAGATGCTACCGACAAGGTAATTGGCCGATTAGGTTCAGAAGTGGCTAAGCTTCTTAGAGGGAAGCACAAGCCCAATTACACACCCCACATGGATTGCGGGGACAATGTAATAATTGTAAATGCCGACAAGATAAAACTTACCGGTAACAAATGGAACGACAGGGTGTTTTTCTATCACAGTGGATACCCCGGAGGACAGAGAGAAGTAACTCCTGCTATGCTATTTGCAAAAAGCCCCGAACGCTTAGTTGAACGCACTGTAAAAGGTATGCTTCCCAAAACAAAATTGGGACATCAACTATTCAGGAATCTTTTTGTGTATGCAGGCCCTGATCACAAGCAAGAGGCACAAAAGCCAAGGGTAATTGATTTAAACACCATTAAATAAGCAGTATGGAAGTTATAAATGCATTAGGAAGAAGAAAAGAAGCGGTTGCCCGTGTATATCTTAGCGAAGGCAAAGGTCAAATTACGATCAACAACAGAGACCTTCAAAATTACTTTCCTGCAGCCACTTTGCAGTACATAGTAAAACAACCATTGATTCTGCTTGGTGTTGACGGAAATTTTGACATTAAGGTTAATCTTGACGGTGGTGGCATCACAGGACAGGCACAAGCCCTGCGTCTTGCAATTGCCCGCGCTCTTGTTAAAATTAATCCAGAAGACAAACCCGCTCTTCGCGCACAGGGATTCATGACCCGTGATTCACGTGTAGTTGAAAGGAAAAAACCAGGTCGTCCAAAGGCCCGCAAAAGATTCCAGTTCAGCAAACGTTAATATTGCTCATGAGCGTTTAGTATCTAAACCGGAAAGATTTCTCATACGGAACTACTTTCAGGTTGCCTAAACTAAGAATGTAAACGACTTTAAAAAACAAAAAATGCCTAGAACAAATTTTCAGGATTTATTAGATGCCGGAGTACATTTCGGCCATTTAAAAAGAAAGTGGAACCCCGCTATGGCTCCTTACATCTTTATGGAGCGCAATGGTATCCACATCTTAGACCTTCATAAGACAGCCGTTAAAATTGACGAAGCTGCTGAAGCATTAAAACAAATTGCCAAATCAGGACGGAAAATATTATTCGTTGCTACCAAGAAACAAGCCAAAGACATCATTGCCGAAAAGGTAGGGTCAGTGAACATGCCCTATGTGGTGGAACGTTGGCCTGGTGGTATGCTTACCAACTTCCCAACTATTCGTAAAGCGGTTAAAAAAATGACCTCTATTGACCGTATGCAAGTTGAGCAAAGTTGGCTATGTCTTTCAAAAAGAGAAAAACTTCAGATTACCCGTCAAAGGGCTAAAATGGAAAAAACTCTTGGAAGTATTGCCGATTTGAATCGTCTTCCGGCTGCAATGTTCGTTATTGATGTTATGAAAGAACACATTGCCGTTAAAGAAGCTATTCGTTTAAACATACCTATTTTTGGAATAGTTGACACCAACTCAAATCCAAATAACATCGATTTTGTAATTCCTGCAAATGACGATGCAACCAAATCAATTGATTTGATTACCACTGTGATGACTGATGCCATTAAAGAAGGTTTGGCTGAGCGCAAAATTGAAAAAGACAACGAACCAAGTGCTTCTAAAGATAAAAACGCACAGCCTAAAGGTAAAAAAGGAGAAGGCAGGGCCCGCGTAAAGGCCCGTAAAGATGAAGACGTAAGCGAAGAAGAAGTTGAGAAAACCATCGACGTTATCGAAGAAACAACATCTGAAGAAAGCATCGATTAATTCACAAACCATTTAAAAGAAATATCATGTCTATATCTGCTGCTGATGTTAGCAAACTAAGAAAAATGACCGGCGCCGGGATGATGGACTGCAAAGCAGCCCTTACCGAATCGAACGGTGATTTTGATAAAGCCATTGACATTATCCGTAAAAAAGGACAGGCTGTAGCCAACAAACGAGCCGACCGTGATGCCACTGAAGGCGTTGTTTTAGCAAAAGTTGCTGCCGGTAACAAAAAAGGCGCCATCCTGGTTTTAAATTGTGAAACCGATTTTGTTGCAAAAAACGAGAGTTTTATTGCTTTGGCTGAATCTATTTTGGATCTTGGTATTGCCAGCAACGCTTCATCTCTTGACGAGCTTAAAGAACTTAAGCTTAACGGGATTGCCGTTAAAGATGTAATTACTGAGCAAATAGGTGTTATCGGAGAGAAACTGGATTTGCCCTATTTTGAGGTTGTTTCGGCTGAAACTGTTGTGGCATATATCCACCCCGGAAACAAACTTTCTACCCTTGTTGGCCTTAATGAGGCTGGCATCGATAATCAGGTTGGACGCGATGTTGCTATGCAAATAGCTGCTATGAGTCCTGTCTCTGTTGACCGCGATTCTGTTCCTCAATCGGTTATCGATAAAGAGTTGGAAATAGCCAAAGATCAGGCCCGCCTTGAAGGCAAACCTGAAGAGATGCTTGACAAAATTGCTCAGGGACGTCTAGCTAAATTCTTCAAGGAAAGCACTTTGCTGGAGCAGATCTTTGTGAAGGATGGTAAAATCACAATCCGTGAGTATTTGCAAAAAATCAGCAAAAATCTTACTGTAAAGGCTTTCAAACGTTATTCGTTGAATAACTAAGATATACCTATCAATTAAAAGCCCTGCAAAGTTCAACCTTTGCAGGGCTTTTTTTATTTTAATTGCGGCTGGTTTATTAACCCTTTCCTTATCATCCTCATTCCACAGTCTCTACTCTTAAGTTCTCTTATTTTTTGATGCTCTACCCGTAAAAAACCAAAACGAGGAGGAAGTGTCGTTATAGAAAAAAGCATTAACATGACTCTTAGCGAATATTCTTTCGTTTTCGGATTTTACTATCGGGACTCAGATTTATTATAGTATCAGAGAAACTTCCTGTTTTTATAATTTCCGTTAAATCTTTTTCCTCCCATTTTAAATCGTAATAACTCATATTATCACCTTTCCAAATCAGATGTTTATCACCAAAAACCTCCATGTCTTCATTTGCTAAACGCCTACCAATCACATTTCCTTCTTTGGATTTCTCAATCAACACTAATTCCCACCATAATTCATCACTTTTAATGTTCAGAAGATACCTGCTAGACACTTTTCGCAGAAAAGTATTACCTCCAAGAAAAACCTCAATAACTTCACGATTTTTATAAATAATTGTGTCATTCGATAAAATATAGGGATAACCCCCAATCAGTTTTACACGGTCATCCTTTTGGATAAAATAGATCTTTCCATTGGCTAATATATGCTTCGAAGAGGTATCAGCTTCACTTTTAAGCAAAGTCTCATCACGATAGCTCACGCTTCGATAGACATTTTTACTGATCATTATGGTATCTTCACCCTCCATCCAAATACCAAGATATTTTGCAGGAAACTCGTAAATATTTTTTGAATTCACCGGCTGTGGTTCGGTAAAATACACCGAATTACAGGAGCTTAGCATTGCCATCAGCAATACTAACAAACTAAGGGTTTTTACTTTCATGGCAATTGTATTAAATAAACCTCTTCAATATTTAGCGCTCATAAATAAATTAACCTCTGTGTTGAAAAATAAACCTTTCTGATCTAAATTTACAAAATTTTTACATTCTAATTGCTTTATCAATAAATGTACCAATAAACCAGTTATAAAGTTTAACCTGCCAAGCATATTAACCACCCTTTAAATTAAAAAATTTCACTTACTTTTGAGTGATTACAATTCAGGAAAACTTTATACCATGCAATTTAAACGAATACTTCTGAAATTAAGCGGTGAATCGCTTATGGGCCAACAGGGTCAAGGCATTGATCCCGAAAGATTAAAAGACTATGCTGAACAAATTGCCGAGATAACCCGAATGGGTATACAAACTGGTATTGTAATTGGGGGTGGCAATATTTTTCGCGGTTTAAGCGGTTCTTCTAAAGGTTTTGACCGTTACAAAGGCGACCAGATGGGCATGCTGGCCACAGTTATTAACAGTTTGGCCCTGGCTTCAGCACTCGAAAATGAAGGTGTTAAAGCACGAATTCTTACAGCTATCCGAATGGAACCGGTAGGTGAATTTTATTCAAAGCCTAAAGCGGTTGAGGCCCTAAACAATGGCGAGGTGGTTATTCTTTCGGCAGGAACAGGCAATCCATATTTTACTACCGATACAGGGTCCTCACTCCGGGGAATTGAAATTGAAGCCGATGTGATGCTGAAAGGTACCCGAGTAGATGGCGTTTACACAGCAGATCCCGAAAAAGACCCCTCTGCCGTAAAATTTGAAACCATTTCGTTTGACGAGATATACACCCGGAATTTAAAAGTGATGGATTTAACTGCCACCACTATGTGCAAAGAAAACAACCTTCCCATACTGGTATTTAATATGGACGTAAAAGGCAACCTTAAAAAGGTGCTGATGGGCGAAAAAATTGGTACGTTGGTGCATCCATAAAATTGGAGATTATTCCATATTATTAACAACCCTAATGGGTAACTAACTAATCAATTAATACACCAAAAGAAAGGAATCAGGCTATCCAACATATCATTTTAAGAATCAGCGAAAGCATCCCAGGCTAACAACTATTTATATTATTTCATTACACCTCATTATGCTAGCATACATAACCTGGAATATTGACCCTGAAATAACCCGGATATTTGGGTTTATATCATTACGATATTACAGCCTGCTATTTGTTTCGGGCTTAATAATGGGTTACTTGATTGTTAAGCGGATTTACTTAAAAGAAGGCATTCCGGTTGAAAGGCTGGAACGATTATCTCTTTACATTTTCATTGGAACCATTGCCGGAGCCCGTTTAGGACATTGCATGTTTTACGAACCGGTTTATTATTGGCAGCACCCATTTGAAATGCTCCTTCCCTTTATATGGATACCCGGTGTAAGTTTTGAGTTTACAGGGTATCAGGGGTTGGCCAGTCATGGCGGAGCCATTGGCGTGTTGCTTGCCATAATTCTTTATTGCAAAAAAGACCATGTTAACTTGCTTTGGGTGCTTGACCGTGTGTCGGTTGCCATTCCACTTACAGGTTCATTTATTCGCATCGGTAACTTTATGAATTCGGAGATAATTGGCAAACCGACCAACTCAAGCTATGGCATTGTGTTTCAACAGGTGGATTTATTACCGCGCCATCCGGCTCAATTATACGAAGCGATCTCCTATCTGTTAATCTTCTTATTGTTAAGCGGTCTATTCAGAAAAAATAAAACAACCAGAAAGAATGGGTTTCTATTTGGCCTATTCCTGGTTTTGCTTTTTGGAGCACGTTTTTTTATTGAGTTCTTTAAGATTATTCAATCAGATTTTGAAAGTGAAATGCCACTTAATATGGGCCAAATGTTAAGCATTCCTTTTTTAGCGGTAGGTGTTGCTTTGATGATTTGGAAAAGAAAATCCTGTAATTAGGCTCTCTGAATATTAGTGTTCCGCACCATTATTTCTCATGAAATTCATGTTTTTCAATTCCATTATGCGACTCAAATTCTATAAAGGCAATTGTTCCACCTTACAACATATGAAAATCCAGGCTGAAATCCTGCTCATCTTTCTCTTGCGAAGATAATCATCTCAACAGTGTCGATAGGATTTGCACCCCAAAAAATGAGCCAATGGCAGGAGTTTGTTTTTGGCAAACTATGCCAGATTAATTCAAAAAAAACAGATCGGACACCTCTCACAATATTCAAAAAAACCGGAGATCCCTCCGGTTTTAAAAGTATTAGAAATATTATCAGTCCAAATTGTTATGATTATAAGGTTCAATTCATGAACCCAAATTAATTGTCAGTTTCGATTTTGACTTTCAGCTTATTACAGATCGCTATAGTTTCTTAAACAATTCCTTCATGCTAACTTTTTCTGAAATTATACCTGAGAGTTCGCTAATTTTTAACCGCTCCTGAGCCATGGTGTCACGGTAACGAATTGTTACGGTATTATCCTCCAGCGACTGGTGATCGATGGTTATGCAATAAGGAGTTCCAATAGCATCCTGACGTCGGTAACGTTTGCCAATGGAGTCTTTCTCGTCGTACTGACAATTAAAATCGAATTTTAGATCATTCACAATGGTATTTGCCAATTCTGGCAAGCCATCTTTTTTCACTAACGGCAAAACAGCCAGTTTTATGGGTGCCAATACAGGTGGAAGTTTTAATACCACACGTAAATCAGTTGCTCCATCTTTACCTTTAACCTCTTCTTCACAGTACGATCCTGCCATAATGCTAAGGAACATACGGTCAACACCAATTGATGTTTCTATCACATAAGGCACATAGCTTTCATTCTTTTCAGGATCAAAATACATCATTTTTTTGCCTGAATACTGCTGGTGTTGCGATAAATCGAAATCGGTACGTGAGTGAATCCCTTCAACCTCTTTAAATCCAAAGGGCATTTCATACTCTATATCTGTGGCTGCATTAGCATAATGAGCCAGCTTGTCGTGATCGTGAAAACGATATTTATGCTCGCCCATTCCTAATGACTTGTGCCACTTCATCCGGAACTCCTTCCATTTTTCGAACCATTGCAATTCTTCACCTGGAGTTACAAAAAACTGCATCTCCATCTGCTCAAATTCACGCATCCTAAAAATAAACTGACGTGCCACAATTTCGTTACGAAAGGCCTTACCAATTTGAGCAATACCAAAAGGAATTTTCATTCGTCCGGTTTTCTGTACATTCAGAAAATTCACAAAAATCCCCTGCGCTGTTTCGGGCCGTAAAAATATTTTTTGGGCACCCTCGGCAGTTGAACCCATGTCGGTTGAGAACATAAGGTTAAACTGGCGTACATCAGTCCAGTTTTTAGTCCCAGAAATGGGGCAAACAACTTCATAATCAATAATAATTTGCCTCAACTCTTCCAAATCATTATCATTAAGCGCTTTAACAAACCGCTGGTGTATCTCTTCCTTCTTTTTCAGATTTTCAAGCACTCGAGGATTGGTGGTCCGGAACATGGCTTCATCGAAAGTATCGCCAAATTTCTTAGCTGCCTTTTCAACTTCTTTATCCACTTTGGCATCGTATTTTGCCATCAGGTCTTCGATGAGTACGTCAGCCCTATATCTTTTTTTGCTATCCTTATTATCAATTAATGGGTCATTGAAGGCATCCACATGACCCGATGCTTTCCATATAGTAGGATGCATAAATATTGCAGAATCAATACCCACAACATTTTCGTGCAATAGCACCATTGAATCCCACCAATATTTTTTTATGTTGTTTTTTAGCTCCACTCCATATTGTCCATAATCATAAACAGCGCTTAATCCATCATAAATTTCGCTACTCTGAAAAACAAACCCATACTCTTTACAGTGGGCAACCAGCTTTTTAAAAACATCATCCTGAGCCATAGTATATTACTTTTAATCAATTATTTGAATTTATCTCTGAGCTATTATCCAATATTGATTTAAAAAAAATATTTGCTTCGATTTTGATTTCAATAATTATTCAATCATATTCATTGCAAACATCTTAACACCCTTTGCAAAAACTATTATTTTCACAAAGCAGTCACCTAATCAGATAATCTCATCAATTTTCAATTGCCAGATGGAATTCGTTTAATATAGAAACCTTCCATTTTTGAAGTCACAAAAATAATTCAAAATTTCAGTTTAACAGCATTTTAATAACAATTATAAGCCTGCGGGTATTAATTACTGAAAGAGCCCAAAACCGGAAGATTTTTAACATCAACCAGCTTTCCCCTACCTTCTGAAAAACTCCTTCTGAAACAGCCCTGTTTTAAAACAAAGCGTTTGCCTATGCAAACAATTCCCTTTCAAACATTACAACAAAACCGTTATCCTTCGTGATAGTTTATTAACTTTGCTCAATTATTATAAATTGCTGTTATGAGAAAAACAGATACCTCAAAACGAAAAAAATATGATTTCCTGATAATAGGATCAGGAATTGCAGGACTTAGTTTTGCGCTCAAGGTTGCATCACACGGAAAGGTTTGCATTATCACCAAAGGAAAAATTACCGAATCAAACACCAGCTATGCTCAGGGTGGTATTTCGGCTGTTACCTACGTACCTGACAACTTTGAGAAACATATTGAGGACACTATGATTGCCGGCGCCGGATTATGCAATCCGGAAGTAGTGAAAAGAGTTGTAACCGAAGCTCCTGAGCAGATCAAGCAACTGGTTGAATGGGGAACACAGTTTGATAAAACCGATGATGGAAAGTTTGACCTTCACCGCGAAGGAGGACACTCAGAACATCGTATTGTTCACCATAAAGACAACACCGGTTTTGAGGTTCAACGAGCACTTTCAGATGCAGTTATGGCACATTCCAATATTGATGTTATGGAAAACCATTTTGCTGTGGAAATAATTACTCAGCATCACCTGGGCGAAATGGTAAACAAATGGCGTAAGGATATCGAGTGTTATGGTGCTTATGTGCTTGACCAAAGAACCAATAACGTTGAAACCATTTTGGCACGTGTTACCCTGATGGCCACCGGTGGCTTAGGTACTGTTTACGAAACCACTACCAATCCGGATATTGCCACCGGTGATGGTATTGCAATGGTTTATAGAGCCAAAGGTGCTATCGAAAATATGGAGTTTATTCAGTTCCATCCAACGTCTCTTTTCAATCCCACCGAGAGACCCTCTTTTCTGATTACAGAAGCTATGCGTGGTTTTGGCGGTATCCTGAAAAGAAAGGATGGGAATAAATTCATGCACAAATACGATGAACGCGAGAGCCTTGCTCCACGGGATATTGTGGCCCGTGCCATCGATAATGAGATGAAAACCACCGGCGACAATTTTGTTTATCTGGATATAACACATAAAGACCCTGAAGAAATAAAACAACATTTCCCGAATATCTACCAGAAGTGCCTTTCGCTTGGAATTGACATTACCAAAGAGATGATTCCTGTAATTCCCGCTGCTCATTTTGCCTGTGGTGGAATTAAGGTTGATATGAATGGGCAAACCTCAATATCACGATTATATGCTGCCGGAGAATGCAGCTCCACCGGATTGCATGGTGCCAACCGACTGGCATCTAACTCACTCCTTGAAGCTGTTGTTTACGCTGATACAGCTGCAAAAGATTCCATCATCAACCTCTCGTCATACAACTTCTGCGACAGCGTACCTGAATGGAACGATGAAGGCACTTCGCAGCCCGAAGAAATGGTACTTATTACTCAAAGTCAGAAAGAGCTAGAGCAGATAATGAGCTATTACGTTGGCATTGTACGTTCTAACCTACGTTTAAAAAGGGCCATGGACCGACTTGAAATTCTCTATCACGAAACCGAAGATCTTTATCAGCGATCGGTAGTATCACAAAGACTTTGTGAATTACGCAACACCGTTCAGGTTGGATATCTTATTATAAAAATGGCCCGACAGCGCAAAGAAAGTCGTGGTTTGCACTTTACCATTGATTATCCAAATCAGTTACATGGCTAGGATAAAGAATATTGCTTTTGAAACTTATAAATAACATCAATTACTTGATATTAAGATCAAAGAATCTGATTTCCTATTAGGTTAGAACCATCATTGGATAAAACGGAGCAAACCCACCCAAAAAACGGCTTAGCCCAAGTCTGAAAAATGGCCAAAAAAGCGTGAAAAAAACGGAGCATTGCCACCCAGCCCTTCTCTGACTGGAGAATATCGGAAGGAAAACGGAGCATTGCCACCCATTTTAAGTTTGTAACTACCTGGCCTAAAATCCGAAACGGAGCATTGCCACCCAGTGCCATTGCTTATAGAAAACGGAGCATACCCGTTCACTTTTTTGCCACTATTTTTCTATGCACAAATTGTATAGAAAAATAATATAGCCATGGCAGGAAAGATAAAAGACATGAGTAAAGTAAAACAAATGCTTCGGCTACATCAAAATGGCGTTTCAAACCGCCAAATAGCCACGGAACTTTCAACAAACAAGGAAACGGTCAACCGTTACATTAAACGCGCCAAACGAGACCATTTGTCCATTGGTGAGCTTTTAAAACTCGATGATCCGGTATTACAGCATCGTATGACAGGAGGCAATCCAGCCTATGTTGACGATCGCTTTGAAGAGCTCAAAGAAAAGTTGCCTTACTACGAAAAGGAGTTGGAAAGAAAACATGTAAACCTTAAAACATTATGGGAAGAGTATATTATTGAGAATCCCAATGGTTATAGTCTGACACAGTTTCGATACCATTTTCGGCAGCTTACCAAAGCCAGGCGAAAGAACCCTTCTTCGATCTTAAAGGATTTATACGTGCCCGGCGAAAAGCTTTTTATTGATTTTGCCGGAGATACAATGGAATACATAGATCGTAAGACCGGTGAGGTGATAAAAGTACAGGTGTTTGTAGCTTGTATGCCTGCTCCAGATTATGGTTTTGCCATGGCTGTTCCCTCTCAAAAGAGTGAGGATTTTATCCATGCACT
>CAZSQG010000019.1:0-50249 GCA_964608615.1 uncultured Marinilabiliaceae bacterium
CTTTGGGGCTGCGGGGAAGGCTTGCTCTTTGCCGGGCAAAAAGCCCTGCAAAATCTTCTGCCTTCCCCTTGGCAGCTCCTTTGGATGCAATCCCCATTACATCTTTAGCGTTGATTTCTTCTCCGGATAGTTCTGCTGCTTTTTTTAAGGCTTTCCCGACGCTATCGGCCGGGACTGCCAAAAATTCATTTGCTTTAAGGATGGCAGCGTGCTTACTGCACTTTTCGTATTTCTCAATAAATTCTATCTGGTCACCGGTGGCTCCACAACCAAAGCAATGAAAGGTGCCGGTTTCAGGGTATATTTTGCAGCTTGGTTTGTCGTCTTGGTGAAATGGGCATTTGATGTGGTGGTTTTTGTCGGGTGTGATGTTGTAATGGGACAAAACCTTGGATATGGGCAGTCGTTGTTTGATGTCGGGGATTTGCATTGGAAAAATATTTAATAATTCTTCATGTATCATTTACGCTTCAAAAATAGCATATCCGATTTTAAAATGCAAGTCTTATGTGATTTTGATACAGCAAAAAAGTATTGTAATTTTACACAAACACTGTAAAACACGCTTTTTATATAGCTTATACGATATGTCATTTGGTAAAACAATATCTGCAGAAAGAAAGAAAAAAGGTTTCTCACAAGAAGAACTTGCCAAACTGGTAGGTACAATTAGCGTTACCATCGGGAGATATGAGCGTGATGAGATAAAACCTTCCATCGACATTGCAACCAAAATTGCCGATGCTTTAGGCGTCTCTCTTGACTATCTTACCGGGAAAACAAATGTCGAATTGGATAATTCCATTATTAAACGGGTAGTAGAGATTCAGAGCCTGCCCGATGAAGACAAAAAGCACATATTATACGCTCTTGACGGATTATTGCAAAACGTCAGAACTAAATTGGCTTTTGGAAAATGAAAAAGCTTATATACCTCATACTGCTTCTTATTATCTTTGCGGCTTGTGATAACCCCAAGTCTATAAGACATTTGATACGGGCTCTAAACAGGTCAAGCCAGATTGAAAAAGAAAAACCAGCCAAACCAAAAGTAGATTACCTTATTTCTTCTACAGAAACAAAGGACTCTACAGGTCATGTCATTTTTACCGCACTCTACACTTTACCAAAGGATACTAACCTGTTTTTCTGGAACATTTCTTTAAATATGCCCGAAAAACTAGGGTTCAGTGGTAGGATAGATTCCTGTATTGTAAAGGCTTTATTTTACAATTCTATTTCGGATACAATAAACCAACCCTTGTTTGAACACATATACTTTTTTAAAGGTAAACAAGACGGATTTTACAACATCACAAAAAATAACAATACCCATTAAGTTAACTTATATAACTGACGGACTTGTTCAAGCGACATTTCTTTCTCGTTGGGGTAAAGGTCTCTTTTCAACTCAAAAAGATAAGCTTTGCTTCCCTCGGGCATATAAAAATCTTCGTTAAAAAAATCAATACCAAAATTCATTAAGTACCTGTCAAACATTTCCGGGGTAAAGCGGTTGCGAGCTAACTTCTCGCTATATGTTTCGGTTTCCTCAAAAGGCAAAGGTTCAACACCTTCTGTACCAAAAACCCACTTGTCATCCCACATTGCATAAACTAATCGTTGAAATTCAGAACCTTTATAATATGTAAACGAACCACCGGCCCAACCGTTTACATTCTTTGTTCCCCTGTCATTAAAATAAGCTGACGCCTGAATGGTTTCGCAGTTGAGCCTCTTACCAACAATTTTCACCTTACCTATTTCAGGATGCAACTTAGAGTCTGTATAAGCCACCCAATCAGATTTGGTTTCTATAAAAACCCTCTTTCTCCAATTAGATAAAGGTTGTAACTGAAGGACAACTTCTTTTAAATCTCCTGCTAACTCTATAATTTCAAAATTTCCTTGTTCAAGATTATCTACCCAAGCCGAATAAGCTTCAACTACTTTATCAATAGGAGCTTTAATAAAACCTATGTTTTGCAACATTGGGGCAAGTTTGCCGTTATATTTAAATCTCATAGTTTTATTTAATTGTCCAAAGCGTTACTTTGCCTTGAAGTTTAAATTTAGTTGTTTGCCCATCAATTAGAACTTCCAATTCTAAATTAGCTAGTGCGTCGGGCAAACTATAATCTGATGCTTTAACATCGTTTAAAATTATTCTGTCTTTGTGTGGAATTGCCCTATCAGCAGGCGGGCCATCAATTTCAACATAGTACCTTTCACCGTTATATGTAAATTGTATATCCGGCCTGTTAATACCAACCGCCTCACCGGCTGCATTCACCTGAGTTTGATTAACCCTAAAATCTTCTGCCCCTAATTTTTCTAATTGTGTAATTAAATCATCCTTTGTTTTGTTTTGCAATGCACTCTTGCCAATTTTCCTTTCAAGCCCAAGAGGATTTGTAGGCCCGGTTTCTTTTTTGGCATTCTGGTATTTTACATCTAGCTCGCTACGCTCACTTAAATCCAGAGTGTTTTCAATATCCAGAATTTTATTTTTCTTCGCAACATCAGCCTGCGATAGCACATCTTCAGATGATTCGAGCAGGTTTTCATATTTAGCCGGGTTGGCTTTAAAATCGTCAATTAATGCCAATAAACCACTGGCTTCTGCATTTGCAATTATTTTTTTGTAAAGGTCATCAATCTCTTTATCCTTGAAAATCTTAGTTCCTTCACCAGCATCTTTAATTGCTGCTTCCAAATCATCAACTAGCTTATCTACTTTTTGCAAATTTGCTTCACCTATAGCTTCAGCCAGTTTAGTAGGGTTATCTTTAAAGGTTTTTTGAAGTTGCCTGTATTCGTTGGTAAAAGAAACGGCTACATCAGTAGTCTGGTTTAGCAGATTGTCAGCGCTAAAAGTCAATAAGCCCACAAACGCACTATAGGTATTCCACTTTTCGATAAAAGCCGGACCGCCTTCAAGCGAATTTATTTTATCCTCGGCAAAAATAATGGTCAAGTCTCCGGCGGTTACTCCTACGTCAACAACAGCAACCAATAATCGTAAACCTTTTACAACATTCACACCTCCTCTTATTGCTTGAAAAGAGGCATTCAGTTCGCCAATACCTATGCAAAAAGACAATCCTGTTATTGCAACGTTTGCTCCAGTTTCTTTTGCAGCTGTCCACCGCTTGGTAGTTATGGCATGCAGGTAGATAGCTGGTACAGCTGCAATATTGCTGCTTCCAACTCCTAAATCAGGCAAATAGTCTTGCCCACTAGCATATTTAACCGGAACAAAAGCAAAGGGGTCAACAGTAACTTTACCTGCCTGCACCCATTTGCATGGATTGCTCGGTACTGTGCCCGAATAATAACCCTGTGTTTCACATACATACTGAAAGCTGGTAATGGTAATGTTCTGGTTCGATTCAAAAGCGAATGTGTGTTTGTCAACTCTTTTAATATAGCTTTTATCCCAAACAAAAGTTTTTGTCCCATCAAAGGTTTTATTTGGGTTTTCCATCGCAAATTGAGAAAGAGCTATGATAAATCGAGTAAAATAGTCTCCTCCATATTCATCATCGATACCAGAATATAAATCAGCTAGTAATGAACCCTTTTTGATATCGGTTAAGAATTGGACTCTGTCAGCTTTGGGCATTGTCTCTATTAACCTTACAGCAAGATACTCTTGGCCGTTACCAAAAAATTTATTTCCATACATTACTCCCTCGCTAAGCTTTTGAATAATGTGCAAACGAACATTGTAATTTATACTTTCTGACCACTTGCTCACTAAAGACCATGCTAAATCGGTCACTCTATCACGGTTTTCCTCTGCCTGTATAAGTTTTTCTAATGCTTCTTTATTATTGAGATAAGCATTCAAAGCCTTCTCAAACAGCTCATAGTATTCAGGCCCCCACAACTCTGGATTGCCATAATATTTGTTTGAACCTTCTTTAATGCAGTATTTCTCATAGTCGGTAAAGATGGCATCGCCTCTATCTTCAATAGCATTTAAAAGATTGGCAATACGAAGTAATGATTCCTGATATGCCGGGTGGGCACTTCTATGAGCATCATAGAACTTTCTTGCATGTTTCCCAAAACAACCAACAACGTAACTCCCTATTTCTTTAGAGTTAGTGATTGATGTATTTGCATCCTTGACATATGGTTGTTTAAATTCCCCAGGGTAAGGTTTCCCCATATAATCCCCAGCAAAAAGTGTTACATTACAACTCTCGTCTTCTTTACCAATAATTACGTTTGCTAGATGTTCATCACCACTACTGCCGGGATAAAAAACATCAGCACCAACCTTTACATAACCAGCAAATTCCCATGATTTGGTAGTTGTGTTTAAAGACATACGTGCAGAGTATTTTGCATCTGTTTCAAAACCCAACAAACAACCTTTAAATAGCTCCTTATTAATATCCGTTGCTACATTATACTGTCCGGTGAAATGCAATTTCGCATTCGAGGGCAATTCAATAATACTACCCCCAGGCGTAATACAATTGATTTTATCCCCCAACGAAAACTCTGCTAAATCAACAACCTTAGTTAATTCTACTTGGAAAACTCGCAATTCACTAGCCCCCTCACTCTCATCCTGCGCCCACGCAAAGAGTATGCTCTCCGGGTCGTGTATCAAGTCCCATTGGTATTTCCAAAGCTCGGTGCTGTTTGAGTAATCCAGTAGGTTTTTGGTTGCGCCTTTGTTAAAGTGGTATTGGGCTTTGTCGCTAAAGGTGTGGCGCAGGTTAAAGGTGCCGTGTGACAGCTCGTGAGCCAGCAAATCGGGATTATTATTGTAGTTAAAGATAAACCCATATTCGCCCGTTAAGGGCATAAAACCATTCAAATCTGCGCCGGCTACGTTCATAAAGAAGAGGTAAACGGTGTTGGCTTCGGCTTTCTGCGTTTTTTCGTAAGCATTGATAACCTTGCGCATATCGCCGGTGTATTTGCTGGCCATGCTTAATCCAGTGGTTTTAAAATCGCCTTCTTCAATCCGGCTGACCTCTAACCGCTGGTCGGTTTTTACTGTCCATTCAACAATAGCAGGGGCGTATAAGTCGTTCAGCCGTTGTTGAATGACTGTGGTATTGTATGGAAGGGTTGCAGTATTTACCGGTATCAGCACCACAGTTTTGTGCATGCGTATGTACGATACCAGTCCCAGTGCACCTGTTTCGGTTAGTATTTCGTGACCGGTAGTATCGTTAACCATTACCGTAGTGGCACGGGCAACAGAAAGGATCTCTTCGGTACCATCCATACCGCCGGCAACCAGAAGGTTTAGGGCATTACTGCCGCCTTGTTTGCTTACACCGGAGGCAATGCCTGTTTCGCGTATAAAGCGCAGACTGTCGGTGGGACAGTTACCGCTTGCTGTTACAATAAGATAATCGTTGCTGCCGGCTTCCAGCGATTTCCAATGTATGTTATTGCCTGTTTTATCCTTTAAAAAATACTGATTGGGCTTGGTAGTGCCATCGCCCACCTGGTATTTATCCAGCATAAATCCAGGCAGGATTATCTACGGGTTGTGGATCAGGTTTTAATTACATTTATGACAACACCCGCAAAACAATCCGAAAACATTGTCTATTTAAGGTTTAACTATTTCAAAGAACTTATTTGCATCCAATCTGTTGCAAGATATAAAAATTCCTTCACTTACTTTTTCACCAAATGAAAAATGGATTAAAATGAAAGAAAAGATAACAGCATTATTTCTTTTCAAAGAAATACTCATGATAATATTTGCAGCATGCAAAAAAACGTTAACCACTTGACAATGCCTGCTTCGACTTTGCCCCGATTCTTGATGAACCATGTGGCAAATCGTGTCCATTTCACCTTAAATCCGCTCCAATTCTACCGATTCCTTTACAATTTCCAAATAATCACACATGTTGGTGAAACTTTGAAACTTTTACCAATCAATTCAAAGCCACCACCTCCCATCACCCAATCATCAGCCGGCCTGTAGGATATTTATATTTAGTGTACATAACCTTTCGCGTTAGGGCAAGGCCTAAAGTCAGAAAACCTATGCGACCAACAAACATAGAGACAATGAGTAAAAGTTTTCCTAAATCTGATAAACCCGATGTAATCCCCATCGACAGACCAACGGTTCCAAAGGCCGAGATAAGCTCAAAGAATAATTGACTTAACGAAAATTCGGGTTCGGCCAATACCATCAGAAGCGTAAATACCATAATAAAACCTGATGCAAAAAAAAGAACAGCATAAGTTTTGTTAACATACACCCAGGAAATATTTCGTTTGAAAAACTCAACATGCTCCTTTCCCCTTATATTGGCCATGGCGGCCTTTAGTGCAACCGCAATGGTGGTAGTTTTCACCCCTCCGCCTGTTGATCCTGGCGAAGCCCCAATAAACATCAAAACTAAAACCAGCAAAAAGGCCGGACGTCCCAACATGGTCATATCTATGGTATTAAAACCGGCCGTACGTGTGGTAACAGACTGAAAAAATGCACTGACAATCTTTCCTGTCTGAGAATGCTCACTGAGAGAATGGTTGTATTCAAAGACGTAAAACAGAACAGTTCCTGCAATAATTAAAACAATGGTCATTAAAATTACTACACGTGTATTAACCTGTAATTTTTTCCAGGGATGGCGTTTGCGATCGCGTCGGCTTTCAACGGCAAAAATATCCTGAAGCACCAGAAACCCCAACCCCCCAATTATTATCAGTACAGCAATTTCAAGGTGAATAATATATTGAAACCGCACAGTAGATTGATGCAACCCATCGATAAAAAGAGAAAAACCTGCATTATTAAAAGCCGAAATGGTATGAAAAACAGAATAGAACAACCGATCAGTCCAACCCGAAAAAACCGTTTCATTGCCCCATGACAAAAAAACCACAACAACTCCAACAGCCTGAATAACTAATGCATACAAAACAACATTTCGTAAAATAGATTGCAAATTAGACGTCTGATCGGTATCCAGAAAACCTTTAATCACTCCAGTGGTATAAAGACTACCGGTTTGATGATATAAACTGCCAATAAAAGTTGCAATGGTAAGCATATTGATACCTCCCACCAAAAACAAAATCATAATCACAAACTGCCCCTTAAAAGTAAAGAAGGTTCCGGTATCATGAACTGTTAAACCTGTTACGCAGCAAGCGCTGGTTGAAGTAAACAAAGCATCAATCCAGCTAATGTTTTTTAAGCACGTCATCTCCGGCATTTTTAACAACATAGCCCCGCAAAAAATCAGAATTAAAAACGACAAGGCAAGTAACGCAGCCGGATTAAGTTTTACCAAATTAAAGAGGAAAGTGATCTTACCTAATTCGATAAGCAAAAATAAAATAAAATAATACTGCATCAGAACTACGTATCCGGGAAACGATAACTGTGCAAAAAACAGTAAAAAAAACGACTGGCTGCTTAATAGACTAATAACCGAATTAATAAACAAAACCGAATAAAGAATGCTTTCAAAAAGATGCGCTTTTAAATAAACCAAAGGTTGCAAACTAAAAAACAGATTTATTACGAACCGTATCAATAAAACATTTAAAACAATTAGCAGTCCCTGAAACAACCAATATTCTTGTTGAGGCAAAAAAGAAAAACCAAAAGAAACAATCAGGATTATGATTCCAACCACAAATAAAAAAGGAGAGATGAATCCCAATATCTTAAAAACATGTTTACGATGATCGTACAGATATATTTTTACTTGTTCACGTAATCTGATTAATCCCATTTACTGATTAATTTGAATAAACCGTTCCATATTTTCACGTTTCCCAAAAAGCACCAGCGTATGATCGGCTTTAAGAATCGTTTCACCTCCTGGAATCCCTGTGATTTTAAATTTTTTTTCAACACTACCACTTTCAACATACCCATCTTGTTCTTTTATGGTTAGTAGGTTAATCTGGTAATTTTTACGCATGTTTATTTCTACCAGTGAACGACCAGAAACACCTGGCGGACAAAGAATCTCCATTATACAATACTCATCGGGCAAGTCGAGAAAAGAAACAATGCTTGGATTTACCAATTTTTCAGCCACATTAACTCCTACTTCGTCTTCGGGTGAGAGAACCTCTTCAATGCCTATTTTCCGGAGAATCATTTGCTGGTTTCGCCCCCTGGCGCGTGCCATAATTCTTTTTACACCAAGATCCATTAATTGAGTTGTTGTCAATAACAGCTGCTCAAAATCTTCACCAATAGCAACCACCACAGCATCAAAATCCTGAATATCTACCGATAACAAAGCTTTTCGGTCGGTTGAATCAAGTGCTACCGCATTGGCTATACTATCGGCAATTTCTTCAACAATGTGTTCATCACGATCAATACCCAGAACCTCAACACCCCTATGAGCCAGAGCTTTAGCTATGGCCGTTCCAAACAGGCCCAATCCGATAACGGCAAATTTCATTTCAGACATAATAAAAAATGTATTTCAGCAATAAGCACTAAATTAGGGAGTTTTACAATAAAGACAATAGTTCTGAAAAAAAAACGCACTATATGAATTATAGTGGTAAAATCAATTAAGCAGTCATTATGTTTAATTGTACATCTGTGTGGCCTCCTGAGAAATTAGTTTCATAATGAAACCCGATCTTAGTATAACCGGGAAGCTCCTAACTTGTTATAAGATCACCCGCCCGCACTTATATAGGGGCAAATATAAGAATTTAATTTCTCGGGCAGCCTGGACAGTTTCGTTTTTTGTGTCATGACAAAAAAGTAATCCCGCTTTTTAACGGGAGAAGACTACCTAATAGAAATTATTATCTGATCACTTAATATCATATTTAAGCAAAAAAGCCATATGATGAATTATCCCATATGACTTTTTAGTAAAAATAACAAACACCAGGATGTCTATTTCTTCCAGAGCACTTCCATCTCTTCCAACGTTTTACCCTTGGTTTCAGGAACCATTTTCCAAACAAAAACAGCTGAAAGAATACTCATTAAACCGTAGAAGGCATAAGTCATACCTCCACTAAATTCCATCATTGCCGGATAGGTTGATGATATAAAATAGTTGGCAGCCCACTGAGCCGCAACGGCTATGGCTATAGCCCTGCCACGTATTTTATTTGGAAATATCTCGGAAATCAGTACCCAGCAAATGGGACCCCACGACATCATAAATGATGCTGTGTAAACAATAATAAATACCAGAGTGCTAATACCGATAATCTTCATAAATGATAATGTTGAAATGGCAATCATACCAATAGCCATACCAATAGAACCAACAATTAATAAAGGTTTACGGCCCCACTTGTCAACAGTTAAAATTGCAAGAACAGTAAACATTACATTCACAAGTCCCATAACAACAGTTTGCATCATTGAAGCATCTTTTCCGGCTCCCATACTTTCAAATATTCTTGGAGCGTAATAAAGCGCAACATTAATACCAACAAATTGCTGAAAAACAGATAATAAAACACCGATAATAATCACTACTTTCCCATAAGAAAAAAGCTTTCCCGAATGGTGTTCAATAGTATTTTTTATATCCGACAGGATTTCTTTAGCTTTTACGCTGCCGTTTATGCGAGTAAGTATTTTTAGTGCTTCTTCGTTTTTGTTGCTAAGAGATAAATACCGGGGAGTTTCAGGTACCAGGAATAGTAATACACCAAACAAACCGGCTGGGATGGCTTCAGAAAGGAACATCCTTCTCCATCCTACTGTGTTGATCCAATCAAGTGTTTGACCGTTGGCAATTCCCCAATTCACAAAATAAACCACTAACATACCAAAAATGATGGCAAACTGGTTTAATGCAACCAACCTACCACGAATATTAGCGGGAGCAATTTCTCCAATATACATTGGACAAACAGCCGATGCCATGCCAACACCAATACCACCAATTAAACGGTAAAAATTAAACATCATTAAAAGGCCAATGCTTACTTCCCCTTTAGGAAAAAATAAAAACTCAGGATAACCTGATCCCAGAGCTGATAAGAAAAATAAAATGGCTGCAATCATTAACGATTTTTTGCGACCAAAGTAAGATGCAAAAAGACCGGAAAGAGCACCCCCTATAATACATCCAATAAGGGCACTTGATATGGTTGCACCATGAATAAAGGTACTTAAACCCTGACTATCAATCAGAAAGGCTTGAATTGATTTCTCAGCGCCAGAGATAACTGCAGTATCGTAACCAAACAACAAGCCTCCAAGAGTGGCTACGAGTGTAAGTCCAATTACATAAAATTTGTTTTTCCCTTGTTCCATTTTTCAGGATTTAGATTTTTTCAAAGATTTTAGCTTACCAAAGCAAAAAAACGAAAGCCAAATAAAGCTTACGCCAAATTAAAAAAGTCCTTACCAGGGATAGATCTCTACCCCTGGTTTCGGACTATAAATGTAACAATTAAATGTACAGATTAATCAATTGCTCATAAAGTTCCTGCTTTCCACTAATTTGTTTCGGCTCACCAACTTCTTTTGCAATTTTTTGCATATCCTGTAATGTAAGTTTTCCAGCTTCAAATTCTTTACCTTTTGCACTATCGAATGATGCATAACGGTTAGCACGCATCTTAAGATAATCAGATTCAGTTAAGATTCTATTAGCAATTACCAATGCTCGGGCAAACACATCCATTCCGGCTACATGAGCAATGAATATATCTTCAAGATCAGTAGAGTTACGACGTGTTTTTGCATCAAAATTGATACCTCCATGCTCAAAACCACCGGTTGGGATTATTTCAAGCATTGCTTCGGTAACCTCATAAATATTAGTTGGAAACTCATCGGTATCCCATCCATTTTGATAGTCACCTTTATTGGCATCAATTGAACCAAGTTTGCCAGCATCAGCAGCCATACGCAGTTCGTGAGCAAAAGAGTGACCGGCCAATGTAGCATGGTTTACCTCAACATTCATTTTGAAATCGTCAATTAGCCCTTGTTTTTCAAGGAATCCAAGAACTGTCTGTGTATCAAAATCATACTGATGCTTTGAAGGTTCCATAGGTTTAGGTTCAATAAAAAAAGTACCTTTAAAACCTTGTGAACGAGCGTAATCACGAGCCATACGAAGAAATTGGCCCATATGGTCAAGTTCTTTTTTTGTATTGGTATTAAGCAAACTCATATAACCTTCGCGTCCACCCCAAAATACATATCCTGTACCACCCAAAGCAATAGTAGCATCAATAGCGTTCTTAACCTGAACGGAAGCATTGGCAACTACATTTAAATCAGGATTGGTTGAGGCACCATTCATGTAACGTGGGTTGCTAAATACATTTGCAGTACCCCACAACAGCTTAACACCTGATGCAGCTTGTTTTTCTTTAGCATAGTCAACCATTTTAACCAGGCGCTTCTCTATTTCGAAAACAGAACCATCGCCAACCACATCAGTGTCGTGGAAACAATAAAATGGAGCACCAATTTTGGTGATAAATTCAAAAGCTGCATCCATTTTATCTTTGGCAGCCTGGATAGGATCAGAAGCTCCATTCCATGGAAATTCAATAGTACCTGGACCAAATGGGTCTCCACCTTCGCCACAGAATGTGTGCCAGTATGCAATGGCAAAACGCAGGTGTTCCTTCATGGTTTTACCTCCAATTACCTGATTGGCATTATACCATTTAAATGCCAGAGGGTTTTTTGATTCCTTACCCTCAAATTTTATTTCCCCAATACCGGGAAAATATTCCTTATTCCCTAATGTTACACTCATAATAATTATTTTTAATGGTTAGAAATTTAATTGATTCTTCCACTGATTGTAAACTTCATTTACAGCAACTTTGTCTTTATCAGGAACAATAGTCTCCAGGCAATTAAGACTTTTAAAAGTCTCCGCTACACTGGTATATAATCCAGCTCCCAAAGCGGCACCTCGGGCTGCTCCCAATGCTCCATCGGTATCGTACAATTCAATACGTGCATTAAGTACGTTAGCCATGGTTTGACGAAACAGAGGACTCAGAAACATATTGGCTTTACCGGCACGAACAACATCTGTTTTTATTCCCATATCGCCCATAATGTCTACGCCATAACGAAAACTAAAAGCAATACCTTCCTGAGCAGCACGTAAAACATGAGATTGATTATGAATATTGAAACCTACCCCTTTAATAGCAGCTCCGGGAGATGCATTCCCAAGAACGCGTTCAGCACCATTGCCAAACGGATATACCATAAGGCCATCGGCTCCTACAGGCGCTTTCATCGCTACATTGTTCATGGCAGCATAATCCATTCCATTGGCCACATTACGTCGTAACCATGAATTAAGAATTCCAGTTCCATTAATGCATAACAATACTCCCAAACGTTTTTTATCGCGTGCATGATTTACATGTGCAAAGTTGTTTACACGTGATTGCAAATCGCAGGCTAAGGAATCATTTATACCATAAACAACGCCGGATGTTCCTGCGGTGGCAGCTACTTCACCAGGTTCAAGTACATTAAGCGAAAAAGCATTATTTGGCTGATCACCAGCCCTGTAGCTTACTGGAATTCCCATAGGAAGACCCAGTTCCAAAGCAACTGATTCCGAAACTTCAGCTTGCTTAGAAAAAGTAGGAACAATTTCAGGTATCAGCGAAGATGAAAATCCATAATACTTGAACAATTCATCAGCAGTAGTTTCTTTCTTAAAATCCCACATTATACCTTCCGATAATCCTGAAACAGTCGTCTGCATTTGTCCCGTTAAACGGTATGCTATATAATCGCCAGGAAGCAATATTTTATGAATCCTGCTGAAGAGTTCCGGCTCATTTTCCTTTACCCACTTTAATTTTGAAGCAGTAAAGTTTCCCGGAGAGTTCAAACAACTTCCAAGACAATAATCCGAGCCAAGTTCATCAAAGGCCTTTTCACCAATAGCAACAGCGCGACTATCGCACCATATAATTGAAGGACGAAGAACTTCTCCCCGATCATCAAGCGCAACCAAACCATGCATCTGGTAAGATATTCCAATGGCTTTAATTTGCTCTTTTTCAACTTTAGCACTTTTCAACACCACCGAAAGTGCATTTTTCATGTTTTCCCACCACAAAAGAGGATCTTGTTCGGCCCAACCGGCTTTAACTGCTACAATGGGCATCTCTTCGGATGGAAAGAAAGCAGAAGCAGTACAGCTCCCGTCTTCTATTCTAAGTAAGCTCACCTTAACCGATGAACTCCCTATATCAATTCCTAATGTAAACATATTGCTTCTGTTCTGTTCTGGTTTGCAAATATAAAACTTTATAACGACTCTCTAACATAAACTTTGGTTGGTATACAAATATTCATTGGGGCATCCTCTGAAACAAATTCCGCGGCTTTCCTGCCCAACAATTCAAAATCGGTAGAAATAACAGTAACACCTTTATAAATAAATTTCTTCATTGGTGTTTCGTTGTACGAAATCAATCCTGTATCAAGGCCCGGCTCAAGCTTTTTTTCGCGACATTGTTCAAGAAATTTACCCAACATCCTATCCGACACACAAAAATAAGCCACCCCGGCCCTAACCTCAAAAGCAGTGGGATCGGTGAGAACACTATGTAATATTTTATGTTTTTTACAGAATCGGCTGAAATGCTGCACCGATTCCATGGGATGGTTAGTATATTCAGGATAAAGAAAAATAAACTCATTGTACTTCTTCACCAAGTGTTGTATTTCTTCCAATCCATCAAAAACAGGATTACCAAAATCCTGATAAAGAACATTATTAGCTGACGTGGTATTAATATTCCAGTCTATAACTAATAATTTATCAACAGGTATCAGACTCAGTATCTCTTTCATGTCATCATGATCGAAAGGCATCACCACATATTTTGAATATTTCCCAATACTATCTTCAATTTGTCGGCGAAAAACATCCAGGTTATAATGATGAAAATGGATATCAGCCATTACGTTTCGCGGCAGATTTTTGTTAAACGCATCGTATAATACTTCTTTATAAGCCTTAAAAGTATCAAGAAATAAAAATACGCGCCGAACTTCTCGGGCAATAAAATAACCCTTATTTGGGACAGAATCAATAACACCCTGCTCCTTTAATAATGAATAGGCTTTAAAAACAGTATCCCTACTCAAATTGTAATACTTACAAACGTGATTAACCGATGGCAAATGATCACCTATGTCAAGACGTTTTTCAGATATAGCATAGTTCACCGAATCAATTAATTGTCTGAACTTTGGAATATCTCCATTACTATCAACATTAAACTTAAAAATTTCTTTTTTTTGCGACATAAGGTGTTCTGGTCTGTTATGGTCAAAGATATAGATTTTTTATAATATTACAAATAATACTTTTATTCCTTTAATTATTTTTTTTTTAATAAAACATAAAAAAACAAAAAAAGAAGCATCTGATTGCAAAACAAACTGATATATCCATATTTATATTGTACTTTTGCGCTTTGAAAAATTTATCGGGAAAACTGTAATAATTAATTTATACTGGTAAAATTTTCAACGGGTTAACAATTACCCAAGGGTCAGGCATAACGTTTTGACTGACATAACCATATTAAATTAATACATGCAAACTTTCTTTGAAATTGGGCTTAAGCCCGAAATTCTTCAGTCTATCGAGAAACTGGGATACATCAATCCTACTCCCATTCAGTCAAAAACTATTCCTTTCATACTGGAATCAAACAAAGACCTGATAGCAATGGCTCAGACCGGAACCGGTAAAACAGCTGCTTTTGGACTGCCAATATTAAACAAACTCAACCTAAACGCTAAGGAAATACAATCAATTATTCTTTGCCCAACGCGTGAATTGTGCCTGCAAATAACAAAAGATCTGATGTCATATTCAGAGTTCTTGCCGGTTTCAATTGTACCGGTTTATGGTGGAGCTCCTATTTACCAGCAAATAACTGCAATAAGAAATAAATGTCATATCGTTGTTGGAACCCCAGGCCGTGTTAACGACCTTATTAACAGAAACAAACTTGATTTATCAGCGGTAAGCTTTCTGGTTCTTGATGAGGCCGACGAAATGCTAAAAATGGGCTTCAGAGAAGAGATGGATGCCATCCTATCCCAAACACCTGAGACCAAACAAACTTTGCTTTTTTCAGCAACCATGCCTCCTGATATTGCAGGAATGGCCGGTAAATATATGCATAAAGCTGAGAAAATTTCAGTTGGACGCCAAAATACAGCCCACGAAAACATCTCGCACGAATACTGCGTTGCACGACCAGAAAATTGCTATCAGGCTTTACGACGCATTGCTGATATCAATAACGATATTTACAGTATAGTATTCTGTCGTACTCGAATTGAGACAAAAGAAATAGCCGATAAGCTTATTTCCGACGGCTACAATGCTGATTCCATTCATGGAGATCTTTCTCAGGTTCAACGTGATCAGGTTATGAACCGCTTCCGTAATAAAAACCTTCAGATACTGGTTGCAACCGATGTTGCTGCACGTGGACTGGATGTTGACAACTTAACCCACGTTATTCACTTCCACCTGCCTGATGATCAGGAAAATTACATCCATCGTAGCGGACGTACCGGACGTGCAGGAAAAAAAGGTGCTTCAATTGCAATAGTCGCTCCGGGAGAAACCCGAAGACTATTTTTCTTAGAAAAACACCTGGCCCAGAAATTTATCAAACTTCCTATCCCAACGGGTAATGAAGTTTTTGAAAAAAGACTTTCAAACTTTCTGGAACAAGTTGCCGCAACTGAACCAAAGGGGTTCGATCTGGATAAATACGTAGATATAATTGAAAACACCCTCAAGGATCTTCCAAAGGAAGAAATAATTAAAAAATTCCTTGCTATTGAATTCAATCGCTATTATGCAGATTATCAAAAGGCTCCTGACATTAATGTCACCAGTTCTACAAACACCAGCAACACCAAACAGCCGTTTATTAGAAGAGGCTCAAATGGTAACACCGGCCATCGTGAAAAATTTGCTCGTTATAGCATTAATCTTGGAGCCAAAAACAATTTGAAACCCGATTTGCTGATTAATATTATTAATCGTCAAACACCCGATCGGAAAATTGCCATTGGAAGAATCGAGATTCAACAAAAGATATCGTTTTTTGAAGCCGATAGTCAGCACGAAAAACACCTCATACAGGCTTTTCGTCGTGCCAAATATAAAGGGTTACCTCTTATGGTTCAGCCATTTCAAAAAAGATAATAAAAAAAGAGTGTCGGAAAAACTCCGGCACTCTTTCAATTTATTCAACCTTAACTATAAGAAAACTTATATAACCCAATCAATTTTTATGCCATAAAAAAAAGAGCAGCGAAAGCTGCTCTTTTTTTAACCTAATTAACCTAACCTAAACCTATGAAAAAACTCGTGGTTCATTTCACAAACAAATATAAGGCTAAAAAAAGCCATCAAACGCGAAGTTTTGTTAAATCTTGTTAATTCAAAATATATCATCTTCTGAATTTCACAAAACAAAAAGAATCTATATTAGAAATTATACCTAAATGAGATACTCAGATTTTCACGTACTTGTAATTTACTTGATTCATTTTCAAAATACCTGAAATTGGTAGTAATACGCGTACTTAAAAACACATTGATACGCATATCTAGTATCATATCCCATTCAGCTTGCACTTTGTTCTCCGTATTAAAATAATCGTAAAAAACATTGGCGGCCGATGTAAACTTCATCTCCTTATTTATCTGCCATATAAAATTATTAATCAACGAACCTCCCGTTAAAAATTCAGAACGTTTATCCTCAGGAATATTATAACGAGTCTGATCAACTTTAGCGGTATCAGCAACTATAGTGAACTTTGAAGTAACAGGAGAAATCATGAGCGTAAAATTCTTCCCTTTTTTAAAGTCCATACCAGCAGCCAAAGTAAAATACCCTGGTGCCATAAAACTGGATATTGGTGTTTCCTTTAAAGCATCACTGCTGGAATATCCATTAAAAAACTGAGTTTTAAAGTTGAAAAGAAAACTATAGAACCAATTCTTACTGGCATTAATACCGTATTTACTGTTTAGATCAATCAGATCGTCGTTAACCCGTGAAAGACTTGACTGACTTGATATAAACCCAAGTTTATGAATGGCACTGTTTTCCCATTGTATTTTCCCTTCTTCGTATATGGCCTTGATACGTAAATCGCTTAAAAGCGCTACTGAATTTTGTCCTCCTTTTGCCCAATTCTTCAAATATGCCTGTGAGAGCTGAATATTTTCAGACCCACTAAATATCCATGGCCTTTTATGTTCGTCAACTTTTGTAAGCTTATCGGGTAATTCAGGTGACTTTTGTTGAAACATTTCGGCTAGTCTTTCACGTGAGGCCCTGTGTTCTGAGGAAGTCCCATGCCTTAATTTTGGAAGATCAGGCAGTTTTTCAATGTGAATATCAACCAAACGAGGATTTTCATAATAAACTCTTTTTATGAGTTGCTCGTACGTGTAATAGTTGTTGCTGAATATTGTCTTGAGCTGCTCAGGTTCTTTTATAACCATCGCCTTTAAACCAATAGACTGAGGTAATAGATTCTTCTCATTCACAACAAGCTTTCGAACTGATGCCTTTTTATAAATTACGGGCAAAGCCAATGGTAATAACACTGAGCTTTGTAAATATCCCATATTAATACGACTGGCATTAAAAGAGGCCTGATTAATTGTTACATTCATTAATGAAAGAGTGACAACAGAACCCATAATGGAGTCATAATAATAATCGATCTGATAAAACGGCACTATAGAACCTCTTAGTCGCTTTATTTCGGGCCACCCAAACGATTCACGGTAATATTGCAAATAAAAATCAGGAATACCGGCATCCTTAAACATGATGACAGACGGGGCAACTTTGGGGAAATATTTTTGAAAAACGGGCTGACCAGAACCAGTAAAACCAGTAAAAATTGAAAAACTAATTAACAGAATAATCCATTGATAGACCTTCATTACGATACAAATTGTAGGTTTAAATAAAACAGCAAGCAACTTTCAGGTCCAGGTCCAGGAACAGTTTGGAATCAGAAGTTATTCCAGAATCTATTCGGATACAAAAATAGTTTAAAAACCCATTTCCCAAAGAGTTCCTTCTATCCAATCTTACAAATTCAATAAAAAAAATAAAAACAATAGCTTTACAGTCAAGGAATGCGTTTTTTTCGAAAATTTTATTGACATGCTATAATAAAAGTTGCACAAATTCCTTTGTTTTGTATCATGAAGTTTGAACTTGCGTTATATATACAAAAACACCCCATAATTAGTGCTTGGTTAGGAGAAACCCAAATCTCAAAACAATAAAAGAACCATTAATATCCGGGCAATAAATTGTGTTTTTTCACAATTATGAAAAAAAATATCAGCCCATGAAGGATCTCACCACCGGTAAAGAAGCCGGTCTTATTTTCAGATTTGCATTACCCATGATTATTGGTAATGTTTTTCAGCAATTGTATAATATTGTTGACAGCATTATTGTGGGCAAATATTTAGGCACTGAAGCCCTGGCTGCTGTTGGATCTTCCTTCCCAATATTTTATACTCTTATAGCTTTTGTTATTGGTATAGGAAGTGGAGCCACTACAGTAATAAGCCAGTACTTTGGAGCCCGCGACTATGAAAAAGTAAAGTTGGCCGTTGGAACCATCTATATTTTTATGTTTGCCGCCGGAATTATTTTAATGATAACGGGAATCACCTTTAGTCACCAAATTTTTTCAATGCTGAAAATAGGTGATGATGTTATGCCTCAGGCTATTTCCTATTTCAATATTTACATGATAGGAATGGTTGCATTTTTTGGTTTTAATGGTACCGCATCAGTTTTACGTGGCCTTGGCGACAGTAAAACCCCCATGATATTTATGGCTCTTTCAACCTTCTCCAATATTATTCTTGATCTGTTATTTGTGGTTGTTTTAAAATGGGGAATTGCCGGTGCTGCCTGGGCTACAGTTATTTCGCAAACAGGTGCTTTTGTTACGGCTATTATTTATCTCAATCGGCGCGACCACCTAATCCATTTCAGCATAAAATCGCTCAGGTTCAACAACTTGGTTTTTTTACAGAGTATTCGTATTGGTTTGCCAACCGGATTTCAACAAACATTTGTTGCATTAGGCATGATGGCCCTGATTCGAATAATTAATAATTTCGATACCGTTGTACTTGCCGCCTACACTGCCGCCAGTCGTATTGAAGCACTGGCTGCTATGCCATCCATGAATCTTGCCTCAGCCTTATCAGCATTTGTAGGTCAAAATTTGGGTGCCGGACACATCGATCGAATCAAAAAAGGTGTTTGGGCTACACTAAAGATGGCATGGACCATAAGCATAACTGTGATGATTTTAGTGATATTTTTGGGCGATGAGCTAATGGCTTTATTTAACAACGATCCTGATGTTATCCGGCACGGGAAAGAATATCTTATTATTGTATGTTCTTTTTATGTCGTTTTTTCTTCAATGTTTGTTCTTCATGGAATGTTACGTGGGGCCGGCGACACTCTTATTCCCATGTTTATTACTCTGGTTTCGTTATGGATTATTCGTATTCCTTTTGCAATAATATTGTCATCTAACCTCGGCGAAACCGGTATTTGGTGGAGCATTCCGTCTGGTTGGTTGGTAGGACTTGCAGGAACCTGGATTTATTATAAAACAGGGATGTGGAAAAAGAAAAAAATTGTTAGACCCAAAGAAAACAACTAAGATTGGTGAAGAAAAAGTACAAAAGGTTGTTGAGCATTAAACGAAGCTCCCGACAATAACCTATTTATTAGCCTTAAGCAACTTGAGCGCCTCTTTAAAAGAATTTATTGAGTGTATTGAATAAAACAAATCAGGTAAAGACGGCTTTAATTCTCTTACTTGAATGCCCGATATAAAAAAGGGAATATCAGTAAATATTTTTTTATACCCGAGCATCATGTTTTCAATTTCTTCACGTTTACATAAATTAATAAAAGCAGTAAAAAACGCATCGGTTGGCCGTAATTTATTAATCAAATATAAATCATTCATTGGAACTGATTGCCCCAGATAAATTACTTCCATTCCTTCTTTACGGGCAATCAAACTGTAAAAGAGCAATCCAATCTCATGAAGTTCCTTTTCGGGAAGAAAAAAAACTATTCGGCGACTATTTACCAGGCTATTCTGCATTTCATTATCAATGGCAACCATCAGTTTTTGCCTGATAAGATTCGACATAAAATGCTCCTGTGCAGGATTTACAGTTCCAGCCTGCCACAAAATACCAATTCGTTCAAGAAACGGGAAAAGGATGCTTTCAACCGTATCCTCAAAACCATGTTTAATAATTGACCCTGTTAACGCATTTGTAAACTTCATCTCATCAAGTTCGAACATTGAAATCATAAGATTTTCAATTTGCACATTAGAGTATCGGTTATTTAAAGAAAGATCCAAAACCCTGCTCTTTATCTGCTGATCGTTTAAACTTGCTATATGCGATATTTTAATCCCATTCTGATTCAATATGGATATATTAAGTAAACATTTTAAATCGGTATCTGAATAGTAACGAATATTAGTATCGGTACGTTTGGGCTCAATAATATTATACCTTCGTTCCCACATACGAATAGTGTGAGCTTTTATACCTGAAATTTTCTCCAAATCCTTAATTGAGTATCTGGCCATCTTTTTTATGGTAAATTATATAAAAAACGGACAAAGGGGAGTTTTGTTCATTTTAGACTAAGAAAATAAAAACAAAAGTATCAATATTTATAAAACTACAAAACATAATTACTTTTTGGGTTTATTACTTAATTACTATTATTATATTCACTTATCGAATACTTAACTAGAGCCACGAAAACCCCTAAAAAATCATTAAATTTGCAGCAATCAAAAAAAGGAATTAAAAATCTGATTCATGATAAAATCAATGACAGGATTTGGTAAAGCAGTTTGCGAACTACCTACAAAAAAAGTCCACATAGAAATTAAGTCGTTAAACAGTAAACAACTTGACTTAAACACGCGCATTCCACCCATATATCGTGAAAAAGAACTTGATATAAGAAGTGAAATGGCTCGCCAACTTCAAAGAGGTAAAGTGGATTTTACAATTTTTGTTGAAACCATGATTCCCGATAAAATAACTCAACTCAACGAGCAGGTTATCAGCAATTATTACCAACAATTGAGTTCCATTTCTTCAAAACTTGGTATTGAAAACAACACCGATTTTCTGCGCGTAATACTACCATTGCCCGATACATTAAAAGTGGAGCAAACCGAATTGGACCAAACGGAATGGGAGCAGGTTCTTGTGGCCATAAACCAGGCAATTGAATCAATTGATCGGTTTCGCATACAGGAAGGCAAGGTATTGGAAGCCGATATATCAGCAAGAGCAAATATTATTGCCATGCTTTTGGAACAGGTTCCTCAATTTGAGAAACTGAGGTTAGAAAGAATAAAAAGTCGCATCAGAGAGAATCTTACCGAACTTGCTGAAAAAAATAAAATGGATGAAAACCGTTTTGAGCAGGAATTGATTTACTATATTGAAAAATTAGACGTCTCGGAAGAAAAGGTTCGCCTGGAAAATCATATAAAATATTTCTTTGAAACACTTAAGGAAAACGATCCTGTAGGTAAAAAACTGGGGTTTATAACTCAGGAAATGGGCCGAGAAATTAACACTCTTGGATCAAAAGCTAACGATACTGATATGCAACGTCTTGTTATTCAAATGAAAGACGAACTTGAAAAGATCAAAGAACAATCATTAAATGCACTTTAACAATAAATATTTTCTACTATTCACTGATAACTGTTCTTTATGTCAAGGGGGAAACTAATTATATTCTCAGCTCCATCAGGAGCAGGTAAAACCACAATTGTAAGATATCTTCTGGAATGTGGTCTTAATCTTGCTTTTTCTGTATCAGCAACCAGTCGTAAACCCCGCAATAACGAGAAAGATGGTGTTGATTATTACTTCCTCAACCAGGAAACGTTTATGCAGAAAGCACAAAACAATGAATTTCTGGAATGGGAAGAGGTTTATGCCGGAACATGCTATGGAACACTTAAAAGTGAAGTTGATCGCTTAACGGCTGAAGGAAAAAACGTATTGTTTGATGTGGATGTTGTAGGTGGTATTAATATCAAGAAATTTTACGGATCGCGTGCTTTATCAATTTTTATTCAGCCCCCATCAATTCAGGAATTAAAAAACCGTCTGATTAAACGAGCCACCGATTCACTTGAGATTATTGAGAAAAGAGTTGCAAAAGCCGAATATGAACTTACGTTTGCGTCACAATTTGATCATGTAGTAACCAACGATATTATTGAACAAGCCCAAACAGAATCCGAAAATCTTGTGCGGAATTTCATAACTTAACTCATAAAAAAGAAACCTTTGATGGCTGATTCATTAAATATAGGGTTACTATTCGGGTCGTTTAACCCGATTCATATTGGTCATCTTGCTTTAGCCAACTATATTCTTGAGTATTCCTCTTTAGATGAAATATGGTTTGTTATTAGTCCCCAAAATCCTTTTAAAGAGTCGAATGAGCTGATTGAGGAGAAAATGAGAATAAGAATGGTTGAAATAGCCATTAATTCTGAACCCCGTTTTAAAGCTTGCGATATAGAGATTGAATTACCACGCCCTTCTTATACCATCAACACACTAAATAAACTTCAGGAGTCATATCCATTATACCAATTCACTCTAATAATGGGAAGCGACAACCTTCTGTCCATCGACAGATGGAAAGATGCGTCTGACATTTTATCAACTTTTCCAATTATCGTTTATCCGCGCCCGGGTTATCCAATCCAAAGTATACCCCCAAAAGCAAAAATCAATGTTTTGGAAGCTCCTTTGCTCGACATCTCATCAACTCTTATCCGTAAAGCAATTGCCAATGGTAAAAGACTTCAGTTTCTATTACCTTCTGGCATTTACCAATTTATTGTAGACGAAAGCTTATACGGGAATAAGAAATTCTGATCCATTAGCTCATCGCAGTTTTGT
Source organism: uncultured Marinilabiliaceae bacterium (assembly GCA_964608615.1). GTDB lineage: Bacteria > Bacteroidota > Bacteroidia > Bacteroidales > Marinilabiliaceae > CALEUX01. The sequence continues at coordinate 23,040 of CAZSQG010000019.1, forward strand.
TAATCAATCACCCAAACTTTCTGTATTAACCAAAAGATACAAAGTTCCAAAAACCAGTTGCACCCTTCGGGTCATTAAGGGGAAATCAATTTTATCAATTGTGTCAAGTGGAGTATGATAATCGCCATGCAAACCACTAAAAAATGTTATTACAGGAATCCCTTTCTTGAAAAAATGATAATGATCACTGCGATTCATCATGTTACCGAATCCTGAATCTTTACCATACGAATAATCAAGATTCAGATTTACAGTTTGCCGGTTGGCCTCCTTATGCAGACTCTGGGTTATAGGATTCTTTTCAGTTCCTAAAATATAAATATAATTTTCCTTTGTTAGCGTATCACGTCGGCCTATCATATCAATATTAATATTAGCAAAGAAATCGTCTCTATCATAATTGTTCATGAAATATTCCGATCCTATTAAGCCAATTTCTTCGGCCCCAAATGCGATAAAAATTATATCACGTACCGGTTTTTCTTTTAAACCTGAATAAGCAACCGCCACTTGCATTATCGTTGACACTCCACTGGCGTTGTCATCAGCCCCACTACAGATGCCATTTGCCTGGCGTCCCACATGATCGTAGTGAGCCGTTACTGCAATTGGTTTATTTTGGGCATTTAGCCCTTTTATAACGCCTATAATATTCCATGTAGGAACTTCATTTACCAAAATAGAAGACTCAATTGTTACCGGCATAGTAATAAGACTATCACTACAAATATGTTTTGCTACCAATTCCTCGGCCGAGAATCCTGTTATGGTTGGCAACTGATTGTTATTTATGGCATACATTCTCACTCCGGCATCGCTTTCAACAGGCTTTTTGGGATTCAGCCCAACCATTTTTCTCATTCGGGTATTAAAACTAACGGCTTTATTAAACTGGGTGGTATCACCTCCGCTAAACCCTATTATTCCCCAAACTCCTTTAGATTCAAGTTTATTTATTATTGCATAACTTCGGGTTAACTGATTGAGGTTAACCAAGACCAATTTATCGGCAAGGTCTGAACTGGCTAAAATAGTATCATTTGCATCACCAATAAAAACCAGCTCTTTTTCAACCCTAACATCTACCGGCCTGTTTCCCAGGTAAAAAATAGCATCATCACCACTAATTAATTGTCCTTTTACAGTCAGCTCAACATCCTTATACTTTTTACCATATAGCATAAATTCCTGCCTATAGCCGTCACCAAAGTAAGGAAGAAGACCAATTTCTCTGAACTTATCTTCAATGTAAGCGGCAGCTTTTGCACCACCTATTTCCCCTGAAGCCCGACCTTCCAGACTATCAGAAGTTAAAACACTCATGGTTCTAAATAATTCATCACTGGTAATTCTTTTAAGTCCTCGTTTGGGAACTGTCAAACTTTGTGATACCAACGAAATGGTGAAGAGCAGACAGGTAAAAAGAAAGAGTAATCTTTTGTTCATGGTGTTGTTTTTATTGTAAGACTATAGAATTCATCTTTTAAAGACATTAAGCAATCCTTATAATCGACAGATAATATTATGACTAACCAGCAACTTCACATGCGCTATATTGATAACATACTAATTAAACTACTTAACATCCTTCACAATCAATATATAAGAAGGAAAGTGATCGCTATAACCTCCATGATAATTATCGCCCACATAAGTTCTAAAGGGATAACCTTTATATCGTCCTTTGGATTGTGCCAGGTACGATTCATTATAAACATGGGAACTATGATAACGATAACTATTATTATTTTTCTGCAGAAAAGACTGAGTTAGAATAATCTGGTCAAAAAGATTCCATTTATCGCGATATGCTAACGTTCCCACACCACTCTTAAAAGGCATTCCCATAGCATTAAACAATTGTCCGCATTTCAACCTGTTTTTGTCGTCTCGGGCCTTTAAATACAGCCTAACACTCTCATCAGTTGGGTCATCATTTAAATCGCCCATAACAATCACCTTTGCTTTTCTATTAATGGTCGTAATGGAATCAACCAAAGAACGTGAAAGCCTGGCTGCTTCATTGCGCAGGGCACTACTACTATCTTCACCACCACGTCGCGAAGGCCAGTGGTTTACTACAAAGTGCATTGCTTCTCCTTCAAATATTCCGGAAACCTGAAGCTGATCACGTGTATATAGCCTATTACCTTTATCTCCCGTAATCAATAATGGAACCGAGCGACTATTAGTTACTTTAAAATAACGGGGTTGATACAACAATGCCACATCTATTCCGCGCTTGTCGGGCGAATCGTAATGAACAATCTCATAATTCAATTTTCTTTTACGTAGTGCCTTTACCAAATCTTCAAGAACAGCACGGTTCTCCATTTCACATAAACCGATTATTGCTGGCCCGTCAATTTTATTGTAAGAACCAAGTTTTGAAATAACCTCTGTTAAATTATTAATCTTAATCCAATAGCGCTCTGAGTTCCACATTTTTGAACTTTCCGATGTAAATTCAGTATCAATTACATCTGGCGTATCAATAGTATCAAATAGATTCTCTAAATTATAGAATGCAATTATTTGAGAATGCACCAGCTGGGCTCTGACATTACTTTGAAATAATACTGATATTGAAACGAGTACAATAACATTTCTTAATATCTTATAACTCATACAAATAATAGATTACAAATAATAAAACATCCTGTTCAGTCACCAAATTAATTTATAATTGTGAGGCCAATATAAGTAATTTTAGAAAAACGACTGATAATACTTGTTATAAATAACCTAATATAAAGTCTAATGACCAAAATTGCTCCTATAAAAGCATGCAAGCGACATATAATTGATTATCAACCATAAATACAATCTGACATCGCCTTCATTTTTTTTTTACAAACAAATTCATATCTTTATATTAAACATCAATTATAACTGAATAAGGGTCATAGAAGTGAATATCAGGCAGGTCATCCCCTTTAGCTCAATAAGGGGTTAGCGGCCAGATATATTAATTAATTTCATTCTTAGCTAAGCAACACTAAATAATAGTCAATGAATTTCGCGGTTTTTTAAACACGGATATTATTATTTTTTATTTCTTTGTGGCTCTCAAAAACTGAGCATTAATAAGTTAAATTATTCAAAAAAAATGGGTAAAGTCTTAGTTATTGGCGCCGGTGGCGTGGGAACCGTGGTGGTTCACAAAATGGCCGGATTACCGGAAGTGTTTACCGACATCATGCTGGCAAGCCGCACAAAAAGTAAGTGCGATGTCATAGCCGCTAAAATTGGAGGAAACCGTATTAAAACCGCTCAGGTTGATGCGGATAATGTACCTGAACTTGTTGAGCTAATCAACAGTTACAAACCAGATTTGGTTGTAAATGTGGCACTTCCCTATCAGGATCTGACCATTATGGATGCCTGTCTTGAAACTGGTGTTTCGTATCTCGACACCGCCAATTATGAACCCAAAGAGGAGGCCAAATTTGAATACAAATGGCAATGGGCCTATCAGGATCGTTTTAAACAAGCCGGTTTAACTGCTATTCTGGGCTGTGGCTTCGATCCCGGAGTAACCAGTGTTTACACCGCTTATGCAGTGAAACATCATTTTGACGAGATTCATCAGCTCGACATAGTGGATTGCAATGCAGGGGATCATGGAAAAGCCTTTGCCACCAACTTTAATCCTGAGATAAACATACGCGAAGTTACTCAAAAAGGGAAATATTGGGAAAATGGAAAGTGGGTTTACACTGAGCCGCACGAGATACATAAACCATTGAACTATCCCGAAATTGGGCCCAAAGAATCATACCTGATTTATCACGAAGAGCTGGAATCGCTGGTTAAGAATTTCCCTTCTTTGAAGAAGGCCCGCTTCTGGATGACCTTTGGTCAGGAATATCTGACTCATCTTCGTGTTATACAAAACATCGGGATGGCCGGTATCGAACCTGTTATTTACAACGGCATGGAGATTGTTCCTATTCAGTTTCTTAAGGCTGTGCTTCCTAATCCGGGTGATTTGGGCAAAAACTATAAGGGTTGGACCTCCATTGGATGCCGCATCAAAGGAGTTAAGGATGGTAAGGACAAAACCTATTACGTTTATAATAATTGCAGCCACGAAGTTGCTTACCACGAAACAGGCACACAGGCAGTTAGCTACACCACCGGTGTACCTTGCATGATTGGGGCCATGATGTATATGAAAGGGCTATGGAAGAAACCTGGCGTTTTTAATGTCGAGGAGTTTAATCCTGATCCGTTTATGGACGAACTCAACAAACATGGTTTACCTTGGGTAGAGCTGCACAATGTTGACCTGGAACTTTAAAACAAAAACAAAACCATAATAATTAGAAAAGGCTTTGATGCTCTATGCATCAAAGCCTTTTTATTTGAGTAAAAAAACAGAATCCGTAAACAAGTATAAATCAGAATTAATACGATTTTACTATATCCCAAACAAAAGCCCTTACCCCTATGTCCTTGTTACGCATATCGAGTTTATGTACCGTTTTTAACAGCACATCCACCTGATCATCTTCCACCATGGATATAATGGCCGAGTTCATCTCAGGCCAGGTATGCGTTCCTCTACGTGGCTCACCGGTATGGGTGCCTTGTCCTTGCACCTGCTCAAAAAAGGTAAACCCTCTTATGCTTAACTGATCAAGCATATATTCAACACGTTCGGTGTTGGCCTGATTAAAAACTATAAATACTGCCTTCATTATATAGTGTTTTACCTTTAATGTTTGATTATTGGAGGATGTAATCATTCATCCTCCAATAACAAACATATTATATATAAAATTTCATTCAAAAATACATTCTAGTTTCCATTCTCCTCATCGGATATCTTCAGGAAAACGAACTCCTTACGAGTCTTCTCATCTTTATTCCGCTCGCCATGTTTCGACATGATGCCATACATAAGAGGCACCACAATTAAAGTAACAATAGTAGAAACCAGTAATCCTCCAATTACAACCACTCCCATAGGTCGCCAGGCTTCGGAGCCGGAACCCTGACTAAGAGCCATTGGTAACATACCTAAAATGGTGGTAAAGGCTGTCATCAAAACCGGACGTAAACGCGAAGCCCCCGACATGGCTATTGCCTGATTCAAAGGATAGCCCCGGTCACGCATCAGGTTAGTATAGTCAACAAGCACAATACCGTTCTTAACCACAATACCAACCAGCATCACAACCCCCAAAGCTCCAATCATATCAAGGGATATCCCTGTCACAAACAAGGCTATCACAACACCTGAGATCGCAAATGGTACTGACATCATAATAATAAAAGGCTTGGACAATGATTCAAACTGAGAAGCCATTACAATGTATACCAGCAGCACAATCAAAGCGAGCAATAAACCCATATCAGCAAATGTCTCCTGCTGGTCTTCGTATTGGCCGCCCAGACGTAACGCAACTCCCTGTGGTACCTCTACCTCTTCAAGTACTTTTTCTATTTCAATGGCAAGCTCGCCCAATGAAATATCATAAGGTGTCACCCCAACAGTTACAATACGCTGACGGCTCTTTCGTTCAATGGTGGGTGGCGTCCAGTATTCTTCAACTGTAGCCAGTTCGCGAAGTTTAATATTGCCGGCAGCTGTAGGTAGCGAAAGGTTTTCAATATCGGTTATGCTGTTACGATCCTCTTCCTCCAAACGGATAATGATACTGTACTCCTCGCCGTCTTCTTTTAGGTAACCCGAAGTCATACCCGCAACCCTGTTGTATACCAGGCTCGAAATATTGTTGGCATCAAGTCCGTGACGAGAGACCTTCTCCTTATCGATATTAATTTTTAACTCAGCACGGTCTTCATCGCGACTAATATTTATATCGCGCGCTTCAGGCACTTTTTCCGAAATTGTGCGACGTATTTTTTCTGCTAGCAGGTTCGTTTGATCAAAATCGTGGCCATAAATCTCAACATCTACCGTAGAGGCAGCCCCACCCATTCCACTCGAAACTGAAGCACTATAGTCAATAATCTCAGGATATTTTGCCATTTCCTCACGAAAGACTTCTGCAACATCAAACACACTGCGGCTTCTAATCTTTTTATCGATTAACACCACAGTCATAGCAATTTTATTATTAGAAGTGGAGTTAAACAGTGCAGATATCCCGGCATCATCGGTTGACCCAGCCGAGCTTGCAATCACCTTTATTTCAGGAGCCAATTCCATAAAGCGCTGTTCCAGACGGCGCGCAGTTTTCAAGGTTTCCTCAACACGCGTTCCACGATTCAATTCGATACTTACCGAAACTCTTCCCTGGTCACTCTCCTGCATAAAGTCGGTACCAATTAGACCTAGCATTAAAGGCAACAGAGTAATGAAAAATATCAGTATAATTACAAAAAAAGTCTTCTTTTTATTGACCAAACACCAGTCCAGCACTTTAGCATACCAGTTATCTAGTCGATCTAGAGCACCTACCACATATTTATGATACCAGTTATCTTTGGCCTTCTCTGCAATTAAGTGGCCATGCTCATCAACGTTAATTTTATGAGCCTTCAGCAGCTTACTACTCAACATAGGCGTGAGAGAAATGGCAACCATGGTAGAGGTAACTACAACAATGGTCACAATCCAACCCAGCTCTTTAAACATAATACCGGCCAAACCACCCAGCATGGTAAGGGGTACAAATACTGCTACAATAACCAACGTAGTGGCTATTACTGACACCCAAACTTCATTGGTGGCATAGATGGCAGCTTCACGCGGACTGGAACCCCGTTCAATATGTGTTGTGATATTTTCAAGTACTACAATAGCATCATCAACCACCATACCAATAGCTATAGTAAGCGATGATAAAGAAATGATATTAAGCGAGCTGCCGGTAAAGGCCAGATATACAAAACTAACCACCAATGCAATAGGGATTGTAATACCAATTATTAGGGTGGCTCGCCAACGTCCCAAAAATAACAGAACAACCAATACTACAAAGAATAGCGCGTACATTATAGACTCTTCCAAACTGTTGATAGAGTCTTTAATGTCAGAGGAAGAATCGTAAATCACTTCTACTTTTACATCGGCCGGTAATAATTTCTTAATATTGACCATTTCCTTATTGACTTCCTCACATATATCTACGGTATTGGCTCCCGATTGCTTGGCTATAATTACCCTAACACCATCACGTCCATTAATTTTCTCATCGAGCGACAAGTCTTTAATGGTATCACGGACTGAAGCAACATCCCGAACAAAAACCTGACGTCCATCGGGGGTTGTGGTCACCACAATATCGTTAATCTCTGAACTCTCGATGTACTCACTGCGCACCTGTAATTGGTACTGCTCTTCCTTCATTTTTAGCGTACCAGAAGAACGATTTAGGTTGTTGCTGCTAATGGCAGCACCTATTGCTTCAAGTGGAATCCCGTATGCATCAAGCTTGTCTTGTTTAATATCGACATAAACATAACGCTCTGGAGTTCCTGCCAGCGAAATATTTCCTATTCCGTCAACCCGGTTTAGTTGTGGCATAACCACATCGTTCAAAATTTTATCAAGTCCAGCATAACTATTATCGGCTGTAACCGCGTACATAATAATAGGCATTGAACTGGTGCTAAACTTAAATATAAAAGGATTGTGCGCTCCCGAAGGCAAATTATCTTTGGTCATATCAATGTATGAACGCACATCGTTAATAACCTCATCGAGGTTGGTTCCCCAATCCAGCTCCAAAGTTACCACCGAGAGATTGTCCTGCGACTTGGAAGTAAGTTCCTTAAGTCCGTCAACAGAGTTTAAACTATTCTCCAGCAATCGGGTAACATTGGTCTCCACTTCACTGGCATTAGCGCCGGGATAGGTGGTCATTACAGAAATATAAGGTGGTTCAATCTCAGGATACTGGTCAATGGGCAACATCTGCAAAGAGAAAAGCCCCATTACCATAACGGCCACAAAAATCAATGCAGTTGTAACCGGTTTATTAATGGATGTTTTAAATATACTCATGGAATCAAAAAATCAGATTTACTTTACCACATTCAGCTTTACTCCTTCAATCAATCGAGCCTGCCCCACTGTTACCAGCTGATCACCAGGATTTAGTTCATCAGACAGAATTTCAATCTGCTCATCAAACCGTTTACCCAAAGTAACACGAACTCGTTTGGCTACACCGTTGTCGTTAACAAACACATAACGCTCATTTGAGCCGGCCAGTTTAAGAACAGCCTGATAAGGCGCCAAAATAGCCGAAACCTCACCCAGTTTCAAGGTGCTACGAACAAACATTCCCGGACGCAGTTTATTGTTAGAATTTGGGATTTTCAACTTAGCCTGAAATGAATGTGTTGTTGGATCAATGGTGGGATAAACAATTTCAACGCTGGCAGTAAATTTTTCGTCAGGATATACATCTGACTCTACCGTCAAAGACATTCCTTCCTTTACCAATGGCACATAGGCTTCAGATATGCTGACTAAAGCTTTAAGCAAGTGCGTTTGGGTAAGCACTAAAATGGGACTGCCACTATAGAGTTCTCCGTCCTCGTAATTGCGTACCGAGATAACTCCGCTAAATGGAGCCTTAACAATTGTATTGGCTTGCAGAAATTCAAGATTTTCCTTCGTCTGATCATATGCCAGTTTGGCCTGATCATATGCCTGCTGCGATACAGTACCCGTTTCCCGTAACGTTTTTACACGTTCGTAATCAACACTTACATTACTAAGGGTAAGGCGGGTAGTATTTAACTGAGTCTGGTCCATACGCACCAGTGTCTGACCCTGATTTACACGGTCACCAACTTCCACATTAATTTTCTCAATATTTCCGGTTACTGAAGGAGCAATGTTTACGGTTTCATATCCTTCCAAGGTGGTAGATAGTTTAATTTCGCGGGCCACAGTTGTTTCATTCAATGTTGACACTTTAACATTTTCAACTGCGTCAGCTTGATCTGAGCCATCCTTTTTAGAACCACAACTTGCAATAAATGCGGTAAGGAAGAACACTAAAGTTATTCTGAAAATACTATTCATATTCATTTATGTTAATTTTTGCTTTTTAGTTACTATCGATATTTAATAATTTCTCCAATTCAACCTGGGCATTCACCACATCAAGCAAAGCCTGAACATAGCTGCTCTGAGCCGCTATTAGTTCAGTCCCCGAGTTAGTCACATCCATACTGGAGGCCATTCCATGCTCGTACTTCCGCGAAATATTATCAAACACGCGTTGTACCACCACAATATTTTTCTTCTGAGTCTCGAAGCTCTCGTACGACGATCGTAAATTGTAACGTAGCTGACGATGCTGAATCACCAAAGCCTCCTGGGTGTTCTCAAAATTATTGCGCTGCTTTTCGTGCTCAAGTTTGGCTTCTTTTACGGCGGCAAGGCGACTGCCACTCGAGAAGATGGGAATACTAAGAGATATACCTAACATATTGGGAGGTGTCATGTCAAATGTAGCCTCATCTTTGAAATATTCTTTTTTCGAATACTGATAGAATGCGCTTAACGATGGAGCAAAAGCCCATATTTTTGCAGACACCTGTTTTCCCGACAAACTTAAGTTTTGATTTAGCAACTGATAATCAAAATTATCCTCCATGTTAAAATCATTCTCAACTAAAGTCAAAGCTTTTTCATCGTTGAACAAATCATCAATGGTTTGCGACAATTCAATCTCCGTATCCACATCCACTCCCAATTGCAGACGCATGGAATTAAACAGCATCTCCATTGCGCGCTTCGAGGAACTGATATTCGTTTGTAGATCAGCAATTCGCACTGAAATCTGATCGGCATCGGTCTGCTCCGACACGCCTACATTGACCGATTGTTCAGTAAAAACCAATAATTTATTAAGATTCTCAAGGGTCTTCTCAAGTAACTTAGTAGTCTGATCCATCACTAAAGCTGAATAGTAAAGCGTTTTAACCTGATCTTTTGTTTCTTTCTCGGTTTGCTTAAGTGTGATATTAGCCATTTTAATGGCAATATCTTGTAACTTAACCCCTACCAGCTGAGCCCCGCTAAAGGCTATAGAAGCTTTTCCACCGTATGTGTAGTTGTCAAGCATGGTAATGGGATTTCCCCCAAAATTCAATTGATAGCCAAACTGCGAACTGTAATCAACCGATGCACTAACCTGCGGTAACATTGTTGCTATTGTTTGCCAGCGACTTGCGTGTGATTTGCGCACATCAAGAGAAGCATTTTTCAGCGTTCGGTTATGCTCCAGGGCAACAGACTGGGCTTCCTCCAGGCTCAGAAGAAGATGTTCCTGAGCCACCATTACACTGCTACATAAAACAACCATCAAAAAGAAAAAAATCCTTTTCTGCATATTTACATGAATTAAATTTTCAAATGTTTCAACCTACTGGTGAATTCAAAACCAAAATAACATCCTTCAGTAGTTGATATTTCTGTATTATCGACTGCAAATATCAATTACTTTATAATGCTATAAAAATATTATCAAGGAAAATACAAGAGTTTTCAATAAACTGACTAAATAGCCCAATCAATACCATTCATTGAATAACTGGAAGCATTCATTGATTAAAGCAAAAATACAAAAAAACAAAGAGTAATATATCGTAATTTTGCAGTTAATAATTATTTCATAATCTGTATTTAAAGAAATTTATGTCAGCAAGAACTGCAAATTGGTACAATATTTTTATGTCGTATGCCATTTGGGTAATACTGGCCCTTTTCTATTTTATTATGGGATTACAAATAAACCCTGCACGCGGTCTTTTCCATGCCATTTTGTTTGTGCCCATGCAATATGTGGTTTATAACCTCAACCTGAAGCGGTTTATGCCCCGGTATTACGATCATGAAAAGAATAAATTTAGATACTACAATATACTGTTAATTCTTACGCTGGCTACTTTTGGTGTGATAATGGAATTCATGTTTCGCCAGTATTTTGTAGTATCAGGTGTACCCAAATTTTCTCTTTTCGGTCCAATGGTACTTCACATTATTCTGTGCCTTATTGCATTCTGGGTGAGCATGACTAAATACCTCATCGAAAAACAGGAAAAAATCAATATTGAAATCGAGTCACTCAAACGCGATAAAGCCGAGAGTGAACTCAAATTCCTAAAGACCCAGATCAACCCCCACTTCCTGTTCAATGCCCTGAACAATATTTATTCAATGGCCTATACAGGCGACACTTCAACACCTGAAAAAATAACCATGCTTTCCGATATGTTACGATATGTGTTGTACGATTGCGAATCGGATTACATCTCCCTTTATAAAGAAGTTGATTACATCAGTAGTTTTCTGGAATTTCAACAACTAAAAACCGAAAAACGTCAAAACATATCCTTTAGTGCCGGACCTTATGACGACAATTACCAGATAGCCCCCATGCTACTGGTTACATTTGTTGAAAATGCATTCAAACACAGTAAAATTGAAAAAGACAAATATGGTTTTGTAACCATTAAACTTTCACAAACTGACGATAAGTTTTACTTTAGTGTAGAAAACAGTGTCCCCGACGACCTTGCTCAAATCCCTACCGGGAGTAAACGTGGTATTGGCATTGAAAATGCCCGCAACAGATTGAACCTTTTATATCATGGAAAGCATAAATTAATTATCTCCAATGAAGGAACTGTTCATAAAATAGTACTAGAATTATTCAAATGATGGAACAAGAGGCGAAATTTAACTGTATAGTAATTGATGACGAATATCTGGCACGAAAGCTTATGGCCGACTATATCTCAAAAATACCACAATTTAATCTGGTCAATTCGTTCGATTCTCCCATGGCTGCCATCGATACCATTACCAAAGGCAATATTGATGTCATTTTCACCGATATTGAAATGCCTGAAATGTCGGGAATGGATTTTATCAAGAACATAGGGTTTCCTATGGCCCCAATTATCGTGTTTGTTACTGCATACCCACAATATGCCGTTCAAGGTTTTGAAGTTAATGCCACTGAATACCTTCTCAAACCGGTTTCTTTTCCCCGGTTTATAAAAGCCGTTAATAAAATAACAACCATCCTCAATTACCGAAACAAGTTAAGACTGCTCGACAACCCCGTTCAAAAACCTCAACCAATTGAAGGCAATTACGAAGAAAAGAACTTCATCATAGTAAAATCGGACCGAAAAATCATAAAGCTCTTGTACGAAGAAATTTTATACATTGAAGGAGCGCTGGAGTATGTAACGTTTCATACATCTAAAGGGAAACTTATGGGTTTATTTTCCCTTCGGAACCTGGAAAAAAAACTCCCTGCCAACAAGTTTATGCGGATTCACAAATCATATATAGTTGCTTTGAATAAAATATCTGAGATTAACGGAAATCAGGTCAAAGTTGGGGCACATACCATTATCGTGAGCAAAGCCATGAAACCAATTCTTCTCGAAAACTTTTCAGGTCGGGAGTAAAATAATAAACTCCAAACATAGTTATCGAATCATCTGCAATGGTTAGTCGGAATTTGGTATCCCTGTCTTTTGTTTTTATTTCTTCTTAACTAACCAACATTGAATTATCTTTGTAAAAAAACAATCTATAATGGGCATCAACATACAACAAATTCCTTCTCCTTGTTACGTTCTCGACGAGCAATTATTACGTAACAATCTCCAATTGATTAAATCGGTTAAAGAACAAGCCGGCGTTGATATCATATTGGCATTTAAGGCTTTTAGTATGTGGGCTGCATTTCCGATTGTTCGCGAATACATTCCCTATTCCACAGCCAGTTCCATCCACGAAGCCCGTTTGGCATACGAAGAGATGGGTAGCCTGGCTCATACCTATTCGCCGGCCTTCACCGAAAAAGAATTTCCAACAATACTTAAATACAGCAGTCATATCACTTTTAACTCATTCACGCAGCTCACAAGATTCCTCCCCATGGTGAAAGCCTTTGAACGCAAGGTATCGCTGGGTATACGAATCAACCCCGAATACAGCGAAGTTGAAACTGATTTGTATAACCCCTGTGCTCCGGGTTCGCGCATGGGGGTCATTGCTGATCAAATGCCTGATGTTTTGCCTAAAGAGATTGAAGGCATCCATTTTCATTCATTATGCGAATCAACCTCCTACAACTTAGAAAAAACACTGGAGGCCATTGAGCAAAAGTTTGGCAAATATCTTAAGCAGGTTAAGTGGTTCAACATGGGTGGTGGTCACCTGATGACACGTTCAGACTATAACACCGATCACCTCATTGAAGTACTCAAAAGGTTTAAAGCCAAATGGAATCTTGATATTATTCTTGAGCCGGGTAGTGCCTTTGCTTGGGAAACAGGCATATTGGTATCTGAAGTGGTTGATATTGTGGAGAATCATGGAATAAAAACCGCAATACTGGATGTTTCGTTTACCGCTCATATGCCCGATTGCCTTGAGATGCCTTATAAACCACAAATCCGAGATGCACACCACAACCCTGTTTTTGGCAAGCCCGTTTATCGCATGGGTGGTAACAGCTGTCTTTCGGGCGACTTTATAGGCTATTGGTCATTCGATCATGAGCTAAAACCTGGCGATAAAATTGTTTTCGAAGACATGATCCATTACACTCTTGTAAAAACAACTATGTTCAATGGAGTTCCCCACCCTTCAATTGGAATTTGGAATGATGCAACCGGACTTAAAATAGTACGGGAGTTTACCTATGAGGATTATAAGAAAAGGATGAGCTGATATTAAAAATGATTCAAGAAAGCTGAAACCCTATATTGCCTGAGTGCATACAATCTTTTACTTTGCATCATCCATAAGCACCAATGAATTGACCAAATCCTCCACCTCTTTGAACCGATAATTCTCAAAAACGCCATATCCCGCCAATCCCGAAGCCTTGATGGCTGAGAACATGGGCGTATGTATGCCACATAAAAACCGGGTAATGGTGGTAGATGATAAATGCCGTTTCACTTTCTCGTGCAACAAATCAAGATAATACTTAAGGCTATCAGTTGATATGGGTGGCACATCCATTGTTTTCTTTAATATAGCAGGCCCTTTAACACATACAGAGCAAACTCCACATCGCTCCCATTCATGCTTCTCACCAAAATAATCAGACAGTGATTTTGATAAGCATTTATCCCCACTAAAAAAATCAATCATTTCGTGCACCCGGCTCACCTCTATCTGCTCTTTTTCTTTAAAGCGCCCATACATCATTTCAGCTAACACATTAATATTATCAGGCATGTTAACAATCTCAAAAACCTCAACCATCTGCTTTGCCTCCATCTCAATATAACCACGTTCAAAAAAATAATCCAAAGCAGCCGCTATCCGATGCCTGTCGGTATTATAATTAGCTATAATTTCGTCAAAAGCAACTGTAGTCCATAATCGTGCTTTTTTAGAAAAAGTAAATAATGCTTTTATAAATTGCTGACGCTCACCAGAATATTTTGAGACAATCTCTTCATTGGTGATTATATTTTTAAACCGGTAACTGCTAAAATAACTGTAAAGCGGTTTAATTACTCCTTCCAGCTCAAGATAAACCAGCAACGTTTTTAATGGTAACTGCCGGATATTAGTATCCATTGAAAGCTGATTAATCTGGAATTCCCAGCTTTGACCACTTCTGGCAATCTTCTCCAAAACAAGTTGTATTCCTTCCAGCTCGGGAGTATCGCCATAAATAAAGTTCTCCAAAACATTCACCGAATCAAGATTCCCTAATACGGTACAGGTCGACACGCCTCCATCGCGACCGGCTCGTCCAATTTCCTGGCTGTAGCTCTCAATGGATTTGGGTAAATCAAAATGAATTACATGACGTATATCCGACTTATCAATGCCCATACCAAATGCAATGGTGGCCACAATTACCGGTGTTTGTCCATTCATAAAACCATTTTGAATAATTTCACGATCCACATTTCCCATACCCGCATGATAGGCAGCAGCCAAAATGCCTCTTTCACGAAGGTATTGCGCCACCTCTTCCGAAGTTTTTTGAAGGGTAACATATACAATAGACGATTCGTTTTTTAATGGAGTTATAATTCTGACTAATTCATCCTTCTTAGACTTTTCAGCAACCGGCACAACCGAAAGATGCAGGTTTGAACGGTAAAAACCTGTTAACGTGATATTTTCACGTTTAATAGAAAAACGCCCACACATATCGTCAATAACTTTTGGAGTGGCTGTTGCAGTTAATAACAGCACCTGACTGATATTAAACTGAGCCCTAAACCATGGCAATTTAAGGTAATCAGGCCGGAAATTATGTCCCCATTCCGATATACAATGTGCTTCATCAATAACCAATAACGAAACCTGGATACCCGAAAGGAACTGACGGAAGTTTTCATTCTTAAAACGCTCCACCGAAACCATCAACACCTTGATTTTTCCTTGTTTAACGTCGTCGCGTATTTGACGAACCTCATCAGGCTTTAAGGTAGAATCAATACGCGCTGCCGGGATTCCATTATTCTGCATCGAGTCCAGCTGATCGCTGATTAAAGCTAAAAGCGGAGAAACCACCAGTGTTAGATGGGGCAAATAAAGTGAAGCCAACTGATAACAGAGTGATTTACCCGACCCTGTAGGAAAAATTGCTGCAGCCGATTCTCCTTTAAGAAGTGTTTGAAGAACCTGCTCCTGCCCAGGGCGAAAGGATGAATAGCCAAAGTGTTGTTGAAGTTTTTGATAAAGCATTTGAAATATAGATTTTTAGATGACTAAATATAAGGTTTGTAGATGAAACGATTAGGACAAATTCCCCTAAAAATAATGTTTATCTATTTACCTTATATTATCAGCCTGGGTTTAGATGGCCCGGACTATCTTAAAAACCTCTCATCCAAGAGCTTGGAAAAATCATCTTTTACTGAAGGTGAAATAGGAATGTAACTTTTCCCAAAAACCAGGCGATTACGCTCAATAGTCTGAATTTTATTTATCTGAACAATAAACGATTTATGAACCCTAAAAAAATCAGGCGAAGGCAATTTCTGTTCCAGACTTTTAAGTGTCATTTGAGTTATTATAGGCGTAGAAATTCCTTCCAAATGAATCTTAACATAATCGCCAAGGCCTTCAATGTAAAGAATTTGGTTAAGATCGACACGCTCCAACCGCGAGTCTGATTTGACCATTATTGAAGCAATAGACGAACCTGTGTCGCTTGTCTTTCCGTTGGATATCATTGAAAACCACGCAAAAGCTTTATTTGCAGCCTTCAGAAATTCCGAATAGTTAAATGGTTTAACCAGATAATCAAGGGCATCGGCTTTAAACCCTTCGAGGGCATATTGATCATAAGCAGTAGTAAAAACAATACGCGGTCCATTTTGCATAGATTTAGAAAACTCCAGTCCGGTTAATCCCGGCATTTGAATATCCAGAAATATAAGATCCACTTTTTGCGAAGCCATAACCTCCATGGCTTTAAAAGCACTGCTGCACCTTCCGGTAAGTTCCAGAAAAGGCGTCTTCACCACATAACTCTCAATTAAATCAAGAGCCAGCGGCTCATCATCAACTATCAAACATTTTACCTTATCCATGGATAGAAAGAGGGCTAAACATTTTATTCATTTCCTTTTTTTATTGATGTTCAGCAAATATACAAACAATTCATTGCTTTAACCTAAGCCAACTGTATCACCAACTTTACCCTATACATATCACCAACTTTGGAACTTTCAAAAACATGCCTTTTTGGGTAAATCAGCTGCAGGCGTTTCTGAAGATTATCCAATCCAATTCCATGCGATTCTGTAGATTTTTCAAATTCAACAACAACCGAATTCTCAATAAGCAGTGATAAAACATGTTGTTGTTCTTCCAGGTTTATCCTAATCAATGAAGGTATATCACCTGAAACACCGTGTTTAAAAGCATTCTCAAGCAGAGGTACAAACAGTAAGGGAGCAACTAAATCCTCTCCATGTTCAAAGCTGTATTTCTGTTCAACTCTTACATTCTCAGTAGTCCTAAGCTGCATTAACGCAACATAGCTTTTCATAAAATCCACCTCACCCATCACCGGTACTTTCTCGGCATTGGTTTCATAAAGATGGTAACGCATCAACCTGGCCAGGCCATGAACTGCTACCATGGCCCGGTCGGGTGAGAGTTGAATAAGTGAATAAATATTATTAAGCGTATTAAAAAAGAAATGCGGATTAAGCTGCATTTTAAGGTTGTTCAATTCGGAACGAAGGTTCTCATTTTCCAGAGCGCGCCGTTCAGTATCCAACTTTAACCATCGCGCTGTTGTACGAATAGCAACACTGATACTTATGGTGAATACATACGAAAAAACCAATCCGCTAATAATGAAATGTATTGGTGGTTTTGGATGATTCAAGTCATTATAATAGCTCGAAAAGAACACCTGCTTCATTAGTTCTGTCAACAAAATGCTCAAGGCAATGGCTCCAACATTTATGACAAAAAATGACAAGAAATGCTTTCTGAATAATAGCTTTTCAACAAACCATAGGTAATTGGTATAAAAAAGCAAAACCGAAAACAACATAGGAATCCAGTTATGGTAGAAAAAAGGCCGCTGCTTTATTTCAGCAAGAGAAAACAAAACAGGTACCAAAAACAAAAACAACCATACCAGCGTATGAATAACAACTCCTCTGTTTTTTGTTGAAAGATTCATATCAATAATTTAACGACCCATAAAAATAATCAAATCATTCATATCTTAAAGCCTCAATTGGATCAAGACTGGCAGCTTTACGCGCTGGATACCATCCGAAGAAAACACCAATAACGGTACACACTAAAAAAGATACAACAATAGAGTTTTGAGTTACTACAACAGGCCAGCCGGCAACTTTCCCGATAAGCAGAGAAACACTCAGCCCAAAAGTAACTCCAATTAGTCCACCTCCTATACTAACAATAATAGCTTCCATCAAAAACTGGGTTAATATATTGCGCCCTTTTCCACCCACAGCCATACGCAATCCAATTTCACGTGTTCGTTCAGTTACTGATACAAACATAATATTCATAATACCAATTCCTCCAACCAACAATGAGATTCCTGCTATTGCTGCCAGTAAAACTGTTAACATTTCACTGGTTGAACTAATAGTTGAAATTAGTTCCTGTTGCGAACGAACATTGAAATCGTCTTCATCGGTTGATCGTAAGTTATGCATCTCACGTAAGATGGCTATCACCTCATCAACAGCAAGTTCAGACACTGTTTCATTGGCTGCAGAAGCATAAATACTTTGGACATGAGTAATGGCAAGAATTCTTTTCTGCAAAGTGGTGTATGGAGCCAGAATTACATCGTCCTGGTCCTGACCAAAAGTACTTTGCCCCTTCTCACTTAAAATTCCAACAACCTTAAACGGGATCTGATTAAAACGGATGGTTTTACCTATAGGAGTTTCTCCATTTGGAAATAAATTGTCAACTACTGTTTTACCCAGCAAACACACTTTAGCTGCTGACCGAACATCGCGCTCAGTAAACATTATTCCCTCTTTAACTTCCATTTTTCGGATAGACATAAAGTCGGGCCCAACCCCTTGTATATTAGCCGGCCAGTTATTAGGTCCTGCAACCACCTGACCCCTGCTACTTACAAATGGAGATATGCCTGAAACATTAATAGCACGTTCTTTTATGGCTTCTACATCATTCATGGTTAAGAGTTCCATAGAACTTGACTCAAGCCGTACCCCGCCCTGAGAACCACTACTGGGAGAAATCATAATCATATTGGCTCCCATATCGGAAATCTGCTTTTCAATGCTAGCCTTTGACCCCTGACCAATGGAAAGCATGGTGATCACAGAAGCTACTCCAATGATGATTCCAAGCATGGTGAGAAACGTGCGCATTTTATTACGGGTCATTGCCCGTAATGCTATTCTTATAAGATTTAAAATCTTCATACAAAACTTTTTTTAAGTTTGAGAACTTACAAATCAGTCCTCTTGAACCGGTAATCGTTCAAGCCATTCACGGGCATTCTGAACATCATAATTTTCAGCATCCTTGATTATATTCCCATCTTTAAGGTTTATAGTTCTTTTTGTGAACGATGCAATTTCATCTTCATGCGTCACAAACACAATTGTTTTTCCCCTTTCATTCAAACTTTGAAAAAGCGACAATATCTCATAGGATGTGCGAGTATCAAGGTTCCCGGTTGCTTCATCGGCCAAAATTAGAACCGGATCGTTTATTAAGGCCCTGGCAATTGCCACTCGTTGTTGCTGTCCACCAGATAACTGACTGGGTGTGTGCTTCATTCGCGAAGTTAAGCCAACCTGTTCAAGAGCTTCTTCAGCCTTTAAACGACGTTGCCGGCTTGTTACTGAAGCATTGTACATTAGCGGCAACTCAACATTCTCAAGTGCCGAAGTACGTGGCAATAAGTTGAATGATTGAAACACAAAGCCAATCTTGGTATTCCTGATTTCGGCAAGTTGATTTTTGTTTAATTCACCAACAGTAACACCATCTAGAAAGTACTTTCCTGCTGTTGGGCGATCAAGACATCCAAGAAGGTTTAGTAATGTCGATTTCCCCGAACCGCTGCTCCCCATAATGCTGAGAAACTCACCATCCTTTACATCGAAGGACACACCTCGCAATGCATGTACAATCTCACTTCCCATCACAAAATTACGGGTAATCCCTTCAATTTTTATAGCACTATTACGATAGTCATTCATAATTGTAGTTCTTTATCTTCTTCTTGGTCCTGATGGCATAAAAGGGCTGTTAGCAACCTTCTCTTTTCCACCTAATAAAATTTTCTCAGATGAAATAACAATAGTGTCACCTTCCGAAATACCTTTGGTAATTGCAATGATGGCGCGGTCGGTCAACCCTGTCTCCACAATTCTGGATCTCAGCTCTTTCCCGTTCTTAACCCACACCATCTGTGGCTCTACTCCTTTATTAATTTTATTATTAGTATCCATTGACGGTAACATTCCGGGTTTATCTCCATTCGGTTCAGGTGTTCCTAAATCATAAGTTCCCATCAGTTCTTTGTCGGGTTTAAAACCTAAAGCTGAAACCGGAAGTGTCACTACATCAGTTTCTTCTTTAGTAATAATGGTGATATTTGCTGTTAACCCTGGTTTAAGCTTCAAGTCGGGATTAGGCGCGTCAATTATAACCACATAAGTAACCACATTACTTGACACTGAAGGCTTTAACCTAATTTGGGCAATACTCCCTAAAAACTCATCTTCAGGATATGCATCAACAGTAAATGTAACCCTTTGGCCATTAACTATCTGGCCTATATCAGCTTCATCAACATCAGCTTCAACTTGCATACGTGTTAAATCACGTGCAATGCTAAATAAAGTTGGCGTATTAAAACTGGCAGCCACAGTTTGCCCTTCTTCAACGGCCCTTTCAATTACCACTCCGTCAATAGGCGAATATATAGTTGCATATGAAAGATTTACCTCAGCTTGCTCAAGTTCCGAGACCAACCTGTCTGCAGATGCTTTTGCATTGTTCAGTTTATATTGTGCACTTTCGATCTCGGTTTCACTAACCATTTCGGAATCAAAAAGTGTTTTAATCCTATTGAAATTTTGAGTCTGGTAAGTCAGTTCATTTTGCGCTGAAGCTAAACTGGCCCGCGATTGAAGAACTCTTGCCATCAAAGTACTTCTATCAATTTCGGCCAAAATCTGTCCTTTTTTAACTACCGTATTAAAATCAACATGGATTTTATTTATAACACCAGAAACCTGGGTACCCACCTCAACTTGTTCAATTGGCTCAACAGTTCCTGTAGCAGTTATCGAGTTTGTTACAACACCCTTGGCTGCAACAACCGTATTCAATTTATATTCAACTTTACCCTTTTTCTTGAACAAAGGTATCAATAGTAGAACTGCAATTAATGCTACTACACTTATGATAATAGTTTTCTTCTTCATATCGTTATTTTTATTCTTTTAAATCGAAATATTTTATTTTACTATTTGGTTAATTCTCCAATGAGATGGGAACACCCATATAAAAGTCGAGTATTTTACGGTACAATACTGTTGTGTATCTTGTTTGAATTAATTCGCGACTGGCATTGAGGTATTTGCTTTTAATCTGAAGCAATTCAAAAACATCAAGCATACCAATATTGTATTGTTCTTCAGCAAGCCTGTAACTCTCGGCTGAAGCTCTTTCTTGAGCTAGTGCAGCTTCAAACTGTTCCTGAGAAGCCCTTGTATCTTCGTAAGCTTTCTCAACTTCCTGCAAAAGCTTATTGCGCGTATTAATCAAACTTAAACTTGCCGATTCCAATTTAATCTGGCTTCTTGAAACGTTTGCTTTTGTCGCATAGCGATTAAAAATGGGAACAGATAATGTAAGACCAATTCGCTCATTTAACTTATCCGACATTTGAGTTCCGTATCCCGTTGATAACATATCAGTATAGTCAGTGGCAACCGAAGCATTTAAACCAAGTGTTGGCAAATAATTGGCACGTGCACTTTTAAGGTCTATCTGAGCCATCTCCTGTTGTAACTGACTCCCTTTTACTTCAGGACGAATATTTAAAGCACTTTCGAAAGCATCGGCACGTGTTGGTAATGGATCAAGCGACTCCTTAACTCCCTCTTCGGGAAAATAAAGCTCAAAGCTATCCTCAACCGGGATTTCCAAAATCTGTTTTAAAGTAGTAATCCGAAGAACCAACTCGTTGGAAGCATTTACCAAAGCATAACGGTCACTGGCAAACTGTGCTTCAATATCAGCTACATCCCGGTATGCCAGACTCCCGGCCTTTTTTAAAGCTGTAGCCCTTTCCACCTGACGCTTTGAAGATGTCAGCACCTGTGTATAATAATCAATATTTTCTTTGGCGTACAATGCATTCAGGTAAGCCTGTGTAACAGATAAAATAATACTATTACTGGCTTGTTCAAGATTCAGTTTATCCAGTTCCTGTGCTTTAACAGAACGCTCAATATCATTATTGATAAGTCCTCCGTTGTAAAGAGTAACTGCCGATGTAACTGACAAGGATCCAGAATAATTCATTTCCCATGGTGAATCACCCCCGGTTAATGTTTGTGATACCGAACCACTTAAGTTTGGTAAACGTTGGCCCCGAGCCTGCATTAAATCAGCCTCTCCTGATAGAATATCAAGCCTTGCTTTATTAACAGTAAGGTTTTTTTCAAGCGCATAGCTAATGCAGTTGTTCAAATCCCACCGTGTCACAGCATCTTGAGCCTGGATAACACCAACGGTAAATAACATTACCAAAACAGCCTGCACTGTAATAATTTGTTTATTCAATTTTAGTCTACTCATAATGTTGTAATTTTGAGTGTAAAAGAATAAAACTATTGAATAAAAGAGAAAGGAAACCGACGAACGAAATAATAATCAGGTTGAAAACCTATATTCTACCGATGACAAAAACATTAGTCTATTCCAAAAAAATCTACCATGATAGAAACTTCAGATTTCAATAAATAGTTTATATTTGTTAAAAGTTGATAACAACGCTATCTACCAAAGCTTCACTAACCCTATTTATAAGATTAACAACAAGCTTCTAATGTTCACACACTAACTAAATAACAATAAAACCATGAAACAAGCCATAAGCAAAAGTTGCTCACGCAATTAAATAGCTTCCCGCCTTTCAGCCGGGACCAGGACGTCCCGATCTATCTGGAATTATCTGGCAAGTTCCATGTGATCATTAAAAAACAAATTCTAAATACATGAAACAAATTCTAACTTTATTTCTGGCAATTGTTGCTCTGTATGCATGCACGCCAAAGGAGTCAACAAAACCTGCAATCGCAAAGGATTCTGACATTGATCAAAAAGTGGAAACTTTACTGAGTAAAATGACTCTGGAGGAGAAAATTGGTCAAATGACGCAGCTCACTATTGATGTACTGCATGAACCCGGCTCAGGGAATCAGGATTTTCAAATGAGTGAGGCTATAATGGATTCCGTATTCGGGATATATAAAGTGGGGTCCATTCTGAATACACCCGGAAACCTGGCTCAGACACCTGAAAAATGGCAGGAGATCATCTCTAAAATCCAGGAGAAATCATTAAAGGAGATAGGTATTCCCTGCATATACGGGCTCGACCAGAACCACGGAACCACCTACACTATGGGCGGCATATTATTTCCGCAACCCCTCAACCTGGGTGCTACTTTCAACCGATCACTGGTTCGCCAGGCTGCTGTCATCACAGCCTATGAAACCAGAACCGGAAGTACGCCCTGGACCTTTTGCCCAACCGTTGACCTTGGTCGCGATGCCCGCTGGCCACGCATGTGGGAAGATTACGGCGAAGATGCTTATGTGAATGCCGAATTGGTACATGAAGCCGTTTTTGGCTTCCAGGGAGAAGATCCTAACCATATTGGCAAAGAAAAGATTGCCGTTTGCATAAAACACTACATGGGCTATGGAGCGGCCGTTTCAGGTAAAGACCGAACCCCGGCTGTCATCAGCAAACAGGAGCTGCGCGAAAAGCATTTTGCGCCATTTATGGAAGCTATCAAAGCCGGTGCATTATCAATTATGGTCAACTCAGCTTCGATCAACGGAATGCCCGTGCATGCCGACTATGAGTTGCTCACCGTGTGGCTTAAGGAGGATTTAAACTGGGATGGGGTCATTGTTACCGACTGGGCCGATATCAACAATCTATATACCCGTGAAAAAATTGCTGCCGATAAAAAAGAAGCCATCAAAATAGCTATCAATGCTGGTATTGACATGGCCATGGAACCCTATAGCTGGGATTACTGCATCGATCTAAAGGAATTGGTGGAAGAGGGCGAAGTAAAAATGAGCCGTATTGATGATGCCGTGCGTAGGATATTACGGATGAAATACCGTTTGGGTCTGTTTGAGACTGCAGTGTACAATACTCAGGATTTTCCGCTCTTTGGAAGTAAAGAACATGAAGATGTAGCCCTGCATGCAGCCGAAGAGTCGATGGTACTGCTCAAGAATCAGGAGAGCTATTTGCCACTGGCTGAAGGAAAAAAGATTTTAGTCACCGGACCCAATGCCAACTCCATGCGCAGCCTCAATGGCGGGTGGTCATATAGTTGGCAGGGCATAGGCGCCGATTTGTTTGCCTCCAAACACAACACCATACTGGAAGCATTCACTAAAAAATTCGGCAGCAACAACGTGGTGTACGAAGCGGGGGTTACTTATAACAATGAGGGTCAATACTGGGAAGAAAACACTCCTGAAATAGAAAAAGCCGTAGCAGCAGCCCTCGGTGTGGATGTGATTTTTGCCTGCATTGGCGAAAACTCCTATTGCGAAACACCTGGCAACCTCACCGATCTAACCCTGTCGCAAAACCAGCTGAACCTAGTTAAGGCATTGAGCAAAACAGGTAAACCCATCGTATTGATTTTGAATGAGGGAAGGCCACGCATCATTAGTGAAATAGAGCCGCTTGCCAAGGCAGTGGTTAACATTATGCTGCCCGGTAACCATGGTGGCGATGCATTGGCTAACCTGATCAGTGGCGACGTTAATTTCAGCGGTAAGCTGCCCTTTTCGTACCCCAAAGCGGTCAACTCACTGGGCAGTTACGATTACAAACCCAGCGAACAAACCGGGACTATGGAAGGTGCCTACAATTACAATTCGGAGATGTCGTTCCAGTGGGCTTTTGGCTATGGATTAAGCTATACCGGAATTGAATACAGCAACTTATCGGTCGATAAAACTTCTTTCACCGCCGATGACGAACTCACATTCACTGTTGACGTAACAAATTCAGGCGAACGTGCAGGCAAGGAGAGCGTATTGCTGTTCAGCAGCGACCTGATTGCCTCACTCACACCCGATGTTCGTCGCCTGCGTGCCTTTGAAAAGGTGGAAATACAACCCGGAGAAACCAAAACCGTTACCCTGAAAATAAAGGGTTCGGACCTCGCTTTTGTGGGTTACGACTGTAAATGGGTGCTTGAAAAAGGTGATTTCAGAATACAGACCGGCAACCAGGTGGTTGAAATTGCCTGCGCCGAAACAAAGAAATGGGAAAAGCCCAATAGATAATTCATCCATTCAACGAATGTCAAGTCAAAAGTATTAAGACAACAGTTATTATTGTTTGAATACAAAGACTTATTTATAAAATTAAACCCTCAAGGTTTGGAGACCCTTGAGGGTTTATTTTTTATACTAATCCTACTTTGACAGATTAGGATTGTCTTTCAAAAAAGGCCAAAGGTCTTTGAGCAATAGCCCCGGGGAAATTTCTTTCAGGCCTTCAGCCTGATTACATGAAATCTGATAAAGTAGAACTAATAAATAAAAAAAACGAAAGTTTCTCCGTTTTATAGAAAGTCACATAGTGACAAGATATAGTGAACTTTTCATTAATATTTAAAGCAGTCTGTGGAATTAAAACCAACATTTTAGTAATTTTCGGAGAATTATCCAGGCATTAAAAAAACAGACAAGAGTTAAGATTGGACGGTTGCAATGCCTGACGGCCACGAGGAACCTATAAAAAAAGTCTAATGAATAGTCCCGGCAAACAAACCGAAAAACTATCGATCACGTTGAACCACCTGTCACAACCTGAGAACAGGAAGTTCCAGCCAATGAACCAACATAATTACCCGTTGATGAAAGTACTCTTTATATATTCAATACAGAAGTCAGTTGTTTTTGGCAAACCATTAGCCGGGCAGGAGGGCATCCAGTTTGGAATATCTTATATTTCTTCTGTTCTAAAACAAAATAACCACTCCACTGATTTAATGGTGATCGACCGAAAACACGGCCGAAAATACCAAAGATTAATAACCCGTACCATTCATCAGTTTTCTCCCGATTTAATATGTCTTACTTCGGTTCATTCCGAATTTGACTTTATCCTCACGATTGCAAAATACATCAAATCCCGGTTTCCAAACCTTCCACTTATGGGAGGCGGTGTTCATATCACCCTGAATCCATCGAAAAAGCTATTGGATGTTTTTAATTGCATCTGTATTGGCGAAGGCGAATACCCGGTTCTGGAATACATCACCCATCTGGAAAAAGGGATACCTGCCACAAAGATTAACAACCTGTGGATTAAGGACAATGGCATTGTACACCGCAATACAGTGCGCAATTTCATTAAAGACCTTGACGCCCTACCCTTCCCCGACCGCTCAATATGGCAAAAATGGATTCTTGAGCCACAAACCAGAATAACAATCCTTTTAGGGCGGGGATGCCCTTACAACTGCACCTATTGCTGTAACCACCGACTAAGAAAAATTGCAGGTGGCAGCTATGTCAGGTTGCGCAATCCCGACAATATTGTGCACGAAATTAAACTACTTCATGAAGAGTTCCCGGCCATCAACGAATACTTCCTTGAAGTGGAAACCATAGGGTGCGACATGAACTGGCTAAATGATTTGTGCGAAAAACTGTTCCGCTTAAATCAGTCTATAGCCGGTAAATTAAGGTTCAACACCAATCTGAGAATCTCCCCGATGATGGACTACAATACAATATTCCGCTCTTTAAAACATGCAAATTTCGAGTCCGTGATTATTGGTCTGGAGTCGGGCAATGAGAGAGTCCGAAAAGAAATTCTTAACAGAACCTACTCTAATGAGGACATTCTGCAAGCTGTGCAGACAGCCAGAAAATACGACATTAAAATAGGCCTCTTTAATATGGTTGGCATACCCACCGAAACACCAGCCAATTTTACCGATACAATTAAAATGAACCAGCTTATTGAACCGGATTGGCATTCGACCTCCATCTTTTTCCCCTATCAGGGTACAAAGCTTTATGAGCTTACCGAAGAGCTTGGATTAATGCCGCGAAAATTAAACACAAATTCGGAACGGCAAAAAGCAGTATTAAACTTACCCTATTTTCCACAAAAACAGATACAAAAAAGCTTTGACGCGTTTCATTACCAGGTTTACAAAGCGCACAAAAACAAAAAGCTATCGAAACTAATCATCTATTACATCATGCAGTTTGCCGGGCACAATTTCTTTGCAAATGCAAAATTGAAACTGATAGCTGTTTTATACAGGTTACGCGTACTTAAAATAGCCAGGAAACTACAATTATTTGGAGTATTTCAAAAAGCTTAATAAAAAACCCTTGCAACTTTTCAGCTACAAGGGTTTTAAAACTTTATCAGTGATCCCGAAGGGACTCGAACCCCCAACCTCCTGGGCCGTAACCAGGTGCTCT
>CAZSQG010000020.1:0-49044 GCA_964608615.1 uncultured Marinilabiliaceae bacterium
AAAAAGGTTAAAGTGTCACTGATAATGAAAAAAACTGAAGGTAATTTGGTTGTGACGTTTGAAGATGATGGTTGTGGAATGGATGCGGAAATGGTAAAAAAAGCAACAGATGCTTATACCACTTCGCGAATTACCCGGAAAGTTGGGTTGGGGTTGCCTCTTTTTAAAATGAACGCTGAAAATACCGCCGGGTCCTTACAAATTATTTCAGAGCCCGGATTGGGAACTATGGTTACAGCGGTTTTTTTTACAAAACATATTGATTGTGTGCCGTTGGGCGATATGGCTGGAATAGTTGCGTTGCTTATTTGCAGTAATCAGGATGTGATGTTCCATTTTGATTTTCATATCGATGAAAGGGCATTTGCCATAAGGACGGATGAGATTGTGGAAGTATTGGATGGCTCAGAAATTAATCAGCCTAAAGTGGTAAGGTTCATTAAGGAGATGGTGAATGAGAATTTGAATGAAATTGGATTTCAATTTGAATAGGTATTGACATGAATGATTCATCACGGAAAGAGACTAGTATCATGTCAACAATAAAATGACGTTCTTTAGTTCTGTGTTTTAGGGTTCCCCCCTGGGGGTTAGGGGTTACGTGAGGGGTAATATATATTAGAATAATTCATATAAATAAAACTGGATAAAATATATTAAGTGACTTAAATATAGGCAGCTATGGCAAAAGTTAAAACATTGGACGACCTCCGGAAAATGAAGGAGGAATTAAAAAACAAGATCACACTCAGGGAGAAGGGTGATAATCCTGAAAGCATAGTTCAAATTAAGGTTTCAATGGCTACTTGTGGCATTGCATCAGGAGCAAAAGAGATAATGGATTATTTTATCGAAGAGCTTGATAACCAGAGTATAGATGCCGTGATTACTCAAACCGGCTGCATGGGGTATTGTTATGCCGAACCTACCATTGAGGTAACTCTTCCCGGTGAAAGTCCTTTGGTTTTTGGCTATGTTAATGTAATTCGTGCTGCCGAGATCATAAAAAAATACATTAAAAAAGGCGAGTTGGTCGACGGGATTATTCCGGATAGTTATAATACAATGGATAGTAAATAACAGTTCTTTATCATAAAAACTATGGCAAATTTTAAAAACCATATTCTTGTTTGTGGAGGAACGGGTTGCCGTGCTTCGCAAAGTGAGGAAATAGTTGAGAACCTTAAACTTGCTCTGGAGCAGAATGGTCTTGAAGATGAGGTACAGGTGGTTAGAACAGGCTGTTTTGGGTTTTGTGAAAAGGGTCCGGTGGTTAAAATGGTTCCCGACAATACATTTTATGTTCAGGTATCACCCAACGACGCCCTTGAATTGGTGCTGGAACATATTATTAAGGGACGAAAAGTAACGCGGCTGCTGTATGTTGACCCAGAAACCAAGGAGGTTGTTTCCGATTCGAAACATATGGGCTTTTATAAAAAGCAGATCCGGATAGCCTTACGCAATTGTGGTTTTATAAACCCTGAAAATATTGATGAGTATATTGCCCGTGATGGCTATTCGGCTTTGGGGAAGGTGTTGGTTGAGATGACTCCCGAAGAAGCCATTAAAATTATTAAGGACTCTGGCCTTCGGGGCCGGGGGGGCGGAGGCTTCCCAACCGGAATAAAATGGGAACTCACCTTGAAATCACAATCCGACCAGAAATATGTAGTATGTAATGCCGATGAAGGCGACCCGGGTGCGTTTATGGATCGTTCCATTCTGGAAGGCGATGCACATTCGGTTTTGGAAGCTATGGCTATTTGCGGATATTGTATTGGAGCCGATAAAGGTCTGGTTTACATACGGGCAGAGTATCCTTTAGCTATTCAGCGGTTAAAAATTGCTATTGAACAGGCTCGTGAATATGGTTTGTTGGGGAACGATATTTTTGGAACCGGCTTTAATTTTGATGTGGAAATTCGTTATGGAGCAGGTGCCTTTGTTTGTGGTGAAGAAACTGCTCTTATTCATTCTATGGAAGGTTTACGTGGAGAGCCCACTGTTAAGCCGCCATTCCCGGCCGTAAAAGGATATAAAGGAAAACCCACCAACGTTAATAATGTTGAAACGTTTGCCAATATTGCTCCAATTATTTTAAAAGGAAGCGAGTGGTTTAGTAGCATAGGATCTGAAAAAAGTAAAGGAACCAAAGTCTTTGCTCTGGCTGGAAAAGTAAACAATGTGGGCTTAATTGAGGTACCTATGGGAACTACATTGCGTGAAGTGATCTTTGATATAGGCGGGGGCATAAAAGGAGGGAAAAAATTCAAAGCGGTTCAAACAGGTGGTCCTTCAGGTGGATGCCTTACCGAGAAACATCTGGATATTCCCATCGACTACGATAATCTGTTGGCTTCAGGTTCCATGATGGGATCAGGAGGCATGATAGTGATTGATGAGGATGATTGTATGGTTGCCATGGCAAAATTTTATCTTGAATTTACGGTAGATGAAAGTTGCGGAAAGTGTGCCCCATGTCGTATAGGGAATAAGCGTTTATACGAAATGCTGGATAAAATTACGTTGGGCAAAGCCGAAGAAGGCGATTTGGTAAAGCTTCGCAATTTAGCTAATGTTATCAAAGATACGTCGCTTTGTGGATTGGGTCAGACTTCTCCGAATCCGGTGCTTTCAACCCTGGATAACTTTTATGACGAATACGTGGCACATATTAGGGATGGTAAATGTCCTGCAGGACGTTGTAAGGCTTTAATGCATTACATAATTGATTCTCATTTATGTGTGGGATGTACCCTTTGTAGCAGGGTGTGTCCTGTTGATGCCATTTCGGGTGAACGCAAAACACCCCATGTTATCAATACCAGCATTTGTATAAAGTGCGGGGCATGTATGGAGAAGTGTAAATTTGGTGCCATCAGTGTGCAATAATCCATAGGTTGAATATAAAAAACCAAAGAAGAATGGAAATAGTAAAACTTATTATAGATGACAAACCGGTGGTAGTTGAAAGAGGAACCACAGTTCTTGATGCAGCGAAAACTATCGGGGTTAAAATTCCTTCACTTTGTTACATGAAGCTGGAGGATATGAATTTTGAAAATAAACCCGGTGGATGTCGTATTTGTGTGGTGGAGGTAGAGGGCCGTCGGAACTTGGCTCCTGCCTGCAAAACTGAATGCAGCGAAGGAATGGTTGTAAAAACCCATACCGTGCGTGTAGTGAACGCCCGGCGAACAGTTATGGAACTTATCCTGTCTGATCATCCGGCCGAGTGCCTTACCTGCGCAAAATCGGGGGAGTGTGACCTTCAAACTATGGCCCAGAATCTTGGAATCAGGGAGATACATTATAAGGGTGAGCAGTCGAAATACAAGAGCGATCAGTCACCGGCCATAAACCGTGAGATGGATAAATGTATCATGTGTCGCCGTTGCGAAACAGTTTGCAATGAAGTTCAAACGGTTGGTGTTCTTTCAGCCGTGAATCGTGGTTTTAATGCCGTGGTGGCACCTGCCTTTGAAATGGATCTTGATCATTCAGCCTGCACCTATTGCGGACAGTGTGTAGCTGTGTGTCCCACAGGCGCACTTACTGAACGCGATTACACGTGGAAGGTTATTGAAGCATTGGTTGATCCCAATAAGGTGGTTGTGGTTCAAACCGCTCCTGCAGTGAGGGCTGCGTTGGGAGAATCGTTTGGGATGGAGCCGGGAACTCTGGTAACCGGAAAAATGACATCTGCTTTACGCAAGCTTGGTTTCGATTATGTTTTTGACACTGATTTTGCTGCCGACCTAACCATCATGGAAGAAGGTTCAGAATTGCTTGACCGCATAAGCAGGCATCTCAATGGCGATAAAGATATTAAGCTACCTATATTAACAAGCTGTTGTCCGGCATGGGTGAATTTTTTCGAACATCACTTTCCTGAAATGAAAGACATCCCATCTACGGCTAAATCGCCGCAACAAATGTTTGGGGCCATTGCCAAGTCCTATTTTGCCCAAAAGTTAAATGTCCCGCGCGAGAAACTGGTGGTTGTGTCAGTTATGCCGTGTCTGGCAAAAAAATATGAATGTACCCGACCCGAGTTTTCGGTGAATGGCGATCCGGATGTGAATGTTTCCATCTCAACCAGAGAACTGGCTCAACTTATCAGAAGTGCCAATATTGATTTCCAAGCATTACCTGACGATGAATTTGATAATCCATTGGGTGCTTCAACGGGGGCATCGGTAATTTTTGGGACCACAGGAGGTGTAATTGAAGCTGCTGTTCGCACGGCTTATGAGCTGTTTACGAAAAAAGAACTTGATAAAGTTGATTTTGTGGAGCTTCGTGGTATGGAGGGCATTCGTTACGCTACTATTGATTTCGACGGATTGCCAATAAATATTGGAATAGCTCATGGTTTGGGCAATGCACGTAAATTACTTGAAGAGATTAAAGATGGTAAATCAATATTTCATGCTATTGAAATCATGGCTTGTCCTGGTGGATGTATTGGTGGTGGTGGGCAACCTTACCACCATGGAGATGTAGAGATTTTACGCAAGCGGCAAAGAGCTATTTATCAGGAAGACTCCGGAAAACAAATACGCAAGTCGCATGAAAACCCATACATCAAGCAATTGTACGAGGAGTTTCTTGGTAAACCCTTGAGTGATAAATCGCATGAGTTATTACATACCCATTACTTCGATAAAAAGAAAAAAGTGGAACTTAAAGAATAAGTAATCAATTTTGTTTAGTTAAGCTCTTTGCCTCTGAATACTTATAATTACCTAAAGGAAATAACAGTCAGGTCACCTCCTTTTGGGGAAAGAGGAGATAGCGTTGAGGCATAATTATTAGCATTCTTAACTAAACAACATTATAAGTAATTGTATTATCAATTAGTCTTATTTTTAATGATCTGAAATCCTTTTTTTTATATGGCAAGCATAAAAATACCTGAAAGTAAAGTTGAAGAACTTCGCGAAATATGTAAAAAGTTCAACAACGAAAGTGGAGAGTTAATAAATGTTCTTCATGGAGCACAGTTATTGTTTGGATACTTACCTGCCGAAGTGCAGGAGATTGTGGCAGAGGAACTTAATGTTTCGCTGGCTCATGTGTACGGAGTAGTCACCTTCTATTCATTCTTTTCTATGTTGCCAAAGGGGCGTCATCCCATTTCGGTATGTATGGGCACTGCCTGCTATGTGCGAGGTGCCGAAAAAGTACTTGATGAGTTTAAGCGGTTGTTAAAAGTGAAGGTTGGTGAAACAACCGGCGATGGCAAATTTTCGCTTAGTTGCCTTCGTTGTGTTGGCGCATGTGGACTGGCACCGGTTGTGACAATAGGAGAGAGGGTTTATGGCCGTGTTTCAGCCGAGGATGTGAAACGAATTTTAGACGAATATTGACGATATGATAAATAATTGAGATTAGGAAATGCTTAAACCAAACCGGGTTTTACTTCTTCTTAAGGCAATAAGTTAAATTCTTGTTATTGGTTGAGTGATAGTGCTATCATAATTGATTTAAGATTATTTCACAACAATTGTGCAACCTTAATCGTTTATTCATTGTAGAAGTACCAGTTACAATTTTTATTTGGCACTCATATTGTTTGTTAACTGGTTGTGATTACTGATTGGAGAGGATATAATGAAGTTTAGTTTTGTTGCATTTTTATTAACAGCTATTGTAGCCGTTCTAATAAATTACTTTCTTTTTGAATGGTGGAAGAAAGGATATATAATTAAAAACCAGGGAGGGAAACGCATTGGGTTATTCCTTTTCGGGATTGTACCGGCCATTTCTCTTTTTGGATTTCTATTTTTCTGGTATCTCATTCCAATAACTGATTCTTCAGATATTTACAGGTATTTCTCTATTTACGTCCTGGTTTTTTTGTTGTTTTTTATTCCAAAGTTTTTATTTACAGGCATTGTCATTAGTAATAGAATACTACGTTTTTTTGTAAATAAGAAACAACCTGTTGAAATAAAACGACATTACCCACGGCTTACGCGAAGAAAATTTTTAAGTCAGGTAGGCATCATTATGGCTACAGCTCCATTTGTAACCACGCTGTTTGGGGCATTCCGTGGTCGTTATGCGTTTTATAAAAAGTACGTACGGTTATCCTTTCCCAATTTACCTCTTGGTTTTGATGGTTTACGCATAGTACAGATTTCAGATTTGCATTTGGGCAGTTTTGGTACCAATAAGGAGCCGTTGATTGAAGCTTTTGAATTAATAAATGAAGAACGTCCGGATATGATTCTTTTTACCGGCGATATAGTGAATAATTTTGCTGGTGAAATGAAGGGCTGGGAAGAGGTTTTTGCTCAACTCAAGGCACCAATGGGAAAGTTCTCAATTCTGGGTAATCACGATTATGGCAATTACAGTCGCTGGGCTTCTCCCGAAGATAAGAACGAGAATTTTAAGGGAGTAATAGAAGGACACTCTAAGCTGGGTTTCACTTTGTTGAAAAATCAATCGGTTAAGCTTGAGCGTAAAGGAGACGTAATTGGTTTGGGTGGTGTGGAGAACTGGGGAAGGGATTCTTTTCCGCGTACAGGAGATCTTGAGAAAGCTTCAGCCAATATAAAGGATACCTCGTTTCGTTTATTAATGTCGCACGATCCCGACCATTGGGATGTTAAAGTGCTGCCACATAATTTCTTCGACCTCACTCTCTCGGGTCATACTCACGGAATGCAGTTTGGTATTGAGAAGGGCGATTTTAAATGGAGTCCGGCACAATACATACAAAAGCGTTGGGCCGGTTTATTCCGCGAGGGTGATAAATTTCTTTATGTAAACCGCGGTTTGGGCTATCTTGGCATGCCAGCCAGGGTGGGGATGCCACCAGAAATCACTGTCTTTGAGTTGAGCCACGGTCAGGTTGGTACTGATGCGATGTAATGTTTCGTTAAATATTCAGGCTTGTTGGGTTGAAAAAACACCTCGCTAATTAATATGTTAACGAGGTGATATTTGTTTTATGGGCTATTAGAATTTATTATGGTTTTATTTGTAGTTGTTAATAGCCAGCATACCTCTGTTAGTCCAAAATAATGAATCCAAAATGATACTCCTGTAATGTGACTCCATGGTAGCCACTCTGCAATCTTCAACACCAAAAAATTCCTGAGCTCCCTTCCAAATAATGGGTGAAAATTCTGATGGTTCTGAGAAATGCTTGTTATCGGTGCTGTTTACCAACCTCAGATGAGAAAGGGTTGTGAGGTAAAAATATATCAGGACTCAAAAGGGTATTTAAGCAAATATGACATGAGTGAAATCAATGTGAATAATCGCAATGCTTTTAAAAATGAGCAACCAGTAATAACTATCTGTCATTACCTCTTATTCACCAAATACCCTCCAAAACTAGTAGACACAATAACATTATGAAAAAAACTATTGTCCATATTTCTGTACCCAACGCGGTAACCAATGCTAAATGGTAAGATGAATCGGAAAAAGTGGGTGTCGGCATGCAGTTCCAATCCGGTGGATGAGGGTTGATAACTAAATGCGTCCCTTGTTCCATCATCGGTGCGGGTAAGTTGATAATTAACAATAGCAGCATCGTAAAAAAGATTTAACCGTAGTCTTTTTATGTAGGCCAACCCGGCAATGGCAAAATCGGGGTTGCACAATGGCATCATATAAGTGGAACGAAATATATATAGATCATCGAAATAAATACCGCTATAACCACGAGGATAGCTGAACAGATTACCCTGTTGGTAATAATTTATGTAATCTTCTGATTTGTAGTATTCATCCCCATCTTTTTTTGATTGCCAATCGTTATCAATTCCTATGGAATGGTGTTTAGCAACTCCCGGCAGATAAAGCTTTGTGTGTACACCAAAAATGGAGCCAGCTTCGTAAGTGCCAAATGGCGTATGGCGGTATACCATCTGGATCAATTGCCCCATACGATAGCTTACATCGCGCAAAGCCCCTCTTCGGAAATTGTAAAAGAGGAGGTTGTATTCCATGCCCTTGAAATCTATAGAATTAACAGATACTTCCTCTGTTTTACCAGTGGGGACCAAACTATTGTTTTGCAGGGTGTAAAACTCCTTTGTGTAGCTGAATCCGGTGCGTTGCTGAAGGGTTAGTTTAAATCCGGGTTCCAAATAGCGAATATGTTGACCACTTGATAAATCAAAAGGCAGCCTCATTCCTGCTTTTAAATAGAAGTGATTGAGGTTTTGATTTGTGTTTATTTTAAAAGTATCGGTTTTATTCGAGAAAAAGCCATTCTCTACAAATTGGCTGTCACCAAAGTTCATGTCAAGATCCAAAATGGGGAAAAAACCACGGTATGATAGATTGATATGGTATTTTTCGTAGCTAAAAGCCGGGTCGGCATTGTAACCAGCAGTAATAATGGATGTCCCTAGCAGGTTTTGTGACATCACACTGATTCCGGTATGCAATTTTTCGTCATTAATATCTGTGAAAACCGGGGCCCAGCTGTGCAGTCCTATTAAATTGAGTTTGCTGTATTTCTTAATTTCGTAATTTCCCGAACCAGTAGTTTGGATAATTGATGAAGGCTCCTGGGTAGTAAGCTTATGGGCCAATTGGTCGATTACTGAGGGCTGGTGAATAACAGAGTCGGGTAATGTTTGATTGGCAATATACAAAACCGGACGGTAACCGTTATCTGTATAGTGACTGTAAATAAGTTTTTTTGATTGCGGCAGAATGGTTGGGTTGGCCGCTCCATATCTTGATGAGGTTATGCGTGTATCAGTTTTGTCGGATAAAGTGAGATGAAAAATCTCTTCACTTACCTGACCTTTGGCCGAATACCAAACATCATCACCATCCTGAACCGGATGACGAACTTCGTTGTACGATGGTGCCTTTAGTATTGCCCAGTTACCCGAGGAAGGATCAAACGAATAAATGCTTTTCCCTTTTGGGCCCTGCAAAACAGCAACAATATTGCTGCCGTTAAGGTTCCACGATGGCGTTAAAATGTATTGATTATTGGGTGAGGGAATACTCTGAAGGATTTGGCCGGTAACTGCATCCAGCATAACCAGATTAAACTTATAGTCGGTGGTGGCTTGTACAACAGCAATCAATGGTTTGGAAGGGTGAATGGCCGGTGAAAAAAAACGCGTTTTACGGGTCAGAGATTTGGTTTTCCCTGTCTGCCGGTTGTAGGTCCTTATAATGGAGAAGGATTCATTTTCCCAGCGTGCATGGTATTTAAGTTCCGACCACACAACAAATTTCTGATTGGCCGAAATGGGTTCGTCATCTCTGATACCGGTATACGAAATGGTTTTAATTTGTCCGTTAGGAATACTTATATCTATAATCTGTGACGGAATATCTGGGCCTTCCAGTTCACATACCAAGGTGGAATCGTTGATGGCAATCGGGTGCTTAAAATTGGTGTAATCGCTGTTGAAATGAACAATGGAATTAAATGAGGTGGTTTTTGTCTGTTCAACTTCGGTGGCCCACTTCTGGCTTAATTGTTTAAAAATATAGTTATAGAGGTCTTTGTTGCCCATTCCAATCTGTCGTTTCAGGCTACGACGAAAGGGGTTTGGTATCCAGATGCTTCGACCGGTATTATTGACAGCATTTTCCCAGACCTCTGTTCCATATTGAGAGCGAGCCATGGCTACCAACGGATAACCCATTTTATAATAGTCGGGTACCTGATTGCGGAATGAGCCCATATAAGCTTTATCGTACGAGTAAGGGCCACGTTCAACCAGCTGGGATTTCAACTCCTGGTTAAATTCGTAGGAGCGCCCACGCCCACTTTGTGTTAGTGATGTTTCTGTGGCAACAGCATCGCCCTCCATAAACCACATTGGTAAATACAGGCCTAAAACAGCTCCGGTTGCCTGTTGGCCTATTATCATTGTTGTAATACGAGTAAAGCCCTGGTTAAGTTTATCAATCTGCACCACATGCCGGTATTCGTGAGTGGCAAGATGTTCCAGCCAGTCCACTGAGTTGATGTTCTGATTAGGCGTGCTGAAGAGCTCCACTCTTTTTGGGGCCCACGAAACAAACCCGTTGGAATAACTTGTTTGATTGTGCACAAGCATATTGATACGTCCCGGTTTGTGGTTAAGAGTGCCCGACACCACAGGAGCAATGCTATCCATAAATGCAGCCAGACGCAATGCTTCCTTTTCAAAGCTCTTTTCAAAAACCAGTCTGACCGTAGGCGTTTTTATTTGTCGCCAGTGAAGTCGTGCCGGATCTGAACCGGATGTATAGTATTGAGCCGAAGCCTGAAATGTAAGAAGCGTAAGGAGGATGATAAGTATATGTCGCATATTATGAGTTTAGCTATGCGAATATAACAATTAAGGAGTTAATTAGTAATTAAGAAAGATATCATCGTTTTTGAAGACTTGAAATTAAATCAAAATCACTATCGTTACGGGTGAAATGCAATGTTCACCTGGTTTCAAAAAACAATAATTCTCAATCGTTCTAAGACAGTAATGTGTCAGGTTAAATTTGGTAAGTTATGACAATAAAAAAACACCGTTAACTAAACGGTGTTTTTTATTAATGTGTTAAATTATGTTACTAGAATCTGTAACCAATTTTTAAGCCTGAATAGGAAGATGTATTGAATGAAAATGTGTTTCCACCTTTTTCGGTAACTACACTTTCAACTTCTTCATCAAAAGCCTGTTTAAAAATTAAACCAGGTGTGAATTCAGCTCCAATAAAAATATTTTTATATAAATAGAAGTCAAGACCAAAAACACCATTTAGACCAAAAGATAAAAATCCATTGTTGTCTTCGTTTTTGATTTTACTAGTAACATCTCCATAGCGGGTTTCTGAATTTGTTGTTTTATATGAAATTGGTACTTCAAAACCCCAGTATGGCTTAAGTCTCCCTTGTCCAAAATGTTTCTCATAACCAGGAGCTACCAGTAAATTTAATGAAGATGATTTCGTGTAGTCGCTTTCAGTACCATCTTTATCTTTGCTAGTTGAATAATTAATCTGGAACCGCAATCTGTATGCGCTGTTTTCTGATTTAAAAACACGAAGTTTAAATGAAGGCATTGAGAACATACTTGAACTTGAATGCTCGAAAATATTTGCAGGATCAAAATTAGCTTCTACAGAATATTTTCCGGTTCTCTCATAATTTTGCTCGGCTTTTACTTGTTCTTCCTGAGCCATAGCTGAAAGAGATACAAATGAAATAACGGTTAAGATTGCAAAAATTCTTTTCATTTTTTTTTGTTAAGGTATATCCTACTCTTTAGGTTTTTCGGTTTTCACCCCTTACTCGATTATCGGACTTTCGGGAAATGCCGTTTGAAAAATTATTTGGATGGCGAAGGTAGAAAAATTTCTTAAACGTGTTAAAAGTTAGTCTTAATTATATATTAATTTAACCTATATTAAATTAATTAAATAATTATCGGTAACAAATTAAGTTTTGAGTTTTGACTTTTCTAATATGTTATAGGCTTAAAGTTTTATTTGTAAGAAGCGTTAATAGTGAGTTACTGTAAAATGTTTAACATTCAGATGATTAAATAGATGAATTAATATTTCTGAAGCATTGTGAAAAAAGGCTCTATATAA
Organism: uncultured Marinilabiliaceae bacterium; assembly: GCA_964608615.1. Lineage (GTDB taxonomy): Bacteria > Bacteroidota > Bacteroidia > Bacteroidales > Marinilabiliaceae > CALEUX01. The sequence continues at coordinate 11,581 of CAZSQG010000020.1, forward strand.
ATTATAGTTGGCAAAATCAATAAAGCAGTCATTATGTTTAATTGTGTGTTTTTGGGTTCTCCCTTGGTTAGGGGTTATGTAAGGGGTAACTTATATTTGATATGACATTAGACTGTTTCGTTTTTTGTGTCATGACAAAAAAGTAATCCTGCTTTTTAGCGGGATAGGACAACCTAATAGAGATTGTTTTATGACTCACTTAAGATCACATTGATAAAAAAAAAGTCACTAAAAATCTGTGGATATTTTATGCTTGACTTATCGCTAGGGTTTAACCTAAAACTGAAGTGTAATGTTAAATTAATTTAAAAGTCAACGCTTTTGATTTAGGGATCTTAAAAATCCCAATAATTAGGGATTTTAATCCATATTAAATTATCTACTTTTGTTCCCTGATGAAAACAACTGTTAGTAATACAATAAAAAAGTTCGTTGTCCTTGTTTTAATAGGGGTAATGGGAATGCTTATTGCTAATAAAGCAGTTTTTTTGCATACTCATAAATTAAGTAACGGAGTAGTTATTGAACATGCTCACCCGTTTGATAAATCAAATGATTCGAAACCATATAAAACACATCATCATTCAAATGCTGCCTTTTATTTATTTACGAATTTAGAAATTCTTTTTCTTGTACTTTTTTTATCTTTTGCTTTTGTTCTTTTTGTTAAGAAAGAACAATTCTTATTTGAGTCTAAGGTTAGGTATAATTCAATTGGCAAAAGTCAAAAAAAAGGTAGAGCTCCCCCATACAATAGTATCAGTATTACTGCACTTTTCGTTTAATATAATTCCAGTTTCAGGAGTAACTGCAAATTAATATTAAAAAGCTTATCAGTGTTTTAATACATAATAACGCTTATGTTGTTTATGCCTATGGTTTTCTAAATGAGGAAATCCTTGGTTTAATTTCAGCATAAATGTTGATTTATAATTCCATTATTTGTACAATCGATCTTTTTGTGACTATCTCTGCACAATTACAGATGGTTATTGCACAAAAAAACTTTTTTTAAAATCAAAACTAAATTATGAACAGATTATATATAATACTGACGGTATTAATATTGTCATTTTCTCTATCGGGGTATACTACAGACGCAAAAACTGATGCGAATATCATTGGTCATGTTGTTTGTGTTAGTAATGGTGAACATATTCCATTTGCAACATTAAGTGTTAAGGGCACAACAATTGGTATTACTACCGATGAGTCAGGGCATTATCAACTAATTAATTTACCGGTTGGGAAGCTTATAATAGCGGTACAATCATTAGGGTATAAACCTAAGCAAGTGGAAATTACAATTAGTAAGGGCGAAACAAAAGAACTGAAATTCGAATTAGAGCAGGATGTCTTAGGACTTGATGAGGTAGTAATTACAGGTGATAGGAATGCAACAAACAGGGTAGAATCTTCAACTATTGTTAACACTATTACTCCAAAGCTATTTGCTGCCACACAATCAGTTACATTAAGCGAGGGCTTAAATTTCTGCCCTGGTTTAAGAATGGAAAACAATTGCCAAAATTGTGGATTCTCACAAGTTCGGATGAATGGCATGGAAGGTCCATATTCTCAGATACTAATTAATAGCAGACCAATTTTTAGCGGATTAGCAGGTGTTTATGGCTTGGAGTTGATTCCTACAAGTATGATAGAGCGTGTTGAAGTTGTTCGTGGTGGTGGCTCGGCATTATATGGTAGCAATGCAATAGCTGGAACAATAAATCTTATCCTTAAAGATCCCATAAACAATTCGTATGAATTTGATATAAACACAGGCCTTATTGGTGTTGGTTTAGATGATTCTGGTGATCCGGCACAGGATTATTCTCTTAGCTTTAATACATCTTTAGTATCGGCCGATAACAAAACAGGCATGGCCCTTTATGGCTTTTACCGCGACCGAGAACCTTTTGATGCAAATAATGATGATTACTCCGAAATATCATCTTTAAAAAACACGACTATCGGAACACGTCTCTATCATCGTTTTGGTGAAAGAAATAAATTAACTGCCGATTTCTTTAACATAAAAGAAGACAGGCGGGGTGGAGATAGGTTTGATTATCCTGTACATGAATCAAATATTGCAGAAGCAGTAAATCATTCTATTACAACAGGTGCATTAACGTATGAACAGTTTTTCAGAGGCGAGGACTTGTTTTCAGTTTATATTTCGGGTCAAAGAGTAAATAGAGATTCATATTATGGGGCAGGAAGATCGTTAAGTGATTTTGGAAAAACTAAAGATCTTTCATACACGCTAGGTACTCAGTACAATGCAAAACTTGGAATTTCAAATTTAATTATTGGTATTGAAAATAATGGAGCATTTTTAAAAGATAATAAACTTGGATATCTAGATGTTGATAATGCTACTATTGTTGATAATAAAATTGTTATTCCTTATACTGATAATGTAGTAATTGCTGATCAAACAACGAATACTATCGGTGTTTTTGCACAATATGAAATTAACTGGAATAAATTTAAAGCTTCGGTAGGTGCACGTTTTGATAATTACAAAGTAACAGACAAAGAAAATTCCGATTCTGATAACTCAGGAAATGTGTTAAGCCCAAGAATAACCTTTAAATATGATGTAAAAAAATATCTACAGGCCAGGGTGAGTTATTCGCAAGGATATCGTGCCCCTCAAATATTCGATGAGGATTTACACATTGAAACATCTGGTTCAAGAAAGGTAATTCACGAAAACAGTGCGGATCTGGAACAAGAAACTAGTCATAGTTATATGGCTTCATTAGATTTTAATAAAAAATTAGGTGACGTTTATGTAGGATTGTTGGTTGAAGGGTTTTATACTCAATTAAATAATCCTTTTGCTAATGATTATGGCGATCCTGATGAAAATGGAACTGTAACTTATACGCGAGTGAATGCCGATAAAGGAGCAAAAGTACAAGGTGTAAATATTGAATTAAATGTTGTGCCAACAGATAAATTTTCTTTAAAATCGGGCTTTACCGTTCAAAACAGCAAATATGAAGAAGCACAGGAATTTAACGAAAAAAAGTTCTTAAGAACTCCCGAAAACTATGGTTATCTGACATTAGATTGGCAATTATTTAAGAAATGGGGATTGTCAACAACAGGTAATTATACAGGTAAGATGCTTGTTCCTTATTTTGGATTACAAATACTTAATCCCGAGAATGGAGAATTGAGAGAATCAGAGTCGTTTTTTGATTTAGGATTAAAACTAAGATATAATATTAAACTAAACGGAGCAACATTGCAATTATTTACCGGCGCAAAAAACATGTTCAATGCTTACCAAAACGATTTTGACAATGGAGATAAAAGAGATCCGGGATATATTTATGGGCCAATGAATCCAAGAACAATTTGTTTTGGATTAAAAATTGGAAATTTTCTCAAATAATCAAGTGATTCCCTGTAAAACTATTGATTTACAGGGAATTTTTCTTTCCCAAATTTTAACCAGGACTATAGACGCAATTTATGGTCAAGTAAATTAATTGATTTTGAATTTATTTATATAGAGAAAACAAAATTATAGTCTATTGTTATAACACAATCTTAAAAATAGTATTTTGCATTCTTAAAAATAGCCTGTTTTTAATATAATTCTTCCCTATGGATGATTTGGAAAAACACTTTGAGCAAATTCGCAAAAATATTATTGGGGATAATCTGGAGTATGCCACTCCATATGGAACACAAAAAATGCTTTATCTTGATTGGGTGGCAAGTGGCAGGTTATACCGCCCAATTGAAGAGGCTATTTGCGATAGGTTTGGGCCATTTGTAGCTAATACTCATACTCAAACAAGCGAGAGTGGAAGCCGAATGACTATTGCTTACCATCTGGCTCACAAAATAATTAAAGAGCATGTAAATGCCTGGGCAAATGATGTTATAATTACATCGGGTTTTGGAATGACTTCTGTGGTAAACAAACTACAACGGATCTTAGGTCTAAAAAGGTATAAGTCAGATAATCTGAGCCTACCGGAAAATGACCGACCTGTTGTTTTTCTAACTCACATGGAACATCACTCAAACCAAACAAGTTGGTATGAATCAATTGCCGATGTCGTTGTTTTAAAACCAAATGCTGATCTTTTAGTTGACCCGCAGGAGCTTAGCGTTCAGCTTCAGAAATACTTAAACCGGAGTTTTAAAATTGGGGCTTTTTCGGCTTGCTCCAATGTTACAGGAATAATTACGCCATATCACGAGCTTGCTCGAATAATGCACGAGAATGGAGGTCTTTGTTTTGTTGATTTCGCTGCTTCGGCACCCTATGTTGATATTGATATGCACCCCAAAGATGAATTGGAAAAGTTGGATGCAGTATTTTTTTCACCGCATAAGTTTTTAGGTGGACCTGGTTCGTCGGGTGTATTGATTTTTGATTCGAACCTGTATAAAAACGAAGTACCTGACGATTCCGGGGGTGGAACGTTAGACTGGTCAAATCCGTGGGGAGCCTATAAATATGTTGATGACATTGAAGTGCGTGAAGATGGTGGAACACCGGGATTTTTACAGGCTATTAGAACGGCATTGGCCATTAGGCTGAAAAATAAAATGGAAGTATCCATGATTCAAGCCAGGGAAGATGAATTGCTTGCCATTGTGTTTAAAGAATTGGCTAAAATTGAAGGAATACAGGTATTGGCTAACCAACACCAAAAAAGGCTTGGGGTTGTATCATTTTATCATCATGACATACATTACAATCTAATTGTTAAATTATTAAGTGATCGTTTTGGCATTCAGGTACGTGGCGGTTGTGCCTGTGCCGGAACTTACGGGCATTATCTTTTAGCAGTGAGTTACGATAAATCTAAAGAGATAACCGAAAAAATCCGTTTTGGTGATTTATCGCAGAAACCGGGATGGGTACGAATGTCTTTGCACCCTACTTTATTGGATAGCGAGGTTTATTATTTTGCGAATGCACTTCGTGAGATTGTTAAAAATCATACTGTGTGGAGTAACGATTATGTTTATAATAAAAAGGATAATGAATTTCATAACAGAAGTGAAATCAAAAGGATTTCAAAGGAGGTGGAGGGATGGTTTATTCTTTAAAATAGTTTGCACTTTTATGATGAGTATTTACCGCACCATTTGCACGAATTGTTTAATATTCCTATGCTTCTGATATAGGAATAAATATATTTGTATTAATAAGCTTTAAATTCGCATGTCAGGGTTTGACTGTTTGATTAATTAGTCTTTATAAGAAAACGCCAAATACTGCGTTACTCTCGTTTTTGAAACAGTCATTTACGAAATGTAAACTCCTTGGTTTCACAAACTTCGAAAGCCTTGTCTTTGACGCTTTCTTAGCAAAGACTGAAAAACAGGTTGTTTTCTTAATGACACTAATTAAACAATCTGTTTAGGTCTCATTTTTAGTAAAGCCTTGATTGTTAGTTAATCATAATAATCTTTGCGGATGTTAGTATAAACAATAAAAAAGATATTAATGGAACAAAAATGTAGGGTATGTCCTTGGTGGATGGGGTATTTTTTACTTATTCCTTTTCGAAAATACCGTAATAATCCTGAAAAAATCCTGAGTAAACATATAAAACCCGGGATGAATATTATGGACTATGGTAGCGCAATGGGTTTTTTTAGCCTTCCAATGGCAAAAATGACAGGTGAAAATGGGAAGGTTTACTGCGTTGATATTCAGGAAAAAATGCTTGAGAAGTTGAATCTTCGTGCCAGGAAAGCTGGAGTTGGAAATATTATTAAAACCTGTAATATCCGTAATGGGTTTAGCATGAATCAGTTGGATGCGGTAATTGATTTTGTAATGCTTTTTGCCGTGGTACATGAAGTACCTGATAAAGAAAAACTTTTTAAGGATTTATTTTTAACAATGAAACCCGATGGAAAAGTTTTGTTTGCTGAACCTATTATGCATGTGAGTGCCGAAGCTTTTGAAGAATCTTTAAAATGGGCCAAAGCTGCAGGATTTAAATTGTCAGAAGAAAAGCCTATGCCTAATGGATTATGTGTGTTTCTAATAAAATAAAGTATTTTCAAACCTAGATAATACCTTTCCCATAGTTGCAATGAGTTATTCGTCAATTGAAAAAGGCTTTTATTATTAATGCGAATTAAGAGTTGGTTCCGTTGTAAATACCATGGGCTTCACCCCATGGTTACTAATATTTAGCCACTTCGTGGCAAAGAATTCAACCCTTAATTCGCATTTATAACTTGAATTGTTATACTTTTTTACAAAAGGCTTATTGCCAAATAGATTTATCAAGTGTTTTAAGTTATAAAACAAACGAATAACCTGTATAATTATAAAAAACATGGGTATTGCAGTCTTTACGCAAATCGGCAAATTTATCTATACCTGTGCAATGGCAAACACCCATCGATTTGGGTTGTAATAATCGGAGATAATGCGTAATCTGACTGTATTCTTCAGAGGTACAATCTTTCATGTGAAAGCCGCCTAATATTAATCCCACCGGAAGTTTAAAATATTCGCTGGCGGTGGTGCAAATATTGGTTATGCCTCGGTGCGAACAAGCTGTGATGATGTTTATTTGTTCGTTTAGCTTTATTGCAATAAACAGTTCGTCGTTAAACTCATCAATAATAAAACCATCATTTACTTTAATATTCAATCCTTTAAAATGGGTGTCGGTTGAATTATGAATAGGAATATCGGGCATTATAAAAATATCCGGAGTTAATTCGGTTATGCTATCCACATAAATAAGTCTGTTATTGAGTAGAGTATCGTTTTTAAGTGTTCCAATAAACCGGTTGGGTCCATGGTATTTTTGATTAAAAATTTCCCTCTTGGCATACACTTTTGCTTTGTTGTTTTTTTTGAGAAAGAAGTACAATCCTCCCGTATGGTCGTAGTGTCCATGTGAAAGTATAAGGGTGTCGATATCCTCTATGTCAATTCCCAGCTTTTGTGCATTTTGAATAAATGCTCCGGTTTGACCGGTATCGAAAAGAATCTTCCTGTTTTCGGTTTCGATATACATAGCTAAACCATGTTCAGCAACTAAATCTTGCTTATAAACCAGATTTTCAATTAAGGTAGTTATTTTCATATCAGCAATTTTTAAAGTTATCAGGTAATTTGGGTTTCGCTAAATTAAGTTTTGTAAAACTATGTGTTTTTCTTTGGAATTGTATTTAATAACCCATTTATCGGGTATTTAATAGTGTTTTTATCTTGAGTCAGGAATACAATTCACGTTGTTTTACCCGTTATCCTTATCTTTTTTTATTTGAAACAAGGCAGTTCCTTGTTACTGGAACTGCCCTGTTTGTTATTTTATTCCGAAAGGTATTTCAAGTGTTAAACTTACATTACGTCCCTGATTATAATAGTAAAGAGGTTTCAAGGTTGATAAATGATCGAAATATTCAGTGTTGAAAATATTATTGACCGATAATCCTATATTCATAAGTTGGTTACTTAATTTAATACTTGAACTGAGCCCTGCGTTAACAAGAGTGTATCCATCGGTTTTTGTTTCGTATGGTGAAGGATTATCCTGCTTTAAGGCAGTTAAAGCAGATATCCAAATATTTGGATATCTGAGAAATAAGAGTTGGTCCTTTTTTGCCCTTATCTCATATCGAAATTTATGAGCCGGTATAAAGGGTAGATAATCCCCATTGCTTTGCTTTCCAGTTACCATTGAATAAACCCCTTTTATATTTAGCCAGGGTAATATTTTCGGATGAAAATTCATTCCTGCTTCGCCACCAAAAAGTTGCGAATTAGTTTGCATAAACTGGTAAATACCCATACCGGTAGAGGTGGTACCTGAAGTTGGCGATATAAAAATATAGTTGTCGATATGATTATAAAAGCCTGCTAGGTCGAGGGATACATAATTCCCATGATAGTGAATGCTTGCATCCGATTCATAAGCATCTTCGGGTTTCAGGTTTTTGTTACCAATCTCGTATCGGCTACCATGTTCACCATTTGAGGTTAGCTCCGATAGATTTGGCACACGATAGGCTTTTGCAAGATTAACCCGGAATATCAGTTTTTCGTTTGCATTATATGTTGCACCTAACGAGCCGTTTAGGTTTGAATAGTCCTTGGAAACTGGTTCCTGATAGCTTTCTGTACCAATAGTTCCCAATGCAAAAGTTTCTGTATCGTAGATGTCGTAACGAAGGCCTCCCTGAAGTTTTAATTTACCTAAGAATTTTTTCTGGGCTAAAAATAAAAAGCCAATATTATTAACATCAGCATCCGGTAAAAATTGTGAAGCACGATTGTTTTTATTACGGTTTGTCTGATTCATTCCCTGCACACCAACAATGTATTCAGTCTTTTCGTTGGATGGTAAATATATTTTTGTTTCGTAGGTTAATGTGTTCAGTGTCATTTCTACAAATGGCAGGTCGAGTGTGGTTTGCAATTTTCGCAATGCGCTTTGGTATGCAATGTTGGTTTCCCATTTAAAACGGTTGAGGTACACTTTGTTTTGCGACGAAATTAAGTGATGCTCCAAATCCTGGTACCAAATATTATTCTTACGGCCTTGTTCGGTAATCAGAGACTTGACAGGAGGAACCGTCATCCCCAATTGCTGTTTGAAATAGTCGTAATAAACTTTGAATGTACCGGTTTTGCCAGTGTAGCCAGTGTTTGCGCTAAGCGACCATTCGTTGAACCTTGAATTGGGAACAAAATTGTTATTGCCTTGTTTGTAGTCGGCATGGTTTTTATTGCTTACCCTCAGTCCTGAAAACAGATGCGAGGAAGCCCCTTTAATACCTAAACTATTATTTATTCCAAGAGTGTTTGAGTGCAATTGAGTTTGATAGTTACCTATAATTTTACCAGTTGGAGCAGGTTTATCTTTAATAAAGTTTATAACACCTCCAATAGCATCTGAGCCATATAGAAGCGACGCCGGGCCTTTAATAACCTCAACCCTTTCAACATCGTTATCATCAATACCCAAAGGGTGGTTTTCGCTAAACTGATAATTTTCGATACGAACACCGTTGTTCATAACCAATATATTGTTCATCGATAATCCTCGGATAACAGGTTTTGAAACACCCTGACCCTTTGCAATCATGTCAACACCTGGAATTTTGGTGAGCGATTCCATGAAATTTGGAGTGCCGGAAAGAGATATGTCTTTACTTTTCAGAACATCTATTTTAACGGCATTTTCGTGTTGCGACGATGCAGAAACCCCGGTTACAACAATCTCCTGCGATTCAATAACAGCTTCGGAAAGAGAAGTGTTAACTTCGTTTATACCGTTTTTAAGAATTACTGATTTAATTACAGAATTATAACCCATGTACGAGAATTGTATTTTAACTTTTCCGGGAGGTAAGTTTCCAATATGAAATTCCCCCTTTTCGGTTGAAACAGTGCCTTGGTTTTGTTCGGGCAAAAACACGGTAACTTCTCCCAACGGATTACCTTTGGTGTCAGTTACTTTACCCTGAATTATGGTTTGGGCATTTGTTATATGGCAAAAGATTCCCCAAACGAACATTATTAATATTTTGTTCATTTTTATTACGTTAGTATACTATTAAACAATGACTTAAAGAAATTATTAAACCATTGGCCAAAGGTGGTCCACGTAATAAAAGTGCGACATAATAAGGTTTTTGAACTAGAATTGATTTGTAAGAAAAAATCAGTTCTTTAAAAACCTCTTTAATAAATGACTTACAAAGTTTTTTTTGTTGTATAAAGTGTGAAAAGTAAAACGCACAAATAATGCATTTTTCATGGTGTTCATGAAAATGCTTTTCGTTTTTTGCTGCACAATGAAATGTAGGTTTATGCTTGTGGGTTATTTTAATTACCGAAGGGTAAAGAAATATCCCAAGCAGGAAAAGTGAGATTATATAGGTTTTAATAATCTTCATTAATATATTATTGCCATTGTACGGGTAGCTGGTTGTTTTATCTTTTTAAAGCATTTTCTAATTATTGTTTTTTATAGTTTTCAATAGCTTTTAATACAAATTCTGGAGCCACGCATGGTTTCCAATTGTTGATGCTAACAAACGCCAATTCTGTTTCAGCCTGGTTAATAAGTTCGTTGTTTTCGCTATATAGTTTGTATGTAAACCATATACGTGCGCCTTTGATTGCTTTAAGGGTTGTTTTTACGGTTAGTTTAGCATCATACTTTGTTGTTTTAATAAACTTAAATTTCATGCTTATTACCGGTAACATACACCCGGATTCCTCAACCGATTGATACGAAAGGCCAATGCTGCGGAATAGTTCCCAACGTGCCGTCTCATAATATTTTACGTAGTTTGAGTGGTGTACGGTACCCATTTTATCGGTATCAGGGTACATAACCCTGAAAGTATAATAGTGTTCTATCATTGCTTATTGTTTTATTCGTATGGGCAAGGAATTGGTTTATGATAAACTATGTTGAGAAACATAACTGCTTGTCATTATAATGCTATTACAAAAACTAGTAAATGCCTTTTTAACTAGTTTAAGAGCAGGTGTTTTCTCTTTGTTATTTCTTAATAAGCTTTTTCCGTTTTATTATTTAAAATACCCTTAAGTAAATTGTCGAATCCTGATTTCACAGCATTATCATTAAATAATTCGCTTAATTTTCCTGTATCGCATGTGTTGCAAAGGTTTTCATTTACAGGAATTTGAGCAATAAGTGGGATGCCTGATGTATTTGATAATTGGCACTATCATCTTTATACGTGAAATTGACGAATATAAAAATCAGCAGATTTGTAACTTACCTTTTTAATAAGCTTGTCATTTAATAATGACTCTAAAACGGAGAGGCCGGCTTTATCTTTGGCTAAGAGTTCCATCATTGTATCTTCTCTTATTGGATGAACTGTGCAGATATTGATTATATCCTCAATAGCATTACCTGTATACCCGGTATTGACACCTTCAAAACCCAGCAATAATTCAACTGTTAAGCCTTTGGTTGAAAAAATCTGATAGGCTTCGGTTATTACTGGTTCAGTAGGTGCTTTTATTTTTGATATTGCCGGCGGACGTGTTGGAACTGAAATGTATGCAATTGAAGGGTTGATTTGTTTGATTAAATCGGATGTTTGATGTAATACTTCGGCATTATCGTTAATCCCTTCAACAAGCATTGTTTCGGTAACCAGTTTGCCTTTGTATTCCGAAGAAAATTCAAGTAAACTTTTTACATGTTTGTTAAAATCGAGGCAATTTATGGGCCTGTTTATTGTTTTCCAGGCAAGTTCGTTATTAGCATCAACCTTTATTGAGACCCAATCGGCAAGTTTTAAATCGTCTCTTACGTGTTGTAAATTCAATAAAGATGCATTGGTAATTACGGCTATGGGAATATTAAATTCCTTTAATTTAACAATCGATTCCCCTAAATTAATATCTAAAGTTGGTTCACCATTAGCCACAAACGTTAAATAGTCTGGTTTATCAGTATCTTTTAATTTAGCCAGGTGGGCTTTAACTTCTTTAAAAATTATATCAGGTGAATAAAACGGTTCCCGGGTAATACTAAATTTTTTTGTTATACCAACCTGACAATACACGCATGAATAGGAACAGACTTTTTGCGAAGGGATGTTATTGATTCCTAAGCTTTTCCCTAATCTACGCGATGGTATTGGTCCAAAACTTATCATATCATCTCCAAATTAAATTTATATGGGTTAAAAGCATTACAGAAGCTTATCTGCTCCGGCATAAATCTCCGTTATTTCAATAACAGCAGCTCCATGTCCGGGTAAATTTACAGGGTTCCATTTTTTCATGTCTTTGAAAAAATCTCCTTCAGTAAAATACCCGATAGTTCCTTTTAGCTGATACGATTTATCGTCGTTTGTTATAAATAGTATTGAGCCCATACTTCCAGAGAAAATATTCTCAATGGTCTTATTGAAAAAATTATTTGCTACAATAATTTTATTGTCATCAATTTTGGAAACACACGTGGCGTAAATAGAATTAGGCATCCCTTGTTTATTAACTGTGGTGAAAACAATTGGCCCTTTGCGGTTATTCCATGCTTTATCGATGATTTTCGTGATTTCTTTCATATGTCTATAATTTGTTTTTCAATGGTCACATGGAACTCGCCAGATAATTCCCTATAAATCGAGACGACCGGGTCCCGACTGAAAGGCGGGAGGCTATTCTCCCTGTGTGAGTATGGTACACTCATGGCTCGTTTCATTTTTTTTATTTTTAATTTAACCTGTTTTTTTTGATAAACAGCCCAGCCCGAAAAGCTGAGTTCACAAACAGTGCAGCTTTTGTAATTGTCGCCAAAAGTCCTAACTGTATCCCTTTCCATTACTAATAATGTTGTTGGATAAAACAGGAAGACAAGCCTTAGAACCAATATGCTTAATTGTATTTATTCTTGGAAAATTTATGGCTGCTTTTTATTTATCGTTCAACACCTTGTTGTAAATTAAACCAATCTCTTTACTTACTTCCGAATCGGGCAGCCACTCCACAATGCTTTTGCATTTTAGCATGGCGTGAACTACCGGAGGGAAAAAGAGTAACTTTCCTACTACAGGAATTTTTTGTTCAACGCACCAGTTTTCTATTTGGAGAGTTAGATTTTCGTTTAAGTCATATTTATTGATAACCACATATGGTTTAATTTTGAAATTAGCCACGAGTTCCAAAATGCGTTTCATGTCGTGGAATCCCGAATTGGAAGGTTCAGTAACAATAATAACTTTGTTAACTCCGGTTACTGATGAAATAACAGGACACCCTGTTCCCGGAGGTCCATCAATAATTATTGTTTCCCAACCCATTTCTTTTGAGGTTTTACGGGCTTCATCACGTACCACGTTTACCAATTTGCCTGAGTTTTCTTCACCGGGAGTAAGCCTGGCATGTATCATTTTGCCGTTGCGGTAATTTCCTGCAAACCAGCGACTCTGATCGTTAGGAACCATTGTGATGGATTGAGTGGGACAAATTCTTGAACAAAGTTTGCACCCATCGCATGATGTTTCTGATATTGTAACCTTATTGTTGAGGAATGCAATTGCATCAAAACGGCAGTAGTCGATGCACAACCCACTATTAGTGCAAGAATTATAATCGATAATTGCTTTATGGCCGGTAACAAATCGTTCTTCGGTATAGTTCTCGGGTTGTAAAATAAGATGCAGGTTTGCGGCATCCACATCGCAATCTGCAACTATCATATTTTTGCCAATAGTTGCAAATGCTGCACTCAGGCTTGTTTTGCCTGTTCCACCTTTTCCGCTTAAAATAGCTATTTCGGTCATTCCTCGGTTATTTTCTGAATTGATTTTAATAATTCCATGAATTTATGCTGATAATCTGGATTCTCGTCTACCAACAAATGGCCTTCGGAATATATACGTGCAATCTCTCTTTCAATGGGTATTTCCATCAGTAAAGTAAAACTGTTTTGCTTCAGATAGTCGTGAACTGCATTATCGCCCAGATTGGCCCTATTTATAATTACGCCAAATGGTATACCCATATGCTGTAAGGTTTCGATCGAGAGTTTGAGGTCGTTTAGTCCGAAAGGCGTTGGCTCAGTAACCAGGACTACATAGTCAGCTTTATCAACCGTTGCTATAAATGGGCAGGATATACCGGGGGGGCAATCGAAAAAATTCAGGGTCTTATCGTTAACCTCTTTGATTGACTTCTTTATTATCGGAACTGGTGAATAAACACCAATTTCGGCACGTCCTTCAATAATTTGGGCATGGCTGTTGATGTTCATTGATTGTACTGTACCAAGTGTTTTTTCTTTTTCGGTAATGGCACCAAATTCGCAAGCTACTGAACAGGCACCACAATCGTGACATAATTCTTCAATCACATTTATAAATCTGGAAGATGGTATGTAAACAATGGCATTGTAATTACAGTATTCGTGACATTTGCCGCAAAACACACATTGTTCGGGATCAATTACCGGAACATTTTGTTTAACCGTGGTACACGAAAAAACTTCGCCCGAAATAAATTCGGTAACATTAGGTTCTTCGGCATCGCAGTCAACTATAGTAACAGGTATTCCCTCTTTTTGGGCAGCCCAAAACAGGTTGGTTGAAATAAGAGTTTTGCCTGTTCCTCCTTTACCGCTTGCAATAGCTATATTCATATTTTTTTGTTGTTCTTTTTTACTACAAAATCTCCTTTTTTGACATTTAACGCATTGGCAATTACATCGCATTTAACCATTAAAAGAAAATAGACTTCTTTACCAGTTTTGCCCAATAAGCCCTCTAGATTTCCTTGTCCTTTCGAAATAATTACATCTGCACGGTCAAAAATCTCTTTGAATTCAGTTGAACAATGCTCTAGTATGGTGGACGGAGCATCGTATCCGTTCGAAATTACCTTGGCAACCTTATCCATTTTTATATACAGAGCATCATCCAGTGTGGCATCGTTAATAACAGGTGCACCACGAACGGCGTAATACAAGTTTGAATGCTTTAAGGTCTCAATAAAGATCTTGTCGAAAACAATTTCACCGCAATTATCGCCCAGATAAAGAACTGTTTTTGCTTTTGATAAAGCTTGTTTTAATTCAGTAGAATCATTAATAGCAAAATCCGATTGTAGAACCCTATCGATGGTTTCTTGTAAATCGAAATTAGTACTAATGGCAAAGTCAATAATATTTCCTGCAATAGCCAAGCGCAAAGCGGTATCAAACGAGTTATCTGATAATTGTATCTGATTTTTGAGATTGGGATACATGTTTAAAACAGTATCGTTGCTTAGCTGTTTTGCTTTTTTGTACGGGTCAGTATTGTTGGTATATTTCTTTAATATAGTATGTAAAGCCCTGGAAAAAGCAGGAGCAGAGAAATTTTCTCCAACTGATTTGTAGAGACTTGTCATATCAAGGGTAAAGCTATTTTTATCTTCGACAGACAAGTTTTCATTTTCAATTAATTGTTCAAAAGCCCGTGCAAAACAGAAAAAGCAACGATAATCAGATTTCATACTTATAATTAATTAGTGGTCACAGGCATTAGTTCCGGTTACCAATGACTCTTTAATCCAATCGGTTACCAACTCCTTTGAACTTTTAGTGATTGCACCAACATTTACCTTAATATTTTGCGCAGCAAATAAATCAAGCGCCCGTTGTCCCATGCCACCGGCAATAACTTCGGTAACACCACGTTCGGCAAGCCATCCTGGAAGTAATCCGGGTTCGTGAGGTGGTGGGGTTACAAGGCTTTCGGCAACAATGACGTTATTCTCAACATCAATAATGGCAAATTGTTGGCAATGGCCAAAGTGTGCGCATAAACGGCCGTTTTCCAACGGGATAGCAACAATAGACTTCATATGTTTTTTTTTATTTTTAATGAATTGTTCTTTTTAATCAGTGTCAAGTCAACAATGAAGCTTCGCCGTAGCTCTTCCCTTAACCAAGGGGGAACTCAAACGAGCATCCTAATAAATCCAAATCAGACTTTACACTATAAAGGTTTTATTAGGCATTGTCTCTCAATCGGCGGTTTTATTTTTTAAATCAAAGATACCATACAGAATTGTGTTGTATGGTATCTTTAATTCAATTAGCTGTCTCTTCTGAAACGAGCTCCGATACCTCTTCCTAATCCCATACCTTTATTAAAACCACGACCTCTGCCCCGGCCTAAACCGCGGCCCGGGAAATTCTCTTGTTCGGGAGTGGTCCCATCTTGGTTTTGTAGGATTTCATCATCTGTTTTGCCCTTGTTATTGGGATTGCACCGGCCCATTCTTCTGCCGGTCATTGGTCCTTCTCCGGTAGGACCTTGTTTGTTTAATCCTGGCATAACAACCTCCTTTTAATTAGATTAATACTACTTTGATCCGCCTTTTAGGCGTTTGCCTTGTCCTTGACCGCCACCTGATTTATGGCGTAATCCCAAGCCTTTGCCAAGTTTTTTGATGGCTTCGTCATCTTCTGCTTTCCGGCAATTGCCTAAACCTCTTCCGGTTTTGGCTCCCTTTTTTTCAGGGCCTGTTCCGTCCATTTGTGGCATAATGTTTAATTTTTATGGTTTAACAATTCGATTATTTCACGTATTGTTTTTTCGGTGTCGTTTAACACCACTAACTGAATTTGTAGTTTGTCGAAGATGGCTTTAACCTTAGCACCAAATTCGCCTGAGACAACTTTACTAACCCCGCGCGATGCAACTACCTGAACTGATGCAGGGCCAGCGCCTTCTACACTTTCTTTGTTTGGGTTGGGAAAAAATTCTGTTGCCTGTGTATCGGTATCGTATATTACGAAATAGGAGCAACGACCAAAGCGACTGTCTAACTTTGCATCGTGGCTGTTACCGGTTGATGTGATTGCTATTTTCATATACTCTAATAATTTACAAGTTTTAAAGATTCTATACTAGCTGAATTCATGAGAGTTTGGCATTTGTACATGTTTTTGGACTCATGAAGCTTTCATTATAATTATTGTTTCTGCTTCTGTTTTGGTGTGGTGCGCCTTTGCGAATCATTTCACAATTGCATTTAGGGCAAATCTCCATTTTGCATGGGACAGTTGTAATTTGCTCTTTTTGATTGCCACATTTTGGGCAAATACAAATATCCTCAATGTTTTCTTGTTGCTTATTGTTATTGTATTGCTCTATATCTGTTGAGTTACAAAGGGCACAATTTTTAATTTCCTGCTCTTTTGCCGTATGGTTAAACCAGCAACTACAACTGTTGCACGTATACCATTCGCTGTCGAAATACACTTTGCCTCCTTCGAATATAATTGGTTTACCAAGCACGAATGCCTGGGCAATCTTGCGCCTGGCACTTTCATATATTCTGGCATAGGTTGAACGTGAAATATCCATGATTTGAGCTGCTTCTACCTGCCCGTACAGTTCAAAATCACTTAAACGTATTGATTCGTATTCTTCGTAATTTAAAACAACCGAATTGTTTTCTTTAGGAAGATCAATAGGTCTAAACCCCTTGAAATGGGGCGGGTTTGTCATTTTTCGTATGCGTTTTGGTCTTGGCATTTGTAATGAGCATATGTTCGATACAAATATAATGAACATATGTGTGAAATGATTGCATTTTTCATAAAATGTTATAAATAACTATTTAATTGGGTGAGATAAATCTGCTTATTAAATAGTTATTGGTCATATTTTATGTCTTTTTATTGAATGGAGCACGGTTTTTTTGCTGGTGTGTGAAGAGCATCTGAAAGAATTTTTTGTATTGCTGGTATCTTGTATTTGGTTATTTATTATTGACTTGTCAGTTTATTTTTCGAAAAATCAGGTAGGAAAAAATACCAGTAATTAAGCTGTTGTTTATTTTTTTGTGCAGCTGTTAAACATTTGTAAATTATAATTGTTCCTATTAAGCACTGGTTATATTATTATTTACGAAAGGGTGAAAGAAAAATGAAATTTCATAGTTGAAGATGTTAATATATCTGATAGAGTATAGTTTTTCAATGATATTAAGCAATTTGGCTAACAACACTCTTTACAGCTATTTAGCCACTATGTGGCAGTACTGTGGATAATTGATATTTATTAGGATAAGCAGTTCTTCCTTTAAGGGTGGGGACGAGGATTGACCAGTAATACATAATTAATTGCAGCCTTAACCAAGCTACATTAAATAGAAATTATTAATATAAATAGTAAGAATTGAATTTAGTAAAAATTGATTGTAAACTTTTAAAAACGAAATTATGGAAGTAAATCAGAATCAAGAGGCTTTTTCGATGCCGCGAATTGGTGAAGACGCACCTGAATTTAAGGCAGTAACCACCCAGGGAGATATTAACTTTCCGGCCGATTACAAAGGCAGTTGGGTAATATTATTTAGTCATCCGGCCGACTTCACGCCGGTGTGTACTTCGGAGTTTATGACCTTTGCAAGTTTAGAATCAAAGTTTAATGAGGTAAACTGTAAACTTGTTGGGTTATCGGTTGATGGTCTGTATAGCCATATAGCATGGTTGCGTACTATTAAAGATAAGATAGAGTATAAGGGAATGAAAGATATTGAGGTTACATTTCCTTTAATTGAAGATATTACCATGGAGGTGGCTAAGAAATATGGGATGATGCAACCTGGCGAAAGCAATACTAAAGCCGTTCGAGCTGTGTTTGTTATCGATCCGGTAGGAAAAATCCGGACTATCATTTATTATCCACTCTCTCTTGGTCGTAATTTTGATGAGCTATACAGGGTTGTTGTAGCATTGAAAACAGCGGATAAGTTCAATGTAGCCACACCAGCTGATTGGAGACCTGGCGATGATGTAATTGTTCCTACGGCAGGATCGTGTGGTGTAGCAAAAGAGCGCATGGAAAGCAAAAAAGAGGATCTGACTTGTTATGATTGGTTTTTCTGTACCAAAAAGTTACCTGTTGATAAAGTATGGGCAGAGATTAAGAATAAGTAACAATAGTACTTTTAAAATTGTAAATAAGCTTACCCCTTTAGTTAGAAGATATCGGGGTAAGCTTATTTTTTCGTTATTGTCGTTGTGAAATTGTATTTTGCATTATAATTTGCTTGAAAATTCCTGGGTTGTTTCAATAGTATCCATCATATATACAACACTAAAAAACTAATGATGAAAAGAGTTACATTTTTTTTGCTGGTTGTGGGTTTTACACACATTGCATTTGGACAGAAAACAACGAATGATAAAGGTAAATATCCACCTCTTGTTACATTTACAGCCGAGGAAGATCATGAAAATATGATGGAGCAGCTGGGAATAAAAAGTTTACGACCTGGTCCCAGTGGAAATGAAAATGATATCAATCATGCCAATTATGACGAGTCAGTTGCAAATCCTTGTCCTGAATTGCCGGATGTTCTTACCTTAAAAAACGGGAAAAAAGTTAAATCAGCTGATGTTTGGTGGAAACAGCGCAGAGGTGAACTTCTGGAAGATTTTGAACAGGAAGTTTATGGTGCGTTACCTCAAAATATTCCGGATGTTAACTGGACAGTAAAAATTACCGATTGGGAATTTGTGGGTCGTATCAGGGTAGTAGCAAAACAAGTTGTAGGACATGTTGATAATAGCGATTATCCATTGATTAATGTGGATATCAATATGATGGTTGTTTTGCCACTTAATGTTAAGGGTCCTGTTCCTGTTTTGATGATGTTTGGTCGTCCTTCATTTCCATCGCCAGCACAACCTTTATCAGAAGACATGGAAAAAATAAACACTTCATTTAAGGATATGATGATTAAGAATGATCCTCAGATGAAAGCAATATTTGATAAATATCCTGCATATATGCCCATTACCAAATTGCCCGGATTAAACTTTTTTGCTCCGGCACCCGACGGTAATTCAGTACCTACCGAACAGTTACTTTCGGCCGGGTGGGGTTATGCCATAATTGATCCTTCTAGTATTCAGGCCGATAATGGAGCCGGCCTTACAAGAGGTATTATTGGATTGGTAAATAAAGGTCAGCCGCGCAAACCCGGCAACTGGGGAGCGCTTAGGGCCTGGGCCTGGGGCGCAGCACGCGGTTTGGATTATCTTGAAACCGACACCTTGGTTGATTCAAAAAAAGTGGGTATTGAAGGTGTTTCAAGATATGGGAAAGCAGCATTGGTTACTTTGGCTTTTGACTCTCGCTTTGCAGTTGGTTTAATTGGTTCGTCCGGTAAAGGAGGTACTACATTGCACCGTCGGGTTTTTGGCGAAGCAGTTGAAAGTCTTGCCGGTAGTGGCGAATATCATTGGATGGCTGGGAATTATTTAAAATACGCAGCATCGGAGGCTGTTTCTGGAAGTAAAACAGGTTGCAATTTGCCTGTGGACTCGCATGAATTTATCGCTCTTTGCGCTCCTCGTCCTGTTTTTATCAGTTATGGAATTCCTGAACAAGGAGATGCTAAATGGCTAGATCAACAAGGTAGTTATATGGCCACTGTAGCTGCCGGAACTGTATATAAATTATTGGGAGTCAGAGATATTGGTGTATCCAATGACTATAAGAAAGAAATGATGCCCCCCGTACTGACAGGTTTAATGGATGGAGAACTGGCCTGGCGACAACATGATGGCGGACATACCGATGCGCCTAATTTTCAGTTTTTTATACCTTGGGCCAATAAAATGCTAAAGTATAATAGAATTCAATTACAATAGCTTATTCGACTAGTGTCAGGTCAACAATAAAATGACGTTTTTTAGTTGTGTATTTTTGGGTTCCCCCTTGGGTATGAGGTTACGTGAGGGGTAATCTATATTTGACATGACAATAGTGCTTTGTTTACAAATAATTATCAATAATAAATCGGAAGTGGCAAGGGTTCTGAATAGCAACTTGAAGTAATAATAGATTTCGTATAAATTGAGATTTATGATCAATAATATAAAAATTACGACATTGGTTGTTTTGTTATTTGTTTACAACACCGCCTTTGGACAAACTGATAGTTTACATTCGGAAAATGATTCTATTAATGCTTTGGTATTAATAGAATACAATAATAAACTTGCAGAAATTGAAAAACAAAGGGTTGCAGATTCAATAAAAAAGATCGAATTAGAATCTCAACTAAAAGAGCTTAAAACAGTAGATAACTTGCAAAAGGAAGATTTGATAAAGCAATTAGAGGTAATTAATGAAAAGGAAAAAGCAAGAATTATTAGTAAAAAAGCACGTGTTGACTCTTTACGTATTACCGCTAAAGGTTTTCCTGTTTTAGGTGTTTTGGAGGATACCCTGTTTTTAGTCTACTCAAAAATTGGAGCTTCAACTCCCCGGGAAAGAGCAACCAATATAAGGAAGAAAATTAAACAACTATATGATGATGATTTCTTAAACCCAGATTCAATTATTGTTGTAAAGAGCGAAAATACATACGACATTGTATATGGCGAAACAATAATAATGAGCATTTCGGAGACTGATGCATTATGGTATGGGAAAAGTATGTTTGATTTAGCAAAAAACTATGAGGGTGTTATTAAAGATTCAATATTTGAAGCTAAAAAAGAGAATAGTTTACTTAAGCTTCTTTTAAGAGTAGGTCTGGTTTTATTCGTTATAGGAGTTACCTGGTTTTTTATTTGGTCTATCAAAAAGGGTTATACCCGGCTGGAACTTTTTATTTTATCCAAGAAAGAAATATGGCTTAAAAATTTATCATATAAGGATTATACATTTCTTACGGGAGAGCAGGAATTGCAAATTATTCTATTTGTAATCAAGTCGTTTAGGTGGTTTATTTATGCAGTTCTTTGTTACATTTCCATACCCATTATTTTTAGCATCTTTCCCTTTTCACGCAATTGGGCTGATGCTCTTTTTCACCTTATTTGGTCACCATTTAAAGGGGTTATAATAGCTGTATTGGACTATTTGCCTAATCTTTTTAGCATTCTGGTTATATATTTTGTAATGAAATATGTAATTAGTTTTGTGAGGTATGTTTTTCACGAAATTGAAACTGAAAAACTTAAATTTTCAGGTTTTCATTCTGATTGGGCAATGCCCACATTCAGCATTGTTAAATTTCTGCTTTATGCATTTTTCTTTGTTGTAATTTTTCAATATTTACCTGGCTCTAATTCCGCTATTTTCAGAGGGGTTTCAGTATTTATTGGGGTTCTGTTTTCATTAGGTTCTTCTTCTGCAATTGCTAATATGATAGCTGGATTGGTTATTACATATATGCGACCATTTAAAATTGGCGACCGTATTAAAATTGGAGATGTTACTGGTGATATTGTTGAAAAAACTCTTTTGGTTACAAGGGTAAAAACAATTAAAAATGAAATCATTACTATTCCCAATTCATCTGTCCTCTCGGGCAATACAGTTAATTATAGTAGTGAAGCCTATACTGAAGGATTAATTATTCATACCACGGTTACAATTGGTTATGATGTTCCCTGGAAGGACATATATCAGGCATTAGTTGAAGCAGCATTAAGAACAGAATTAATTATGCATGAGCCTAATCCCTTTGTTTTACAAACCAGTCTCGACGATTTTTACGTTTCATACCAGATAAATGCTTATACAAGAGAAGCCGGTAAACAAGCCTTTATTTATTCTATGCTACACCAGAATATACAGGATGTTTTCAACCAGAAAGGTATTGAAATCCTTTCGCCTCACTACCGAGCTCAACGAGATGGAAACATGACTTCAATTCCTTCTGCTTATTTGCCTAATGAGTATAAAGCACCAAGTTTTAATGTTAAGTTTGAAAAGGATAAAAATATTTAGCAAAATTGTAAGCGCATTGACAAAACCTTATAAGTCAGCATTAAAATCAACGATTTGATAAAGACGTTTAGTATAAAATAAATACTGAGAAACTCAAATAATGACAGAAAGCACCTGTGTATAAACCAAGAGTATACAAAAAGGAGTATTGTTCCTGTTACTACACCAAAAACCAATTTAACTAAAGATTAATTTTAATCCTAATTCGCTTACTTTATATATTTCAGGAATTTACAGTGAATTCAATTATAAATAATAGGGGGAAATAATTAGCACAATTCGTGGTTTTGTTCGTTCATTTACGGATAACAAATTTAAATATCCAACTTTAATATCGTATTTTTGTATCGATTTAGTTTTATTAACTACCGGATATATTTAAATTTCGGGCTAAAAAAATGCTGTATAAGTAAATGGAAAACAAGCGATTAATTATTTATCAGGTGATGCCTCGTCTTTTTGGGAACCAAAATCTTACCCAGAAGGTCAATGGTACAATTGAAGAGAACGGATGCGGGAAGATGAATGATTTTACACCAGAAGCGCTTTCTTCCATTAAGAATCTTGGAACTACTCATATCTGGTATACTGGTATTATTGAACATGCCACGCAAACGGATTATTCGGCATTTGACATTGTTAGAGATAGTGCAGATGTTGTTAAAGGACAAGCCGGGTCGCCATACGCAATTAAAGATTACTATGATGTGGACCCCGATTTAGCTGTAAATGTGCCGGAGCGAATGAAGGAGTTTGAGGCTCTTGTTAAGCGTTCGCACTTAAGGTGATTATTGATTTTGTAGCCAACCATGTGGCACGTCAATACCAGTCAGATAAAGCGCCCGAAGGTATTATTGATTTTGGAAAAAACGATGATACAACTAAAGCTTTTTATAAGGATAATAACTTCTACTATATTCCTGATTCTGTTTTTGTGTCACCCAAAGGGAGCGAACCTGCACCTCAGTGGCATGAGGCCCCTGCAAAAGCTACAGGTAATGATTGCTTTACAGCATCACCAACCATCAATGACTGGTACGAAACTGTAAAGCTGAATTATGGAGTTGATTACACAGGTCAATCATTATTCGATTTTAAGCCGGAACCTGATACCTGGGTGAAAATGAAAGATGTTGTAATGTACTGGGCTTCAAAGGGAGTGGATGGTTTCAGGTGCGATATGGCCGGAATGGTTCCCATTGAGTTTTGGCATTGGCTAACAGGTGAAGTAAGGCAAATACATCCTCATACACTGTTTCTTGCCGAGGTATATGATGCCTCGCTGTACAACGATTTTATCTTTAAAGGAGGCTTTGACTATCTGTACGATAAGGTTGTTTTTTATGATTGTATTCGAGCTGTTTTGGAAGGTAAAGCACCTGCGCACCGATTAACAGAAATGTGGAAACAGACTGAAGGACTGCAACATTTTTTGCTATACTTTCTTGAGAACCACGATGAGCAGCGACTGGGATCCGATTTTTTTATTGGCGACGGATTAAAAGCCATTCCTGCAATGACGGTTGCTGCAACTATTTTCAATAATCCTTTATTGATTTATAGTGGACAGGAATTGGGAGAGAAAGGGATGGAACAGGAAGGTTTTAGCGGGTTGGATGGGCGTACCACCATTTTTGATTACTGGGGGCAGCAACTTATGACGCAATTGCGGGGTGAGGGATCTTATTCAGAGACGGGCTTAACGATTGAAACAAGGCGTATTCGCGAGTTTTATTCAAAGCTCCTTAATCTGGTGCAGGAAAAACCCGCTTTGTATAAAGGCCGTTTTTATGATCTTATGTGGGCTAATAATGATAATATTTTCTTTGATAGCGACAAGCTTTTCACATATATGAGGTATCTTGAGGGGCAGGTTTTTCTTGTTATTGTTAATTTTAGCGATGTTGATATTTCATATAAATTGAAAATCCCCGCTCATTGCATGCAATTAGCAGGACTTAATCCTGATCTTTTTTATAAAGGAAAAGATCTTCTTGATTTTTGTAAAACCATTCAATTTCCAGGTGTAGTTGCCATGAATGCAGGTTTTGGCGGAAGGATAAAAGGCTCTAGTGCCGCCCTTTACAAGCTGAAATCTCAGTAGTAGTTTCAAAAATGTTCTAAGAAAATAGATAATTAAGGCGTATAAATTCGTTGGTGATAAGATAAGAGGACTAATTGATGAATTTTAGTATTCATTTAATTATTTCTCTTTTTTTTTGCCTGATAATATCAATTGTCTGCTATCCATTATCATAATTTCCAGGGTTTCTAGGTTCTTTGCTATTTGTGTTTATATTAAATATAAATAGTAAAAAAGCTTCGTTTTTTCATTTACATTAAGGATTTTTTTTTGTAAATTTTATATAAGAAACCTTTAATCAAAAAGCTTTAGTTATGGGAAAAATGAGCTTTACATTTAATATTACTCTCGACGAAAATGAGTTTCTCAGGGTTGATGATCATCTTTATACCAGCCGGGAAACGCTTAGCCGTGAAGAGCCCAAGGTTCATTTGATTAATTCCCGATTCCTGGTTTTGCTTAAAGAGTTTGAAGGGCGACTTACTATGAAAGCACTTGATGAATGGATGTTGCTTTCACGAGCGCTGGATCAAACCTGTAGCTTCGAGAATAAATGGGATGATAGAAAAATTTTGGATGAACTGATTAAAGGGCATGAGCATCCGGTAAGCTGGTATGCCAAAAATTGTAAGATTGACATGTGATTATTTAATTGCCGGCCGAATTGCACTGTAGGTGGCCAATAATGAGTAGAACGTTAATTTGATTATGTATTTAGTGCAATTCGGTCGGCTCTTTTATGCAGTAATTTATCCAATAATTTGTTACGTGATAAAATTGGAACCTGGATATGGTTGTTATCTTCGGTTTTGGTGTTTATATTTGCCTGATTAATTCTATAGCTTTTACACCATGATCGACAGTTCTCAGGTTATTATTGATAATATTGTGGTTCATCACATTGGCACACGAGCAGAAGGTCAGCCCGTTCGCTTTTCAAAAAATGTTCTTCAATTGCTGGACGAAGAATTAGTTGGAAATGTGCTTATTCATTACTTTTTCAGTTCCTTTAAAACAGAAGCATATTTCAATTTTACGGAACCCTCCGAAGGTGTTTCTAATTTTGTGAGTATGCTATCAGGTAATGTCTTCGATGATCCTTCTACCTTTTATGATGTATCTATTCAGTTGGCTGAATTTTTGCATGAGCAAAGTAATCATCCTAAAATTAAGGGAGGTGAGTTTTATGTGACTCTTTTCCGGAATTGTGTTGTCGATGGGGAAGTTGTGGATGCTCTTGGCATTTTTAAATCGGAAAATAAAGATACTTTTTTAAAAGTTTATCTTAAAGATCAGAATTTTGAGTTGGGTACACAGGAGGGAATAAACATTCGGAAACTCGATAAAGGATGTATCATCTTTAACACCGAGCGTGAATTCGGGTTTAAGGTAGTGATGGTTGATAATGTTAATAAGGGCAATGAGGCTCATTTTTGGAAGGATGATTTTTTATGTCTTCAACCACGTGAGGATAACTATTACTTTACTCAAAACTATTTGAATCTTTGCAAGGGTTTTGTTAGTGACGTTTACAATGGTGAGAACAAAGTTCCTAAACCGGAACAGTTTGATTTCCTGAACCGTTCTATTGAATTTTTCGATAATAAAAATAGTTTCAATCCTGAAGAATTTGAAAAGGAAGTAGTCCGTTTTCCTGAGGTTTCAGAAGCGTTTACAGATTATCGTCAGCAGTTTGAGGAAGAAAAGGGCATGCCGCTTAGCGATAACTTTGACATCTCAAAAAGTGCGGTGAAATCTGAAAAGAAGTTTTTTAAATCAATACTTAAGCTTGATAAAAATTTTCATGTGTATGTGCATGGTCGTCGTGAATATATCGAGAAAGGCTTTGATTCACAAAAAGGTATGAGTTATTATAAATTGTTTTATGAGCAGGAGGTATAGTTTTTTGTTTGATTATTCTGAAACTGTTTGAATTTTTATCGATATTACCTAAAATCTGTTTATTAGCATTAACTCAAACCAATGCCAGTTAATATCCCATCTGCTTTTATACAACGCATACAAACACAATTTGGTAACTCTTCTGAGAGGTTTCTTGAGTCATTAAGTGATCCTCATTTTATCTCGGTAAGATTTAATCCTTTAAAACCATGCAATACTGATTGGGATGAGGCCGAAATGGTACCTTGGTGTAAAGATGGCCGCTATCTGGACAAAAAACCCGTATTTACACTTGATCCATTGTTCCATGCCGGGTGCTATTATCCGCAGGAGGCTAGCAGTATGATTATTGATTGGGTGCTGCGGAATATTTGCAAATTACCTGAACAGCCTAGATTGCTTGATTTATGTGGTGCTCCGGGTGGAAAAAGCACTCTGTTGGCTTCTTACCTGAATGGGAGAGGACTGCTTGTGGCCAATGAGGTTATTAAAAGCAGGGCTACAGTTTTACTGGAGAATTTAACTAAATGGGGTGCTCCAAACACAGTTGTTACACGCAATGATCCTTCTGATTTTAGTTCTCTTGGTTCTTTTTTCGACCTAATGCTGGTGGATGCTCCCTGTTCAGGCGAAGGAATGTTTCGTAAAGACCAGCGAGCAGTGGAGGAGTGGTCGGTTGATAATGCCCGGATGTGCGCCTTACGTCAGCAGCGTATTTTAACCGATGTTTGGCCTGCATTAAAAGAGGGTGGTTATGTTATATATAGTACTTGTACTTTTAATCCGGCTGAAAATGAAGAGAATTTAAAATGGTTTGCACAAAAGCATGGGGCCGAAGTGTTGCCTGTAATAGTGCCGGAAACATGGGGCGTAAAAGTCATTCCTGTGAATTCAGGAAATGGCTTGGCGTTTTATCCTCATCAGGTAAAAGGAGAGGGTTTTTTTGTCGCTGTTTTACGAAAAACGTCATCTGAAAAAGCTTTTCAGTTAACAAATAAATACGAAAAAAACCGGTCAAACAATGTAATTCCTGAAAGTCTTTATCAATTGCTTTCTTCTTCATACAAGTGGAATATTCAGGAAGAGAGCAATGGATGGATTGCTTTTCCTGAAGGATTTGCACAAGAGCTGAGCCTGTTAAAGAAAAAACTAAACATTATTGGTTATGGTGTTCAGCTTGGTAATTTTATCAAAAACAAACTGATTTATTCACATGGGCTTGCCATGTGTAATGCTCTTAATACCGAAGTTTTTCCAAAGGTTAACCTGACAAAACAACAAGCCTTGCATTTTTTAAAAGGTGAGGCCCTGGCACCACCTGATGATTGCGAAAAGGGGTATGTTTTAATTGCGTATCAGGGGGCCTGTCTGGGATTTGCAAAAAACATAGGCAGCCGGATGAACAATCTATATCCTTCAGGGTGGCGTATAAGAATGGCTATACCTTTATAATTACTTTTTTATTACTGATTTATTTATACATTTGCGCCGCTAAAAATGTGTGGGGTCTTTTATGACTTTTAATTAAGCAGATAGCTCTGTTTTTCATGTTTTTTTGGAAAGTCAGTTATAGATTATCTGATAGATTAATTATATTTAGCTTTATGTTATTGACTCTTATCAAAAAACTCCTTTGTTGGTGATGAACTTCAAGTTTATATTCAATATTTTTGGTCGCGTTCTGATGATTCTTGGATGCTTTATGTTCACAAATATTTTGTGGGCGTTGGTTTACCAGGAAGATATCCTTATGCCACTTTTCTTATCAGGTTTTATAACTCTCATAAGTGGAGTTATAATGTATTACGGAACATCCAGAAATTTAAAAAAAGAGCTGGGCTTAAAAGACAGCTTTTTTACTGTTACATTTACCTGGGTAATTATTTCTCTCTATGGAACGCTTCCTTATATTCTAACAGGTTCTATTTCAGGTTTTATTGATGCTATTTACGAAACGGTTTCTGGGTTTACCACCACCGGGTCGTCTATCTTAACGAATGTTGAGATTTTACCCCGCAGTATTTTGTTTTGGAGAAGTTTAACCCACTGGATCGGTGGTATGGGTATTATTGTTTTGGTTGTGGCTATTCTACCACTTCTTCGTATTGGGGGGTATAACCTTTTTAAAAATGAGGCGTCGGGTATATCCTACGAAAAACTTACACCTAAAACGGCCAGTACAGCCAAACGTTTGTGGGGTATTTATGTAAGTCTTACCTTTATTCTTACGGGGCTTTTGTTACTGGGTGATATGGATCTTTTCGATGCACTCAATCATTCATTCAGCACCATGTCGACGGGTGGTTTTTCTACCAAAAACCTCAGCTTGGGGGCTTATTCGCCTTATATCCAGTATGTAATTATTGTGTTTATGTTTCTGGCAGGAGCAAATTTTTATTTACACTATCATTTTGTAAAAGGGCGTTTTAAAAGGGTTTTCGACAACATTGAGCTTCGGTCTTATTTTGGTATTATTGTGGTAGTATCTTTAATGATTGCTTTTATCATTTATCGCCACGGAGGACTTACCCTTGAAAAAGCATTGCGTGATGCCTTATTTCAAGTGGTTTCGATTATCACCACAACAGGTTTTGCCACCACCGATTATCTGTTATGGCCCGATGAGGCCTGGACTCTTATTTTTTTGCTCATGTTTATTGGTGCTTGCGTAGGTAGCACCGGGGGAGGTGTAAAAGTGATACGCCATGTGGTCTCTTTTAAGAATGTAGTGCTGCATTTCAGACGCATGTTACATCCAAACAGCATCCGTTTACTTAAAATGAATAATGAAGTTATCGACGATGAAAAGGTCGGGAGTTTAATTTCATTCCTTGTTTTATATATGCTCACGTTTACTGTTGGTTCTATTTTTATGGTTTTTCTTGGACATGATTTCCTAACCTCTATTGGTTCTGTAGCTGCTAACATGGGAGGTGTAGGTCCAGGGATTGGGTCAGTAGGTCCGGCCAGTAATTATGCCCATATTCATGATGCAGGGAAAATCATACTCTCATTTTTGATGATTATAGGCCGTTTGGAACTTACCACTGTTTTAATTTTATTTACCAGAATCTTCTGGCAGAGGTAAATTACCAATTTTTAAATCCCTGGTTGTTAATTTTAATTCAAACACATCTTTTCGGCGGTCTTTAAGGTTTTGCACACTGCCGTATGTATGCAGCTCAGATAGTAAGTCGAGATCCACATCTGATACAAGTATCATCTCGGTATTTGGTGTTGCTTCAGATTTTATTCCATTGGTTGGGAAGGCAAAATCGCAGGGTGTGAAAACAGCCGATTGAGCATATTGGATGTCCATATTGTGGACCTTTGGAAGGTTTCCAACTGAGCCGGCAATGGCAACAAAGCATTCGTTTTCGATTGCACGTGCTCTGGCACAATAGCGAACCCGGCTGTATCCGTTTTGTGTATCAGTTAAAAACGGCACAAAAAGAATTTTCATCCCCTGATCGGCTAGAATTCGTGGGAGTTCAGGAAACTCAACATCGTAGCATATAAGTATTCCAATTTTGCCACAATCGGTTTCAAGAACCTGAAGCTTATCGCTGCCGGTAAGGCCCCAGAATTTAATCTCGTCGGGGGTTACATGGATCTTCTCGTAGCTTTCGCAAGTGCCGTTTCGTCTGCACAGATAACCAACATTGAAAAGTTTATCACCTTTCATGAGTGGCATGCTACCTGTTATTATATTGATGTTATAGCTGATGGCCAGTTGAATGAAACGCTCGCGGATACCATTGGTGAACTCAGCCAATTTGCGAATTGCATCAGGTTCCGACAGGTGGTTAAATTTGGCCATTAAGGGTGCATTAAAAAACTCCGGGAACAGTATAAAATCGCTTTTATAACTCGAAACGGCATCTACAAAATATTCAATTTGTTCGTACATATCTTCATGCGTGGTGTAATGACGCATTTGCCATTGTACTAATCCAAGCCTTACAATAGATTTTTGTTGGTTGAGTTGTTTGGTTTTTTTTGTGTAGTAAATGTTATCCCATTGCATAAGAACTGCAAATTCTTTCGATTCTTTATCGCCGGGAAGGTAGCCTGTTAATATTTTTTTTACGTGAAAATCATTAGAGAGCTGGAAGGTAAGGGTAGGATCATAAAGTTCTTTAAACTTAACTTTTTGTATATACTGTTTTGGCGTAAGTTCATCTGAATGGAGATGGAAACTGGGAATTCTACCTCCAAAAACAATAGCTCTTAGGTTAAGTTGTTCGCAAAGTTCTTTTCGGGCATCGTACAATCGGCGCGCCAATCTTAATCCTCTGTATTCGGGCCGAATAAAAACATCAATGCCATAAAGCACATCTCCTTTTGGGTTGTGGGTGTTGAATGTGTAATTACCGGTGATATCCTGATATGTGTGTTCATCACCAAATAATTCATATTTTATAATTATTGAAAGTGCACACCCGGCTACTTTACCGTCAACCAGTATGCCTAATTGTCCTAAAGGAAATATATCGAGTAATGTTTGAATGTGGTGTTCCTGCCAGTATGCTCCCGGCCAATTAATATAAGCTTCAATCATTGAAGATTTAAGTTCTTGATAATCGCTAATATTAAGATTTCGGAGTTCAACGTTTTTTATATCGCTCATAATAACTGATGTTAGTAATAAACCAGCTATTAAGTTAGAAGAAAATTGGCAAAAGGAAAAGAGAGACGAGCAAAAAGGCTGACTATATTTTTTGTTTAGGAGTTTGATAATACCCAGGGGTTAATCCGGGATAGTTATTATTTAAATAATCCACTATCTTTAATTGATTTACAAATACCCCTATTGCCGATTGGCTTCGATGCTTGGTTTACCAGGAATTGAAAATCAGTGAAGCTAAATTGGTGTTAACCAGTTTTAAAGTTTTGTCATGTACTGAGAATTTTTTGTCAGAAATCATGATCTTTTGCTTTTTTTTAATAGACTTTAAAAGCTGCATTCTTTTGCGAGATACACTTATATCTGTATTATCAGAAAGTTTCATTAGGGTTTACTCTTACGGTATGTCTTAGGCGTAAGTAGTAGGAAGGCAAGTCTATAGACCATCATAAATGGGTTGTTGATGTATGTTCAACTGTCCTTTTTTGCATATAGACTTTGCAAAACTTTTGGTGGGTTTTATAAGCTGCGAATCACTGTATGCTAAATGGCAGTTGTGTTGGT
Source organism: uncultured Marinilabiliaceae bacterium (assembly GCA_964608615.1). Lineage (GTDB taxonomy): Bacteria > Bacteroidota > Bacteroidia > Bacteroidales > Marinilabiliaceae > CALEUX01. The sequence continues at coordinate 43,020 of CAZSQG010000020.1, forward strand.
TCAAATTGTGTTCTCGCTTAAAGACGCTGAACTTCCGGTTTCCACCAACAATGAGTAACTAGTATGTAATTTAAGTAATTAAACTATAAGAGGATGAAATTCAAAAATTTAAAAATCAGAGCCAAACTGTTATTAGGGTTTGGATTTGTTATTATACTGGCTTCTATTTTAGGCCTTCGAGGATATTATAGCTTAAGGGAGCTTGATAACTCGCTTATGAAAATAGCCAATGTGGAATTGCCTAAAGTAAACACATTAGCATCGCTTAGTTTGGAGTTAACCAAAATCAAGACTTAAAAACCGCAACTCTGACCCAGGAAATTGCTGCTGCCAGTCGTGAACAATCGTCCGGAGCTATGCAGATAGCCAAGGCCATTGAACAGTTGTCATCAGTTACTCAACAAAATTCTGCTGCATCTGAGGAGATGAGCTCAACTGCTGAAGAGCTGTCCAGTCAGGCCGAGCAATTACAAGAAATTGTAACGTTTTTTAATACCGGGCATAAGATAAAAGATTCAGTCGTCAAACATAAAAAAACGAAAACTCCAGAGTTTACATTTCCAGAACAGAAGTCAAACACAAAGCAGTTGAAGCCTGGCGAGGTGGATCCTGAATTTGATGTGTTCTAAATTAAATAGACAAAAAAAGGAGACGCACGGCCGTATGTAGAGATGCACGGCCGTGCGTTTATTTGTTTAGTTAAAATCCAAACCGGACCCCAACCAAATAGATCCCCCCAATTTCATCCATAAAGGCAAATTCCGTTGATTTATCGTTTAGCAGATTGCGGGCATTTACGAACAATTCAACTTTGTCGCAGGGTTTATAGGCTACTTTTGAGTTCATGATGAATTTGCTGTCTATATTGTATACACCGTTAATGTTCTGCATGGTTTGCGAAGTGTAATAATTCCCATCGGCAGCTATGGTCCATTTGTTGGTTGGACGGTAGGTTAAACCAATCGTTCCCCAAAAGTCAGGTGTGTTCTTATATTTAACATCGTCCTGAAGCTCGGTAGGTTGCCATTCCGATACAATGGGAACTAAATTGTTAGGATTGGTTGGATCAATGCTTCCGCCCATGATGCCACCAATGAGCTGTGTAAGAGTAGCACCTGCTTCTTCCAGTTGTGTTTTGGAAATGTCATTCCGGGTTAAATTGTAATAGTCATCAATTGTTGTTTTCTGAACAGTACCGTGCATGCGTGCTACCAGTTTCTCAGATATAATCCAGTCGATATTTACCGAAGCGCCCATCTGTTGAACTTTATAAGGGAGGTTGAGATAGCTGATATAAACGCGGGTTTCGGGTGTTGCACCCCCCAGAATCTGGGGAATGTTATATATGCCCGATCTTTGGCTGGTTAAAGCTCCGAAATCTTTTGTTTTTGACAGAAAAAGTTCGGTGTCAATCAGAACCTGTTTGTTGGGGCGAACCCGGTAACCCAGCTCATAGTTATCCATCGTTAAAAGCTTAGCGTCAGGGTTTCCATCGAAGAAAATAATATTGGGAGGAGTTCTGTTTTCTCTGACCCATGTAAAATTTGAGTGGGCATTAACAATGAACGATGAACGATTTGCCCTTGAATAGACTGCACGCAGGGTGTGGTTTTCGTTTATAGGCAAAACACCTGCAAATTGCCAGGAAGTGTACCAATCGTCCGGGTTGTTGAACTTCTCGGTACGAAGTGCCGAAATTAATCTTAGTTTCTCAAAAAGTGTGTAATCCAATCTTAAACTAAAACCAAGTGTATTGAGAGATTTTTTCCCATTAAGGTAACTGATTATTCCTGTTTCCAAATATGGTGAATCATCATAGAATACGCTTTGATAGCTTATTCCGGGACGGATAAGTAACGACTTTAACTTGATATCGTACTCAGCGTTTGTGTTGAACTGCCCCATATCAACTTTATATCCATATTCGTGGTGGGCAAAATCCTGTACACCAGTCATGTAGTTGGTTTGCATTTTGAAATTTCCAATGGTTGCATTCAGGTTTACATAACCTGTTTTCGACTCCCTTCCGGTAATTGCTCTGGGTAAATCGCCTATTAAGGAGGTGTTTACATAGGAATCCTGGTATCCACCACTAATGGAAAGTTCACTTTCTTTGTTGAAATTATAATTCAAATAGGCATTTACACCAACGTTATCTCTTGATTTGCTTTTGTCAAAATCCAGTTTGTTTAAATCTTCATTGGCTGAAAGAATCGGATAATCTACACCATTGTATCTTTGTATAAGTTTTGGATAGTCACTAAAAGGCAAATAACCGCCACTGAAAGGAATATACTCTCCGTTTTTATTATAGAACATACCTCCCAGATCGAAAAAGTACATCTCTTCGGTAATGCGCTTTTTTGTTTGAAAGTTAGCAGTAATGGCGGTTGAAAACTTGTTGTTTATGTTTTTTCGGAAAGCTAAATCGCCGGTGTAGGTTGATAAATTCCCTCCTTGTAAACTACCTGAAACCAAAGATGATTTTTCAGTGGTTTTAGCAGTGATAATATTGATTACTCCATTTACCGCATTTGATCCGTATAAAGCGCTGGAAGGACCTCGAACCACCTCAATGCGATCAATGTCTTCGAAGCCAATTGGCAGGCTTTCCCAAACAATCGCTCCATGCGCATAATTAAACATGGGGCGACCGTCAATCATTAGCAGAATATTGGTGTTCTCGGAGTAAAGCAGCATGTTATTAGGAGGAATATTATCCAAACCCCTTAAATGAACATCGTAATTCCCATTGCTTTTTTGTCTGACTATAACACCCGGAACTAATCGCAATGCTTCTTCAATGCTGGTTGCTCCAAAATTGTATATGTCTTCTTTTGTTATTACCGATGAGGATAATGGAGAACCAAAGGTACTCTCGTTATGCCCTGAGGCTGAATATACATTTCGGTTAATTATTAAATCGATGAGTTCTTCCATACTCGAAACGCCAAGTAAATCCATGGCTTTCATCAAATCTTCCAGTGGAAGATCGGAAAGATCCTCAATGCTCATTTCCAGCACTGCCTCGCGGGTTAGCTCCTTTTTATCGGGTTCCTGTGCCAGGATGGATTGAAAAAGCAGTAGAAAAATGGAGAATATTAATAGTTGTCTCATGGTTTAGTGTTTTTGAAAACAGATTGATTATATCTCGTATGATAAAATTTGGTGGGTAATTCTAATTAATGGCTATTCCCAGCGAGGTTAGTTTTGAAGAGCACTTAATGCCATGTTCTTCAATATTCTTTGAACATATTTCGAACCGGAGTTTTCCATTGACCATTACAAAACATATTCCGGCACCCTGGCTATGCAATCCCTTCTGATTGCCCACCAATAAAACCGGTTTGTTTTTCAGGTACGATTTCAGGATGGGCATCTGACTGCTTTGGCTTTCTGCTAGATAGATGATCTGTGAATCCTCATTGTTCTCCAGGGAGGTGGTTTCCTTAATGATTAAGGAATGACTTCCTACTTTTCGCGATTTGGAAAGTTCTTTGAGCTCACTGGCTACTTCAGAGTCGCCGATTACTGTAATTGTAAATTTTCCATTGATGGAACCCTCCGGATAATTGAGGTTTTGTGCAAAATTGTAGAGAAAGAGCGCTTTAAACTGGCCGGTCTGGGCAAAAGAAAATGCAGACCCTAGCGTTAAAAATAACGCTAACATAATTAATCTTTGCATTGGTTAGGGTTTAGTAGATTTAATTAAAAAATTTTAATCAAAAGTTCTATATTATCAACTTTTAACTGATGTTTGATAGTTTTGGTTACAAAAATTTAATAAAATAATTCTTTTTTTTTGGGGGATCTCAGATTTGTTCTTTTTATCGACTATAAATAAAACGGACCCGATATACGAAAACCTAATTATTCACGATCAGCATTGGGATTTCGATCTGTTATTCGTGATTACGGAAACTTTGGGAACTGCTTAAAATCAGGATCTCTCTTTTCGAGAAACGCCTTGCGTCCTTCCTGAGCTTCTTCCATCATATAGAACATAAGTGTGGCATCACCGGCCAGCTCCATAATGCCTGTTTGCCCGTCGAGTTCGGCATTTAAACCGCGTTTTATCATTCGCAGAGCCATGGGACTACGTTGAAGCATGATTTTGCACCACTCCACGGTTTGGTCTTCCAGTTTATCCAAGGGAACTACCATATTCACTAATCCCATTTGTTCGGCTTCAACGGCTGAGTATTGTTTACACAGGAACCATATTTCACGTGCTTTTTTTTGCCCAACATGTCGCGCCAGATATGAGGAGCCAAATCCTGCATCAAAACTGCCCACTTTTGGCCCGCTTTGGCCAAAAATGGCATTGTCGCTGGCAATGGTCAGGTCGCACACCACATGTAGAACGTGGCCGCCTCCAATAGCGTATCCGTTTACCATGGCTACCACTGGTTTAGGCATTGAACGGATACGTTTATGCAGATCAAGTACGTTGAGACGAGGTACGCCTTCTTCATCAATATATCCGCCATGCCCTTTAACGTTTTGGTCGCCACCTGAGCAGAATGCTTTATCGCCCTCACCGGTAAGTACAATCACACCCACATTGGGGTTTTCGCGGCAAATGTCAAAAGCCTCAATGAGCTCCTTGACGGTTTTGGGGCGGAATGCATTGTATACACGTGGCCTGTTTATGGTTATTTTGGCAATGCCTTCCCAGGTTTCGAGTTTTATATCCTGATATTCTTTCTCCGATTTCCAGTTGCGCATAATATTATATGTTTAGTTGTGATATTGTTTTTGTAATAGAGTTTAAATAAATCGAAATTTCTTCTCTCACTCCTTTATATGGTCTTTCTATAAGTCGTTTTTTAAGTATTCAAAATAGTTCTTCAGAATGATTCCATTTTCCACATTTGGAGTAAAAACCTCAATGATGACTGGTTTTTCTGAGGGAGCAAAAAAAACATTTAGAGCCGATTTAAAGGTAGCTTCATTATTACAGGGGATGTAATCCAATCCGAAAGTTTTTGCAATGCCTTCGGCATTTAGTGATTGTTTCGCTTCAAAAAACTGCTCCAATTCATCTGTCTCTGACGGTCCATTGATGAAGCGAAAAATACCACCTCCTGAATTATTGATGAGGATAATTCGGAAATTAGGTTTTAAGTAATTATTCCATAAACCATTGGAGTCGTAAAAGAATGAAAGATCACCCACAATTAGCAACACCCGTTGTTCCAGACCATAGGCAGCCCCAACAGCGGAGCTTAAACATCCGTCAATACCACTGGTCCCGCGGTTGGCATGCCATGCATGGCCGTTATTCCAATCAAAAAGTTGGGCGTAACGAACCGGGGTGCTGTTTCCAAGATGAATTTGTTGTGGAATAAAATCGGTTTTACTTAGTACATCAAAAAGCTTTAGATCGCACCAGTTAATTTGTTTTAAATATTGGTTGTGGCGTTCACAAGTCTGTTCATCACGTTTTTTCCATTTTGCAGGGTATTGATTGTTTTTTTTATTTATTCGAAGTGCTATTTCACCAAGTATTTGAGCAGCATTTCCATCAATCGTTCTTGTAACACACCTGTAAGTATCGGTTATGGATTCATGGTTTGAAAAATGCCAGTGAACAATGGGTTTTCTTATGCGAAGGATTTTTTTAACCATCCTGGAAAGTACCGGTACGTCGAAAGTGATTAACAAATCGGGAGCAAAGAGGGTGTAATCTTCCTCCGAAATGGTTGACACTACCCGATCCATATTTCCGGTAAAGGCTTCGTTTTCGGCATTCGAAAGAGTCTCGGTTAAAATAAGAACTCCTTTACCAGCAAGGGTGGTGAGCGCTTTTTGCAAATCTTTATCCGGAACCGATGCTCCCATCAAAATCATAATCTTTTCAAACTTATCCAATTCATTGGCAAGTAACTGAAAGTTTTCTTCCGACAAGGACTGAGTTGTGGGGATTTGGGTAATAATTCGTTCCGGATTGGTTTGATAAACGCTTTTTTTGTAAAGCGGTTCCCTTAACGGAACATTAATATGAATAGGGCCTGGAGTTTTT
>CAZSQG010000021.1:0-48501 GCA_964608615.1 uncultured Marinilabiliaceae bacterium
AACCAAAAATATCAATCAGGCGCTTATTCCATTTTAAGATACGGCATTCCTCATCAACCATTAATAAGCCGTTATCAGATTTTTCAAATAAGCCATTCAGGCATGATTCAACCCTTGGTAGCCCGAGATTGATGAAATCCTTATTTAATTCATGATCAGGTGATGGTTCAATTGCTGCTTCAATCTTAATGTTGTTGAATTCAATTTTCAGAGGTTTTTTTTCATCCTTGATTAGAGTATGGATTGTAATAAGAGCTGCGTTTTCCGACAAGTCGAGAAACTTTGCAGAGAAACCAATACGCCAAAGTTGATGATTACCAGATTCGTTCCTTGCTATTATCGCGGTTTGATTTTTTACTACACCATGTGATTCAAGTATCTTAAGTAAAGTCTGGTTTATGGGGCAACGATTACAAAATATTGTTGTACCGCAATGCCCTAGATTCAGGGCATTGTTACAATGGAACAATTGTCCGAATGTAATGCTGTTTTTGTTTGTCTTGTTAATATCAAATAAATCCGCGGCTTCTGAATTAATGGCAATTATTTGATGATTACTGTTTAATACCATTACCGGATGAACCACTCCTTCAATTACTGCACTCAGGTATTCCAGTTTTTCCATATTCTTATGAATAAAGTAACGTCTTTATTTCTCTATCTCAATAATTTTAAAGTACCACTTTTTGTAAGAATTTCATCTTCATAAGTAATAACCTGAATCTGATAACTATAAGTTTCAATAGGTTGAGGCTTCCCTTTATATGAGCCATCCCAACCTTCAGTAAGGTTTGATGAGCTATAAACTTGCTGTCCCATGCGGTTGTATATTTTAAAGCTTAATAACTCTTTGATGCCCCAACCTTTTACAAATACCCGGTCGTTTACTCCGTCTTCATTTGGAGTGAAAGCATTTGGCACATCCACCGAATATTGTTTTAATATAGCTATGTTTAATGGGTAAGAAACAGTAAAACAATTACTTGTATCGGTTACGGCAACCTGATAGGAGATAGAGCCCATAGGCTGAATTACCGGGTTTGGACAGTTAGTACATGAGATGTAGTCATAAGGAGTCCACACATAAGAAGATATTCCTTCATCTGCTATATTAATATCTAAAAATTCACCAATAACCAATGTGGTATCCTTTAATTGTAAAGAAGGAATTTGTTGAACTGAAACCAGAACATTTTCAGTGTTAACACAATTATTATCATCGGTTACAAGTATCTGGTACAAGATGCTTTGATCCGGAGTAGCTTGTGTTAATGGGGAGTTTGGACTGGAGAGTGTTTCAGGAGGAATCCAGGAATAAGAAGTTCCTCCTGACACCCTTAGATTAGCAGAACCACCTTTGCATATTACTGTATCATTACTTACGCTAATTTCAGGTAGTGGAAAAACAGTTATTTGCTTCCATTCCGAAGTATCTTTGCAACCAAGTGAGTGCATGGCTATCAAACGCATATTATAATTGCCCGCATTAGGGTATTGGTATTGTGGAACTTTATCATTTATGATGGTACCGTTTCCAAAATCCCATATCCAGGAGGTTGAATTTAACGATTGATTGATTAATTCGGGACCAAAAGGTACACATCCTTTATCTATGTTATCAGTTATGTCAAATAGAGCCTGCAAATCAAGTACTGTCAGAGTATCAATTATGGCTTTATTGCAAGTATTATCAGCATCGGAACGGATGAACAAAACAGGAAAAATAATACCTGGATTCAAATATTGATGAACAGCATTATTTCCTAATCCGAAATAACCATCACCATAGTCCCAACGGATGTCGTAAACATTTTGTTGATTTTCGGCAAGAAACAACACATCCAAATTTCGACAAACAGTATCGCGCAAGCCAATGGTGGCAAAGGGGCCACCTACATGAATATAAGCAGGTTTTACAATTGTATCGGAACAACCAAAAGTAGTTCTGTTTATCAAGCGAACATTGTGATTCCCTGGTCGATTATAAATAAAAAACGGATCCTCTAATTCCGATATGTTATCATTTTCACCAAAATGCCACTCCCAACTTCCTGGATACTCGTTTTCCGATTTATCAAAGAACTGAACTACTAATGGGTAACAATTAGAATTGGTTATATCGGCTTCAAAATCAGCTTTGGGATACTTTTGAACAAGCACATAGTTTTCCTGTGTATTAGTTGTTTCACATCCGTGCGAATCCTTAATGTTTAAACTTACTGTAAAAGAGCCAGGTTCATTAAACGTAAAACGGGGTTGTGCCAGATTTGAGGAGCGACCATCGCTTACCTGCCATAAATACTCAATAATGGTGCTGGCTGAGGTATCTGTAAATAAAGTGCTGTCGCCAACGCATAGGTTTGGATCGCTGGCTTTAAATGGGGCTTCAGGAAAAATGGCTTTAACCAGTTGATTTTTTGTCAGCTTTGCAATACACCCAATTTCATCGGTTACTTCCAGAGATATGTTAAACCCTCCAAATTCAGTATAGTCATGGGTGGGGTTTTGATCTCCCGAAGTCTTTCCATCTCCGAAATTCCATAGCCATTTGGAAACAGAAGCATCAGATTGAGTTAAATCGGTAAATTCAAAAGTTATAGGCATACAACCCAATTTGTAATTAGCTTCAAAATTAGGTTGGGGGCTATAAATGAATATTTCCTTGGTGAGGGTATCTTTACATCCATTAATATCCTGAACAATCAAACTCACATTATTTGCTCCTTTTTTGGTGAATTTATGAACCAACATATCATTGGTAAAATAGCTTGTGTTTTCCTCTCTGATTTCCCAGAGATATTTTCCGTAATCATTTTGAATAAAATAGTCAATGGCAGCATTAGATGCTGATCCATCAATGGTTAGGGTGTTGTTTATACATGGAGTCCCATCTGAAATTTGAAATTCACTTTTAAGGTTACGAATAAATATAGTTCTGTCGAATTCAATGGAACATCCGCTGGTAGTGTTTTCAGCTGATATTTTAACCAAATAATCCCCTATTCCTGCAAAAGTATGGGCTATATTATTTTGATTGCTAATATCAGGAGTTTCATCACCAAAGCTCCAGGTATAATGGGTGGCATCTTGCAATGAAGCACTAAAGACACGATCAAAAGGTTTGTTACAATCAATTAATGGATTATAAGATACAATAGGGCCAAGAATCTTAACAATATTGGGTTTTGTTACACTGCTTTTACATCCATAATTATAAACCGTAAATGACACATCCATCGGTCCTGTTTTTTCATAGAGGTGAGGAGGAAACTGCATCAAGTCAGTTGACTCATCTCCAAAGTCCCATTCTCCATTGGTTATTAATGATGATTCAGGCGAGGTAATAATAAAATTAACTGGCTCAGAGGCGCAAACTTCATAATTTCCAACACGTGCAAAATCAGGAGAAAGTACTTGTCCGGCATTTATATACTCAGTTCTTTTTTGAACGCAACCAAGCGATGTTGTGATGGTTAATTCAATCGGGATTTTTCCCGTTTGGTTAACATCAATTTGTGCATTTTCTCCCGATCCAACGGGTTGGGAATTAAAAGTCCATTGCCTTTGGGTAATAAAATCATATTCAGTTGAGTACAGGGTTTTGTCAGAAAATGAAATGCTGTTAGGAATACAAATATTCAGAGCAGTTGGATCTCCACCGCTTCCGGGACTCATTTTAACCGAGGGGAGATGAACCTTTACACTGTTCTGTTTAATAAAACGATCATTGCAACCATGCTTACTGGTTACAATAAGGGTGTCACTAAATGATGCCTGATTATTTGATAAATGGGTATTGGTACCATAAATAACCGATGGATTAACGGAGTTTGAAACACTACCATTTCCAAATAACCAATTCCATGAAACTGCATTTTGAGATTGATTCTGATATGAAATGGTTTTGGGTAACTCGCATATAAATGAATCAAGAGGGAGAAAATTGGCCTTAACATACTCAATATTTAATTTTTTTGAGATACTGTCTTTACAATTCCCGTTAGTAGCTGTTAACCATACGATATAGTCTCCTGAATTGGGATAGGTTTTATTTACATTGGTTGAAGTTGATGTACTCTCATCTCCAAGATGCCAGAGATAAGATGAAGCATATTCGCTACGGTTGGTTAGTGAAAGATTTTGTGCGGGACATAATGTGTCAAGCGACATGTCAAATTTTGCAGTTGTTTTTACAACATTAATAAGGTTAGATCTAATGACTTCATCAGAACAGCCATAATTGTCAGTTACAGTAAGTTTTACACTATATTCGCCCTGGTTTTGATATTGGTGAACCGGAGAGGTTTGGTTTGAGTAGGTGCCATCTCCGAAATCCCATAACGATTCTAATGCTGTTTGCCCTTCTGAAACATTGCTGAATGTTGCAAGTAAAGTTCCGGTACACGAATAGATTTGATCAACACCAAATCTGGAAAGAGGTTTGAGAACATCAACCAACTGGCTCTCGGTATAGGTGCTGTAACAACCATGAATATTTGTTACAATAACTGTGACATCAAAAATTCCTTTAGTAATATAAGAGTGTATAGGGTTTTTATCATTTGATTTTGCGCCATCGCCGAAACTCCATACATAGCTTAAATCAGAACCTTCCATATCAGTAGAAAAATCCTGAAAGCTAACCTCAAAAGGAGAGCACCCAATGGTATCACCTATAAGCTCGAAGCGCACTTCGGGATTTGAATGAACTGTTATATAATTTTCTTTAGTTAGAGTTTCCGAAATACCACCATTAGTAACAGTAAGTTTTACTGAATATGATCCAGGAGTAAGATAGGAAGTCTGCGGATTGCGTGCTGTTGAGAAATTTCCATTGCCAAAATCCCACATAAATGTGCTGCCATCAATGGGGGTGGATTCATTTGTAAATGTAATGCTGATTGGTGAACAACCTTCCAAAATGTCGGCAGTAAACATTACTGTTACTTGTCCTGTTGTTTTTTCTAGGAATGAAAATGAGACAAGTAGGAAAGTGAATACATAAAAAAACTCTTTACGTATTTGACGAAATAATCCTGCTGAATTTAATGGAAGGAGTATCTTTATATAATTGATTTTATTTTTTATCATTTTAATCAAATTTCATAAAGAACGGTTTTTATGCAATTTAAGAAACCAATTGTTATTTAAGAAAAATCTAAGTAGATTTAAAATAGTTTTCTTATAAATAATAATGATGACTCTGAAAAACAATAAGATATATGGTTATTTTCTTATTCTCCTATTGTTTATCAATTGGGGGTCGTTATTAGTCAACGCTCAGTCTATTCATTTTTCTCAGGCTTATGGTGCTCATCTTACTCTGAATCCGGCCAATACCGGAAGGTTTAATGGAGATTGGCAGGCAGTAGGGATGTATAGGAATCAGGGAAATCAGTTGTCGGATGATTATAGAACTTCATATTTTAGCTTTGAGAAACCATTCTATTATCATTCCGATAAAATAAATACGGGTTTATTTTATAGTCGTGACAACTCGGCCGGAGGTACTTTACCGGTTGACCGATTAAACTTATCGGTTGCAACAGGAATTTGGCTCAGTCAAAACTCTACACTGAATGCTGGCATGCAGCTAGCTTATGTTTATAAACAAGTTAAATGGGATGGTATAACTTTTCCTGACCAATATAACCGTGATACGGGAGGTTTTGATCCATCGTTACCAACAGGCGATTTAAAAGAGTCAACCGGAACATCGTTCCTCGACATTGGATTTGGTTTTCTCTATTCAAAAAAGATTAATAAAAGTTTAATTGGTGTTGGCTATTCGATGCAGCAAATAAACAGACCACGTGAAACGTTTTTTGATCTGGAAAGGTCTTTACCTGTTAAACATATATTTCATGCTAAAGCTGATATCAACCTTAATTCACAACTGTTTTTAATACCTTCGGGAGTTTACTTAAAACAACAAAACAACAATGCTTTTCTTGCCGGAGTGAATATTGGCTATAGCCTAAAGGATTGGGAAGGAGTGTCAAATTCGGTTATTGGTGGATTGCATATCAGAAATGCTGCTTTTTTCAATATCCGGTCGCTAATATTTTCGGCAGGGTTAACCTGGCAATATTATACTCTGATGTTATCTTACGATAGCCCAATAGCGGGTTCGGGAATTACCGGCTTTTACAATTCAGCATTTGAGGTAACTATTGGATTCAGACTTCCCTCCACCGATCTTAAATATAAAACTATTCCATGCGAAAGGTATTAATACTAATAATTTTGATTCTGATTATTCCGGTTTTGTCTGGCGTGGCTCAAAATCAAAACCATTCCACATTACGCCTTATGAAAAACTGGCAGATTAAAGGGATGGCCGGTAGTGCTATGCGTTTGAATGATGCATACCAGGCACGTGATTTTCTGGAAGAGTGGCATCGCAGAGATCCGCAAAATGTTAAGGTATTAATTAACCTTGCTAACAGTTATCTGAAAACAAGGGATTATGAACAGGCTGGAAATATATTTGCCAGCATTACAGCTAATTACCCCGATAAATATCCTGAAGCAAGGTTTTACCATGCCCAGATTTTAAAAATAAACAGAGATTACGAGGAAGCTCTTGTAATACTTCAAACACTTAGAAGGAGATATCGGAGATTGGGGGGTACAGGTATAAGCCGTTTTCGTCTTGATAATGAAATTGCAGGTTGTCACTTGGGTATTGCATCACGTGATACCATGGTTAGAACAGAGGTAACCTGGTTAAATGAAACCATAAATTCGCCCCATATTGAATTTGGCCCTGTTTTGCTTGGAGAATCTACTTTTGTTTATGGCTCAGCTAATATTGACTCATCAAGGCAAATACCCATTGATGCGCCTTATTCTGCTACCCGTCAGTTTTATGAAGCACGCAAAACAGAGGATTTATGGCATGGTGGTTTTAGCACGGAATCACCATTTATTAATATGGCAGGTTTTGATACCGGGCGAGGGTCTTTTTCTGTTGATCGAAAACGATTCTACTCAGTGCAATGTTTTCTTAATCATCAGGGAAAAAACATCTGCCATCTTTATGTATCACAATTGAAGGACAGTGCTGGTTGGACTGAACCCGTTAAACTCGGTAAAACTGTTAATCATCCCAGCTTTAGTTCAACACATCCAACTGTTGGAACGTGTTTTAGTCCATCGCTTGAAATTCTTTATTTTGTTTCGGATCGTAAAGGTGGAGGAGGGGCACTTGATATTTGGTTTTCGGTTTACGATAAACGGTCGGGTAATTATAAAAAAGCCGAAAATGCAGGTGTTTTTATTAATACAGCTCAGGATGAAATAACTCCATTTTTCGATCTTCCTTCGCATCAGCTTTTTTTTAGTTCCAATGGATGGGCTTCGCTGGGTGGTTTTGATGTTTTTTATGCCAAAGGCGATATGACAACCTGGGAAGCACCTTTAAATGTGGGTGTACCGGTTAATTCATCATATGATGATCTTAATTTTGTTCAAAATTATTCAGGTAAATTTGGCCTTTTTGCATCCAATAGGCCTGGTAGTCTTTCATTACACCATCAGGCCTGTTGTGATGATTTATATACTTTTAACGAAACAGAATCGCCCAGAGTACTTGTTACCGGAAGGTTAATAAAAGAGGACGTTATAAAAGAATCAGGCATATTTAAACCAACAGAATCTGCTATGGATAGTGCTGTGGTTGAATCCGATGTGTTAAGTAATCAGGTGGTTGCAGTTAATATGGTTAAGGATTCAACATCATCGGTATTGATACAGGAAATCCAAACAAATGAACAGGGTGAATTTGAGATTTGGGTTGATCCGGGCATGGATTTTCAATTAACAGTTGATAATGCATCACTAATTAACAAAAGCTTTTCATTCACAACGCGAAATACTGAAAAGGATCAGACCATGGATGTAAGTACAATATCACTCACATCGGTTAATGAAAAAGCAATTTTAATAGAAAATATTTATTATCAGTTTAATCAAACTGAACTCACAAACGAAGCCAAACAAGCACTTGACACCACTCTGTTACTTTTACTTAACAATTATCCTTCTATTCAGGTTGAGATATCATCACACACTGATGATGTTGGAGATGAAGGTTATAACCAACGCCTGTCAATGCGAAGGGCCAATGGGGTATTACAATATCTGGTTATAAAGGGTGTTGACCGAAAAAGGATGTCAGCAAAGGGATTTGGTGAATCACAGCCTATTTACCCAAACTCAAACAACGATGGAACGGATAATCCGGAAGGTAGAGAGAAGAACCGAAGAACGGAGTTTAAAATTACAGGATTGTCGGATAATACAATTATCATTCATGAACCATAACAACAATATTATTAGGCTTATATTTTATTTCTTTGTTTTGTTCTTGATCTTCCCTGAAAAGGGATTGAGCAAAACTACAGATCAAAATGTTTTGCTTGATACCATTAAAGTAAAGGGCGATTATTATTATCCGCCTTTTGAATTTATAAATAAGAATGGGGAACCTGATGGTTTTAATATTGATTTATTTCGCGAACTGGCAAAAGAGCTTAACATTAACTATACTCTTGAGCTGGATCAATGGAGTAAAGTGCGCAAAGAACTTGAAAACGGTCAGATTGATGTTATAACAGGAATGATGATTTCCAGTTCAAGAGCCGATAAAATAAAGTTCAGTACTCCTCATAGCGTTATGACACATTCTGTCTTTTCAAGAAAAACAGATTCATTTGAAAAACTATCTGATCTGAGAAACAAAGAGATAGTTGTGCAAAAAGGCGATATGATGCATGATTTTCTTCTTGACACCCGTTTGACCAATAAAATTATTGCTGTATCGAGCCAACATGAGGCCTTAGACCTAATAAATAATGGAAAGCATGATGCGGCTCTTATTGGCTCTTTTCAGGGTTTCTTCCTTATTAAACAATACAGATTTAAAAATATTAGAGCCTTTGACATCAATCTAGCTCCTCAAAAGTATGCCATAGCCGTAAATTCTCAAAATGATGAATTATTGTGGTTGCTAAACATGGGACTATATCAGCTTAAAGCAAAAGGGATATACGATAAATTATATTACAAGTGGTTTGGTATATATGAGGATTATTCACTATTTAAAAAGCATAAAAGTGCTATTATAGCATTTGTTATAGCCCTTTTACTAATGGTGTTCTTCATAGTTACTCTGCGTATTGAAATCAAGAGAGCAAAAAGTAAAATTATCGTCAGCGAATCCAGGTATCGTGATATTTTTGAGAAAAACCATGCTGTAATGTTTATTCTTGATCCTGATAGTGGGGCAATTATTGATGCAAATCCGGCGGCGGTTAGCTTTTATGGTTATTCGAAGGACTCACTCATTAAAATGAAACTATCGGATATTAATACTTTAGCCCATGAGGAGTTGCGGGACAAGCTGCAAAAGGCTAAGGAGGGTAACGTTCATTACTATGATTTTAAGCATCGTATGGCATCAGGCGAAATAAGAGATGTTGAAATTTATACCGGACCGGTTCAATTTGGCAGTAATCGCTACCTGTTTTCCATACTCCATGATGTTACCGATAAAAAAATTGTAGAAAATGCATTAAAGGATAACGAAGCAAAATTGAACCTTATCTTCAATATGGCTCCTTCGGGTATGGGAATTACTATTAACCGAATTTTTACTGATGTAAATCCCACGTTTTGCAAAATGACCGGATATTCCCAGGCGGAACTCACCGGAAAAAACGCAAGATTGGTTTATTGCTCTGATGAAGATTATGACCTTGTAGGATCTGAAAAACAACGACAAATTATGGATCATGGTGTTGGAGTAATTGAAACCCGGCTTAAGCACCGTTATGGTAAAATCATTGACGTTATTATTTCTTCGGCTGCGATTGATCCCAACGACCTGTCGAAGGGCGTCATTTTTACCGTTACGGATGTCACCCTTCAAAAGGAAGCCTCCAGGCAAATTCATTTAGCCAACGAACGCATTCGCATGCACATTGAAAACTCGCCCCTGGCTGTGATTGAATGGGATAACCAACATCGGGTGAAAATGTGGAGCAGGCAGGCCGAAGACCTCTTTGGCTGGACCAGCGATGAAGTGATGAACAGGAGTCACCTGGAATGGGATATAATCTATAAAGATGATATATATGCTGTAAACCAGGATGTTAATAAATTGATAACAGGAGTTGAAACAAGGGCCATTTCTTATAATCGTAATATTACTAAAGATGGTCGCATTTTGCACTGCCAATGGTATAATTCGGCAGTTTTTGATGAGAATGGATTGTTAATTTCGATTCTATCATTAGTTAATGACGTAACCAACTTAAAAATAATAGAAAAAGAACTCATTGAAGAGCGACAACGCCTGGCATGGATAATTGATGCTACCAGGGCTGGAACCTGGGAGTGGGACATTAAGAAGAACGAGATTTTTATTAATGAACATTTCGCGGCCATTCTTGGTTTCAATATAGAAGAACTCCAACCATTATCTTTTAAAAGATGGCGTGAAATGATTCATCCTGAAGATGTTGAGCATTCAGATGTTAAGCTCAGCGAACATTTTAAAAATCCGTTGAAAGAATATGAACTGGAAGCAAGAATAAGGCACAAGGATGGCCATTGGGTTTGGGAACATATCAAAGGACGGATAATGTCATATTCTCCCCAGGGCGATCCTCTGTTTATGGCTGGGATGAATACTGATATTAACAAGCGAAAAACGGCAGAAGAACAAATCAAGAAAAGTGAAATGCTTTTAAGTATTGCCGGAAAATTAGCTAATCTTGGTGGATGGTCAATTGATGTGTTGCATAACACTGTTTTTTGGTCCGAGGAGGTTGCTGCTATTCATGAAAGACCTTTTGGATATTCGCCAACAGTGGAGGAATGTATTCGTTTTTATTCGCCCGAACACCAACAAAGAATTACAGATGTTGTTTCACGTTGTATTAATGAAGGAATCCCATTCGATGAGGAAATGCAAATTATTACATCTACGGGTCGTTTAGTTTGGGTGAGAAACATTGGTTTTCCCAAACGAAACGAAAACGGAGATATTTGTATTATATATGGAGGATTTCAGGATATAACCCAACAGAAAAAAGCTGAAGAAGAAATAAAATCTCTTAATACACAGTTGGAGCAAAAGGTTGAAGATCGTACTGCTAAATTACTGGAAGCAAACAAAGAACTGGAAGCATTCAGTTATTCTGTATCGCACGATTTAAAGGCTCCATTAAGAGCTATTGATGGTTTTACCAGTATTCTGGTTGAAGATCACACCAAAAGCCTTAATCAAGAAGGACTAAGGATTTGCAATGTTATTCTTGAGAATACTAAAAAAATGAATCAGCTAATCAATGATTTATTGACATTTTCAAAGGTGGGACGTACCGAAATATTTGTTTCAAATGTTGATATGAAAGCTTTGGTTTTGGCGGTTATTGAAGATATGACTAATACTAATATTCAATTTAACGTGGATGATCTCGAGTGGTGTTTAGGCGACGTAAAAATGCTCAAACAGGTATGGGTTAACCTTATCTCTAATGCTGTTAAGTTTTCTTCAAAGAACTCTTATCCACAAGTTTGGATATCGTGTTACAAAGAAAAAGATAGTTGTATATACAGTGTTCAGGATAATGGAGTGGGGTTTGACATGAAATATGTTGGTAAAATTTTTGAGGTGTTTCAAAGATTGCATAGTAATCGGGAATTTGAAGGAACCGGTGTTGGACTAGCCATTGTTCAACGTATTATTCAACGTCAGGGAGGAAAAATTTGGGCCGAAGGAGCAGTAAACCAAGGCGCAACATTTTTCTTTTCTCTTCCAGCTTCGACCTAATACTATTACAAAGAGCTTTGGAAGCTATTTATTTGTATATTAACAACTGAAACAATGCAAAACTATATCTTAAAGTATTATTTTCTATGAACAATCCTATCTGTGATGACATTCTAATTGTGGAAGATAATCCATCAGATGCTGAACTTACCCTCAGTGCTTTCAATAAACTCGGTTTGTCCGAGTCAATTTTTATTGCAGAAGATGGTGAAGAAGCCCTGGATTATATTTTTTGCCGTGGAAAACATTGTTTAAGAAATCCGGCCTGTCGTATTAAAGCTGTTTTGCTCGATCTTAATCTTCCAAAAATCAATGGCCTGGATGTTTTGTTGCAAATAAAAACCAATGAAATTACAAAAAGGATTCCCGTTGTGATAATCTCTTCATCTAATGAAGATTCGGATAAGACTACTGCTTATCAGCGAGGAGTTAACAGCTATGTGGTTAAACCCGTGGAATATGATGATTATATTTCTACGTTGAAGGATGTTGTTAAGTATTGGATTAAGGTAAATGAGAGTTTACTGTAATTATTAAGATATGGATGAGAATTATAAAATACTGTTAGTTGAAGATGTTCCCTCTGATGCAGATTTGGCTGAAAGAGAGATTCGCAAAATTATACCTAATGCCGTTATCAGTTTGGTTGATACGGAGAAGGAATTTATAATTGCACTGGAGGAATTTAAGCCTGTAATTATCATTTCTGACTATCAAATGCCCACCTTCGATGGAATGAGTGCTTTAAAAATTGCTATTGACAAAGCCCCGTTGGTCCCTTTTATTATTTTCACCGGATCGATGAATGAAGATGTTGCCGTTGATTGCATGAAGGCCGGAGCTACTGATTATGTTATAAAGGAAGACTTTAGGCGGTTGGGGCCGGCAATTAAAAGAGCGCTTGAAATTAAATCCATAAAACAGGATAATTTGGTTGCCCATAAGGCTTTGATTGAAAGTGAAAACCGCTTTCGACGTATTGCCGAAAATGCCAATGACCTAATATTCAGATATGAGTTTTTACCTGTCCGTCGATTTTCGTATGTAAGTCCTTCGGCTACAGCTATTACCGGATATACGCCTGAAGATCATTATAATGATCCGGATTTGGGTATTAAAATGGTACATCCCGAAGACCGCCATTTTTTAGAAGAAATAATTCTCAAACCGCAGGAATTGAATAAGACATACACAATTAGGTTTATTCGTAAAGATGGTGTTGTAATATGGATTGAACAGAAAAACGTACCCATATTTAATGATAATGGAGATCTTTTTGCAATTGAAGTTATTGCCCGCGATATTACCATGCGTAAATTAGCAGAAGAGGCTACAATACAAAATGAACAACGATTCCGAAAGCTATTGGATGCTGTTAACAATATTTCGGTTCAGGGTTTCGATAAAAATGGCACTATTCATTATTGGAATAAAGCTAGCGAACGAATTTATGGTTACATTCAGGATGAGGCTTTAGGGCAGAATATTATTGATTTGATTTTTCCACCTGAAATGAGAACTGACGTTGGAAAGCGAATTCGATTGATGACCGAAAAAAATGAGGTAATCCCTGCTGAAGAACTATTGCTAATGAAAAAGGGAGGTGAAAGAATTGCGGTTTTTTCCAACCGTGTTGTTGTTTCTTTTCCTGGAAAGGAACCTGAATTGTATAGTCTTGATGTTGATCTAACCGAAAGGAACAAGGCCATTGAAGAACTCAGGCTAAACGAGGCCAGGCTTAGAAGTCTGGTAAGAATATTGCAAAGCCCAACTAACAGTGATGAGCAATACTTGAATAAGGTACTGAATGAGGCCATAGAGCTTACTGAAAGTAAGTTTGGATACATTTATACTTACAATGAAGATACAACGGAATTTAAAATAAACTCATGGTCGGATAACATAATAACCCGTTATGGTTTTGAAAAACCTCAGGATAGTTATGAACTAGATAGTGCTGGTTTGTGGGGGGAAGCAATAAAACAGCGAAAACCTATTATAATAAATGATTTTAAAGTTGATAAACCACAAAAAAGGGGTTTTCCCGAAGGAGATATTATCCTGGAAAAGTTTCTTGCCTTACCAATTATTATTGGGGAAAAGATAGTGGCGGTTATTGGTGTAGCTAATAAAGCCACCAAATATCAGGAGTCAGATGTTTTACAGCTAACGTTGCTTATGAACTCGGCATGGAAAGTATTGGAAAAGAAGCAAAATGAATATGAAATACAATTGTTGTCAACAGCCACCGAGCAAAGTCCTGTGTCAGTTATTATTACCGATACAAAGGGAGTCATTCAATTTGTAAATGAAAAATTCATACAATCAACCCATTACACAAGAGAAGAGCTTCACGGAAGGGTTTTAAGAGTTTTCAAACCCGACAATAAATCTACGGAGCAATATCGTAATATCATGAATAATCTACAATTGGGATTGTTGTATAAGGGAGAACTAAAAAATATTAAAGATAATGGTGAAATTTATTGGGAATGGGTTAATATTTCACCCATAAGGGATGCAAATGGTGCCATCATCAATTATGTTATTCTGAGTGAGGATATCACTTCCCGAAAACAAATGGAAGCCGATTTGGTATCAGCGAAAGATAAAGCCGAAGAGAACGACCGACTTAAAACTTCATTTTTAAATAATTTATCGCATGAAATCCGTACTCCGCTTAATTCAATTGTTGGCTATTCTCAATTGATCAATACAAATGAACCTGATTCGGTTAACATTAAGAAATACTCTGAAATAATACTGCAAGGGAGCCAACAGTTGCTATCAATTATGGACAACATCATTAGGATGTCAGTGATTGAAGCAGGACAGCTAAAGATTGATAAAATAAAATCGAATCTGAATAAATTACTTAATATTGTTTATAATCAACTAAAATACAAAGCCGATCAAAAAAATATTCGTCTTCAATCCAATGCTCTTTTTTCACTTTATGAAGCTGACGTTATTATTGATGAAATAAAAGTGATACAAGTCCTTACTAACCTTGTTGAGAATGCTATAAAATATACCGACTCTGGATTTGTTAACTTTGGATGTTCTGTTACTGCTAAAGAAATTCGGTTTTTTGTGGAAGATAGTGGTTTCGGAATCCCTGATAACATGAAAGAGGCAGTCTTTGAGAGGTTTAGACAGGGACCCGATCGTCCGGGTATAATTCAGGAAGGTCTTGGATTGGGCCTTTCTATTGCCAAATTATACGTAGAAATAATGGGAGGTGAATTAAAGCTGGAATCAATAGAAAATAAAGGATCAAAATTTACCTTCGCCATACCTTATAAAGCTTCAATTGTTGAGACTATTTCTCCAAAATCAACAAATGATATATATATGACCAGTCACAAAACCATATTAGTTGTGGATGATGTGGAGGTGAATCATTATTTGATTTTAGAAATTCTTAGCGATATGGATATTACTGTATTATATGCTTCCAACGGAAAGGAGGCTATTGAAATGGTGGCCGGGAAACCCGAAATTGATTTGGTTTTAATGGATGTAAAAATGCCTGAAATGGACGGTTATACTGCGACAAAAGAAATTAAGAAAATCAGGCCTGAGTTGCCTGTTATTGCCCAAACGGCTTATGCTCTTACTGGTGACCGGCAGAAATCCATTGAGCACGGTTGTGATGACTATATCTCAAAACCAATTACACGACACTCATTGTTAGTTGTTTTGAAAAAACACCTCGAAAAATCAAGTTAGGGTGGTTTTTTTTCTAACATAACTCTGATGATAAAGATAAAAGAGGTGCATTGATGTCAAATATGGTTGTTGATTATTCGAGTAAATAATTGTTATACTTCAAGATACAAGCTGCTATGAGAGAGAAATCACTTTATTCCGTAATCTCGATATTTGGTGTGCTGGCATCCAATAAGCCAGGTGCTGGTTTCAGCCTGTTCCGAAACATGCTTGAGGTATACTTGTCAACACAGTTTTCGCAGGAGACATCAATTGCAGGACTAAAATCTTTTGAGGAAAGAATCTCTTTTTATTTAACTGAATTTCAAAAACCAGAGATTGATAAGCACAAGTTTCTTCTGGATGAAATTGAGGCTCATTGCTATATCTTATCAAGAGAGTTTACAATGCAACAAAGGTTGCTGGTGCTTATTTATCTTTTGGATTTTGAATCTGTTAAGATTGTTGCAGATAGCGATATGTCATTGAGAGAGCAAATTATGGGTAGCATTGCTCTCCATCTAAAGGTTTCTTTGGATGATTATAAAGATTGTGAAGCGTTTGTTAGGGAATCTTATGAAAGTGTAAGTAATGCCAACGATCTGCTTATTTTAACCGATAATGAATACCTAAACATCCCTGGCGTTAATATTCTGTTTACGCAGGGAGTGGTTGGCAAATTAGTTGTTATACGCTTTGGTCGTTTGGATACTTTGCTTTTTAAAGTATCAGGTGAATCGCGTCTTGTTTTAGGTGGCAATCAGTTGTTTAAACATCGAACTTATATATTAGGGAAAGGTGATGTTATTTATATAAATGGTATTTCATCAATCAGTTACAATGAAATAATCCGGGGTCTGGCTCAAACGAAAAAGTTCCCCGGCTTAACTTTAGATGTTACAAATTTGGAATATCGTTTTTCAAATGGAACTTATGGTATTAACCAGTTAAGTTTTTCGGCCTCATCGGGAGAGTTGATTGCTATAATGGGAGGGAGTGGCTCAGGAAAAACGACCCTGATGAACCTTCTTATAGGTCTTTTTAAACCTTATAAAGGATCTATAACCATTAACGGGTTAAATGTTCATACAAATAAGAACCAAACAAAGGGATTTATAGGATATGTTCCTCAGGATGATGCTTTATATGAAAATTTAAGTGCTTTTCAGAATCTTAACTTTATTGCTGATCTTTCGCTAACTAACCTTAGTAAAACAGAACGTTGTGATAAGGTAAATTACCTGCTAAAAGAGCTTGGTTTATGGAAAATCAGGAATTTACAGGTTGGAAGTCCCTTGGATAAAATAATAAGTGGAGGCCAGAGAAAAAGGCTTAACATTGCTTTGGAACTGATAAGAGACCCCGGAATTCTCTTTTTGGATGAACCAACATCGGGGTTATCATCCTCAGATTCAGTTTCCATTATGAATGTACTTAGGCAGGTTTCGAATAATGGGCGACTGATTATTCTAAATATTCATCAGCCTTCATCCGAAATATTTAAAATGTTTGATAAGCTTTTGTTTATCGATCAGGGTGGTTATCCTGTTTATTATGGACCATCAATGCACGTTATTTCATATCTTAAAACTAAATTAAGATTTGTTGATGCCCATCAGAATGAATGCCCTCATTGTGGAAATATTAATCCTGACGATGTTTTTAATCTTACTCAGATTGAAAAGATACGTCCGGCTCTGGAAAAAAAAGATAAACGGCAAATCTCATCCCAACGCTGGCACAAGCATTTTTTATCTGTCTCGGAAAAACTACCTAAAAATGAACATTTTCAACTTCTTGATGAACCTAAACTTAATATTCCGGGAAAAATTGAGCAATTTGGAGTATATTTTTTAAGGAATTTATTAACCAAGATAAAGGATTATCAATATCTTCTTCTTTCACTTTTACTTACACCATTACTAGCTACTGTTTTAAGTGTTTTTACACGACATATTAATCCCACTGTAGGGCATTATCAATATTATGAAAATGAGAATATGCCGGCGTTTATTTTTATGAGTGTTATTGTTGCCATTTTTGTTGGTGTAATGGGGGGGGCTACTGAAATTATAAAAGACCGGGCAGCTTTGAAAAGAGAATCTTTTTTAAACCTAAGTTATGCGGCCTATTTTTTATCGAAGCTGTTTTTTCTTTCTTTCCTGTCTGCTATTCAGATGTTCAGTTATTATATAATAAGCTATTCAATTCTTGATTTACCTCAAATTTCCGGCTTGTTTTTTATTACTCTTTGGTTAACAGCTGTTTCGGCTAATGCTATGGGATTGCTCCTGTCTTCCTTTTTTAAAACAATGGCTTCAGTTTATGTTGCTATACCATTTTTGTTAGTTCCTCAAATTTTGTTTTCAGGAGCAGTCATTGATTTTAACAAAATTAATCCTGCTTTCTCTTCCGAAAGGTATGTACCTTCATTTGCTAATATTATGGTTTCGCGATGGGCTTTTGAGGGAATTTCAGTTGCGCTATTTACAGAAAATAAATACTCAGAAAGTTTTTATTTGTTTGATAAGGAAATGGCCGGGTTGTCGTATTACCGTAGTTTTATGATACCGGAATTGGAAAAAGATTTTTTTGGTGATTCTTATTCCTCCTCTTATTATCTTACTCCTGATTCGGCAAACTATAAACTGGTTCAAAACGGAATAAGCAATTTGGAAAAAATTACCTGGCCGTTTTCTTTTTCTAGTGATACAATTAAAGGAGCGCAGTTTTTAAACTACCTTAGTAATGTGCGCAGTCATTTATCTACTGCTTATGATTCTATTGAGTTTGCCAAGGATGAATTAGTGAATAACTTGGGCGATAAGGATTATAATGAACTGAAAAAGATCTCTACCAATAAGAAATTGGAGGAGGTGCTAACTGATGAAAAAAATATTAATAAAGTAGTTGTTTCTGATAATGATTATATAAGAAAACTCTATCCGGTGTATTTTGACTCAGAGAATCCATTGGGAAAGTCGCATATTTATGCACCAATAAAGCATATTGGCTCGTCACCAATTTCTACACCTAAGTTTAATTTATTGATTATTCTTTTGTTTACTGTTTTAATGTCTTTATTAGCCATAGTAAGGCCAATAAAGTATTGATGAGGTTGATGTTTTGATTCTATCCTGTTATCCATGAAAAAAGCAATGATTTGTTAATGGGTTTTACTACGTAATCTTCAAATCCCGAATTTAAATATTGTTTTTGTTCATCCGGGAAATAAAAGGACGTTTGGGCTATAATTGGTATTCCTATACGCATACGTCGGATGGCATGCAATAATTCAAGACCATTCATATCAGATAAATGCGTGTCACAAACTACCAGATCTGTATTTGGATGATTAAGCAGCATTTCAATAGCCATGGCTCCATTTTGAGCCTGAATAACGTTAACTCCAAAACCTTCAAGAATTTCCCTGATTTCTTTAGAGCTGTCAACTCCATCCTGAACAACCATAATCTTCTTTAACTGGGTATTATGGACTCTTTCTTCCGGTTTATTTTCAGAATTGATTTTTAATGGTAGGGTCACTATAAATTTTGAACCTTCATTTTCTTTTGTTTCTACAATAATATCTCCACCAAATAAATTGGCGTATGCTCGGGCAATTGGCAGTCCAAGTCCAAGACCACCCAAAATAGTGTACTCTGAGTTATTAAAAGTAGTAAAGGGCAGAAAAATAGATTTTATGTTAACGGCTTTGATACCCATACCTGTATCTGAAACCCAAAATTCAAAATCACCGTTTTTAGTTATCGATAAACCTGTTTCAATAATACCTTGTCGGGAAAATTTAACAGCATTACTAATAAGTATTTTCCAGATTCCTAAAATCTTATCCCTGTCGGTATATATCTTATCCAAATTCAGTTTTTCGGATGTATTAAGCCTGAATATTAAGTTGCTTTTACTGTTTTTTTTAATTTCACTTTTAGCAAATTTCTTTAAATCATCTAAAATATACTGTATCTCAAGCCACTCTTTCTTAAGAGAAACTCCCTTTTTCTCAATTTCCGATATTTTTATAAGCGAATCAAGTATATCAAAAAAAGCATCACAACTCTGTCGGATATATTGTAAATAGCTTTTTTGAGTTTGATCAAGATCTTCGTTTTCCAAAAGTTCAACGAAACCAATAATCCCATTCATGGGTGTTCGAATCTCATGAGAGAGGTTTGAAAGAAATAAATTTCGTAATTTAGTGCTATCGTCAACATATTCTTTTTGAATCTTAAGAGTATGCTCAAATTCGTATATTGAGGATACATCCTTTACAATGCGTAATACGTTATCAACTTTTTCATTCTTATTTGTAAGTGGATAAAGAACCGATGCAAACCACCTTTTCTCATGTTGCGCTGATTGATAGTGAGGGATTTTAATAATTTCTCCTTTTAAGCACAGTTTAAAGAATTTACTAATATCAATATCTCCACCAAATGAAACCAACTCGGCAAGGGTGGGTTGTTCATTGGCAGTATAATCCATTTTCAGAAGTTCTTTCATATATTGATTAGTGAACAAACACTTACCATCTGCCTGTATTATCATTACTCCATCGGTAAAACCATCAAGAACTGATCTTAAATCTAAGTTTAAATTGTTGACCGGGAATTCAATATCCTTATTCAGGGCTCTGATAATAAACATGATAAATGATCCATGCTGAGTAGCTGAATATCGGCATATCAATTCAATTGGTTTATTTGCAATATTATTACCAGTCACGAAGGAATTAACTACTACCTGCTTTTTTTCCTTGTAGTTATTTTTAAAAACCATTGAGGCTTCATAAGGTTTCTCAAACCTGATGATTTCTTGTAATCTTTTATTATCTAATTTTTCAGCATCAGTTTCAAGGATGTTAATTGCAGTTTGATTTATGCTTATAACCCTTCCAGGAGCTCCCAGCGGATCAACAGAAAAAATAATTATACCGTTATAAAGATTGTCGATAAGTACTTTTTGGTATTCTTTTGAGTTTTGAATAATTACTTTTAAATGATTGATCTCGGTAATATTTTGTTTATTCAGAGATTCTTCATTTTTAAGTAAGTTCTCAATATTTTTAGGGTGATTCACATTTTTAAAAACAAGAAGTATCAGATCTTTTTCTGAATCAGGACCTTCCTTATCACTTATTACTGATCCATGAATTTCGTACCATATGCCTGATATTTTTGATTCTTGTTTTGTTTCTTGTCGGGTTTCACGTAGATGTTTGTAAAACCGTTTGAAAGAATCGTTATTAAAGGCACTAAACATATTCCGGAAAACATTCAATCCTTCAAGATCAGATGTTTTCTTATTAGCCAGGAATTCGGCATTTCCTCTTGCAAAAATGATTTTTCCGGTGTTGTCAATAATTACTAAATCAAAACCAATGTTTTTATCCAGAATTTGGGTTAAAAGGTAATTATTGCTTTTTAATAATTGGATTAACTGGTTTCTTCTATGAACCTGTTTTAAGATCAAAACAAACAATAGCGTGGCTGTAACAATCACGTATAGTCCACCCTTTATTGTTTGGAATCGTATTTGTCCATTCGGATAATTGAGCCAATCAGGTTGTATTCTGTCTGAAAAATAGATCCAGATTAAACCAATAACCAAATATAAACCTGCAATGAAAAAAGCAGGTTTCCAACTTTTATAAATTTTAAAAAATCCCATACTATTTTTATGCTACTATTTGAATTCAAAAAACAGTTCTGTAATTGATTACCTAAAATACGCATGTTATATTATTTTTTGATAGTCATGGTTTGACATAAATTGAAGCCTAAAACATAACGTTTTATTAATCAAATAGTCAAACTCTGGCTTAGCGAATTTAAGATACGCAAAAATTGTTAAAATAATAGTTTAGGCAAGGTTAATATTTTATCTCTTCAATGAATTATAAACCTTATTCAGAGAACTCATAAGGGTTATAATTATTAATACTGAAAATATCAATAATCACTACTGACCGACTAAAATAATAGGATTCTTCGTTTGGCTACCAATTACCGATTTTTGCAATTGGATAAAGAGTTAGGTTCTTCATTACGCAGCCAGTGACAGGCTTTTGATGTAATGTTTTTCTGTGCGGTGAACTATCAACACTCCCCAAAACATTCAACTAAAAAACACCATTTTATTGTTGACATAACACTAGCGATAAATAATGTGTGTTAGGATAGAAAGTGCTTAATCCTAATTATTAGGACGATTAGAAAAGAGTTTCTCATATTTTCTTTTAAACCTTAAGCTCCATTTGTAAAATCTATCAAATAATGCGGCATATAAAAGAATAAATAAGACCAAATTTAATGCCCATATTACCATCAGGTTTACCTTATATGTATCATAGGCTTTACCATTGAAATTTTTGGAAGATGCAAGGAACTGAGCTTTAATAAATGGATGATCAGGATCTTCGAAAATAGGATCAAATTTTTGAATCAACTCATCTTTATATCTAATAACCTTATTTGAGAATATATCATTGCTTCTCCTTACAAAACGTTCCAGTCCCTCGTTGTGGTATTGATTGCGTAAATTCGTGAGCCATTCTTCACCACCATTCAATTTTATCAGCTGTTGTTTTCGTAGTTCCATCATTTCATCTGCTTTGCAGTACAAACCAACGTAAAAAGTTCGAAGGCTATCAAGATGCTCGCTTAAACGATTTTGTATGATGGTGTCGAATTTTCCGATAGTGATAAATGCGGTTTTGGTAAAGTTAAGGTCTGGCATATTTTTATTATTATGCCTCTCTATCTCGTTTTTTATCAACTTTAGTACAGATGTTTTCTCATCTTCCTTATCAGTTTTATTGAAATGTTCTATTTGGTTTTTTATTTCAGGAAGCCAAAAGTCTTTTCTGTAAGTTGCTACACTTTTAAGTTTATCATGAACAAAAAAGTTCTTCTCGTATTCATTGTTTTTATAATTTTCGACTGAAATAGCTTCAAAAGCCCAACGGGCTGTTATTAATTCCCCATACCATGGAATTGTTTTTGCTGACGATAAATCGGGATTTAATTGATCGTAACTAACAAAAACACCACTTAATATAAGTTGAGGAATAATTAGGAAAGGGATTAGAATATATATGTTAACGGTTTTTTTGAAACTATCAGAAATGTTTAGGCCCAAAAGGTTGGCAAATACCGATGCGGAAAATAAAATGATCCAATATGTAAGTCCCATTCTTTTGATTTGCAAAATGGAGTTCCCAATCAGTACAAAAAGGCCTGTTTGTATGGCTGATAGGCAAGCAAGAATAATAACCTTAGAAATAATGTAACTTAAACGACTTAGGTTTAAAAAGGATTCTCTTTTCAGAATTTTCCGATCGCTGATAATTTCTTCGGCACTCACCGATAAACCAATAAAAATGGCTATAATAATTGAAATAATATTATAAATAATCAGGTTCGGATTTTTATAAAATACATATTCGCTTGAACTGCCCGATCCTACTTCGAAAAACAATAATAGCGAAGCCAGAATTAAAGCCAGTGCTGGAGATTCAAAAAGATTAATAAGGATATATTGACGATTGGCTAATTTGGACAATACATCACGAGTTAAAAATATATGTAACTGCTTAAGTCGGCCTGGTATGTTGAAATTAACCTGAGGCAGTGTATTGGGAAGCTCCTTTAGTTTCACGCCTTCATCTCCGGGTTGCTTCTTGTATATTTGATACCACTCATCAGCCGAAATTCTGCGGCTTTGGGTTGGATTCCCATACTCATCCATTACGTGACTGTTAACAATTGTAAGGATTTGTTCGGGACTGACATTACCGCATAACGGACACTCAGTTTCTTCGCGGTTTACATGGTTAATACAACGTTTAAAGTAGTTAATTGATTCAACTGCATCTCCATTATATACAAGATATCCGCCTGAATCAAGAACCAGTAACTTGTCAAACATTTTAAAGATATCTGACGAAGGCTGGTGGATTACAACAAAAATTAGTTTTCCCTTAAGCGAGAGTTCCTTTAACAGGTCCATAATGTTTTCTGAGTCTCTCGAAGATAGGCCTGATGTTGGTTCATCGAGAAACATAACAGCCGGTTCCC
The DNA here is from genome assembly GCA_964608615.1 of uncultured Marinilabiliaceae bacterium. Classification (GTDB taxonomy): domain Bacteria; phylum Bacteroidota; class Bacteroidia; order Bacteroidales; family Marinilabiliaceae; genus CALEUX01. The sequence continues at coordinate 23,650 of CAZSQG010000021.1, forward strand.
TTATGAGTTCAAGTGCAATGTTTAACCGTTTTCGCTGGCCTCCGCTAATAGCAGGATTCAAAGGGCTACCTACTTTCATGTGGCGAATTTCATTTAAACCTAAAGCCACAAGCAGTTTAGATACCTTTCTTTTTATGTTAGGTATCGAGAGGTGATCAAAACAGAGTTTTGCATTATAGTAAAGGTTTTGCATCACCGTCAAATCTTCCATTAAAAGATCATCCTGCGAAACATAACCAATTAAACCTTTTACTTTTGAAGGCTCTTTATGAATATCTATACCATTTATTGTAACCTGTCCTTCACCTGGTCGGAGAATACCCGTTAAAACATTAATAAGAGTGCTTTTCCCAGCTCCCGAGTCGCCCATTATTCCAACTAAGCGTCCCGATTCGGCCTTGAAACTCATTGAGTGCAGAGCAGTCTGATTTCGTCGGTAACGAAACGACATGTTTTCAACTTCAAACAGAAATGAATGCGATTGAATATCCTGATGGAAATATGAGAAAATATCGGTATAGGTTATTGGTGTTATCCTGGAGTGTCTTATGGAACTACCCGGACGTAAATAATGGATGCGATTTTGTTGAAGTAATTGACCATTTAAGGTAAGGTCGCTTCCCTTTTTTGATTTCAAAAGTAACAAATTAGCCGAGCGGATATTCAAAAAATACAACTCGTCTCTAAGGTGTTCGCGAAATAAATAGCCAGGTTGGTTTTTATGTTCAGGATTGCCTGAAATAGTTATTAACTCTGCCTCGGGTTGACTAGTTAAAAAATTGTTATTAACGAAATTATAAATTCCAGAGTATTCTGATTCTGAAATATTAAAAGTAGCCGAAATGGTATTTGCAAACTCCATTTCAGTAACAGAAATACCTGTTGTTCCTGAATTAAGAAATTCAAGTAATTGTATTGTAACTATTAGTTTTTGATAATGAGTTAACTCCTCATTTATTGATGTTGCTATTTTGAGTACCTTAACTGAACTGGCTGAATGAATTTTTTTTATCTTATCCTTTTCTCTCAGTTTGGATTTGTGCTCATTTTGATAGTTGTCGAAGAGGAAGAGGTATTCTTCAACAAGCTTGTTGTTAAGTTGTTGTGAGAGGTAATTCTTCACTACACCCCTTCTTTCCTCATCATTTTGATTTTGGGAAGATACCAGGGCGAAAAGTTGCATCAAAGCCTTAAGAATACCTTCACTCATGTAAGAAGATAATTAATGGAATTTGATTAAAAGGAATAATTGAAAATTAATCACTGTAACGGAAACCCACTAATAAAAGCACCATGCCTGAGGAAGCAACTTCTTTATTAAGTCGAGCCTCAATAATACATTCCATGGACCCTTCCATTTTAAAATCCCATAAACTGACATTTTTATAATTGGCATTAGAAAAAAGCAGATTTCTGTTGGTATCGTATATGGAAAACTGGATGAGATAAGGCTCATAAGTACAGGAAACAATGCGGTATGTGTTGCCACTAAAAAAGGTCGTTCTAAACTCAGCAACCTCATCGCCGGTAAGGAAAGTTTTCATCGATCGGTCCCCAAGAACATAAGGAGCCCTCAAGCTATCAGTACAACCTTTGATTAACTGATCTTCCTGCGAATTAACTCCGTTTGGAAGTATGAATGTTACAGATAACAAAATCAGAAAAAGAGTAATTTTCTTATTCATTTTTTTGGCTTTATAGTCAGTCATTGTTCCCAAAGTTATCTAAAACAATGAATAAATTAAATAGTAAATGGATATTTTTTGTAATAAAATGTTATAAGTTATTGAATTTATAGAATGTGTAACCTGAATAATTATTGAGAGATACTTGTAATGAATTGATATATAGTAGCCTCAGTGGTTTTTTGAAATTCACGGGAATTTTAAAAAATGAATAATTTCTCAGATAAATTTTATAAAATGAGATTTAAATTTACATAATATAATTGCGATTTTATTATTATCACCTTAAAAAGTGATGTCGGTATGTGAAATTTTGTATGAAGTACAATTTATTTGATAACTCTTAACTTTACTTTTGGTTTCACAGGAGGGGTTTTCATCTTCTTTAGGAGTTTCTTCCTCATCAATCTCTAGTGCCATTAATAATCCTGTAACAGCAATATGAGATCCTGTGAGTTCATTTTCAAAACTGCTTATTTCGTTACCAGCTAAAACCAAAATCAATTGATCTTCATCTGTTCCCTGAAGGAACATTCTTTTACCACCGTTCTTGCAGATATGAATACAAAGTCCTTTTATGGTTACGGTTTTGTTAATATAATCGTCCGGACTTGCTAGTAATTTTTCAATGGTCAGGTATTCACTTTGAGCTGATTTTAGTTGGGAATCACAACACTTTTCAGATGAGGCTTCCTTTGAACTTGTTAAATTGCATGACCCCAAGGCAATAAGGATTACAAATACTAACAGGATGTTTTTCATTTTTATATGTTTAATTTTTTTACGAATTTAAAGGTTTTTGGCCGATTTTAGGGTTTAAACTATTGGAATTGTAACAAACAACCATGAAAAAATGGCGCATTGGCTGATGGGAAAAACGACAAATTGGCGGAGATTATGTATTGGCAATGGTTTTGTTATACCTATAATTCACTGATATTATTATGATATTCAGTGTTCGATTTAAATTGAAATGTGAAACATAATGTCATAATAATCAGACAGTAAAGCTCTGACTTATAAATTTAAAAATGTGTAATAATAAAAACATAATATGAACCTGAATCAATTTACAATTAAGGCGCAAGAGTCTGTTCAGCAAGCTTTTCAAATTGCTGAAGGGATGAATCATCAGTCCATTGAATCGGGCCATTTGTTAAAAGGATTGATTCAAACTGAAGAGGGTTTAACCCGATTTCTTTTTAACAAGTTGGGATTAGGGTCGATTGAGCCTATTCTTGACAAAATTATCGAGTCATATCCGCGAGTCACAGGAGGAGAACCGTATCTGGGCCGTTCGGCAAGTGAAGCTTTGCAAAAAGCACTCAAAGCATCGAAAGATATGGGCGATCAGTTTGCAAGTATTGAGCATATTTTACTCTCACTTGTTGCTGCTAATGATGCCGTTGGTAAAATGCTTAAAGATGCCGGAGCATCAGAAGACGCATTAAAGAAGGCTATCATTGAACTCAGGAGGGGCAGCTCGGTTAACAGTTCAACTGCTGAGGATACTTATGATGCACTAAACCGTTTTGCTATCAATCTTAATGAGCGGGCACGCAGTGGCAAACTCGATCCTGTTATTGGCCGCGACGAAGAAATACGGCGAATTTTGCAAATCTTATCACGAAGAACCAAGAATAATCCTATTCTTATTGGTGAGCCCGGAGTTGGTAAAACTGCCATTGCCGAAGGATTGGCCCACAGGATAATTAATGGCGATGTTCCTGAAAACCTTAAAACAAAGCAGATATTTTCCTTGGATATGGGATCGCTTATTGCCGGAGCCAAATATAAGGGAGAGTTTGAGGAAAGACTCAAATCAGTTGTAAAGGAGGTTATTTCCAGCGAAGGTGAGATTCTTTTATTTATTGATGAAATACACACACTTGTAGGAGCCGGAAAGAGTGAAGGAGCAATGGATGCAGCTAATATACTGAAACCTGCTTTGGCCCGGGGCGAATTGCGGGCTATTGGAGCAACTACCCTTAGTGAATATCAAAAATATTTCGAAAAGGATAAAGCTTTAGAACGCCGTTTCCAGGTAGTGTTGGTCGACGAACCCGATGTGCTGTCTTCCATATCCATTCTCAGGGGACTAAAAGAACGTTATGAATCACATCATAAAGTAAGAATTCGCGACGAAGCAATTATTGCCTCAGTTGAGTTATCTAAACGGTACATATCTGATAGGTTTTTGCCTGATAAAGCCATTGATCTTATTGATGAAGCTGCTTCACGCTTACGCCTTGAAATGAACTCAGTTCCCGAAGAAATTGATGAAATTGAAAGGAAAATTAAACAGATGGAGATTGAACGTGAAGCAATTAAAAGGGAAGGAGCAAAAACTAAGCTAGATGAACTATCAAGAGAAATAGCCGAATTAAAAGAACAACGATCGGTATTAAGATCAAAATGGGAAGAAGAACGTAATATTATTGACCTGATTCAGAAACAAAAGTCAAATATAGAAACTTTTCGTTTTGATGCTGATAAGGCTGAGCGCGAAGGTAACTATGAGCTTGTGGCTGAGTTGAGGTATGGTCGGATTAAAGAAGCGGAGCAAACCATTGAAAAACTAAAGCTGAAATTGCAGGAACTTCAAACTGACCAACCAATGATAAAAGAGGAGGTTGATGCTGAAGATGTTGCCGAGATAGTTAGTAGATGGACTGGGATACCTGTTAGTAAAATGCTGAAAAGCGAACGGCAGAAATTGTTGAGTATTGAACAGGAATTGCATAAAAGGGTTGTGGGACAAGATGAAGCCATAAGTGCCGTTGCTAATGCTATACGTAGGAGTAGGGCAGGTCTTCAGGACGCCAAACGTCCCATTGGTTCGTTTGTTTTTTTAGGTACAACCGGAGTGGGTAAAACCGAACTGGCTAAAGCTTTGGCTGGTTTCTTGTTCGATGATGACAATCAGATGACGCGTATCGATATGTCGGAGTATCAGGAACGGCACTCTGTTTCGCGTTTGGTTGGAGCTCCTCCTGGATATATTGGTTATGATGAAGGAGGCCAACTTACTGAAGCTGTCAGAAGAAAACCCTATTCGGTGGTATTACTCGATGAAATTGAAAAGGCTCACCCTGATGTTTTTAATATACTGTTACAGGTTTTGGATGATGGCCGGTTAACCGATAACAAGGGTAGAGTGGTTGATTTCAAGAATACCATTGTTGTAATGACATCAAATATTGGCTCAAGCTTGTTACAACAGGATATTGATGTTGACAACGATGGAGGTTTTGATATCCATAAAGCTGATATTGCCAAAGAACGGGTTATGGATTTGCTTAAACAAACCATTAGGCCCGAGTTTTTAAATCGTATTGACGAAATTATTTTATTCACTCCTTTAAATAAAGAACAGATAAGGGATGTGGTTAAAATTCAATTCGAGGCTGTTGCTTCAATGCTGTTAAGTCAGGGAATTAAACTTGTAATTTCTAATTTGGCAGTTGACTGGATTGTGAAAACCGGCTTTGATCCATTATATGGTGCACGTCCAATAAAGCGAACTATTCAGCGGCATATACTGAACAACATATCACAAATGATTCTTGCCGAAAAAATCGATAAAGAGAAAGAAATAATGATTGATTGTGAGAATGATGAATTAGTTTTCAGAAATGAATAAATTATTATGATATTATGGTTACATAAAATGTACTGATTTAATCATGATAATCCTTATTTGGGTATTGTTCTAAACATGTTTTTGATGATTTTATCCATTTCTTCCTATCTCAACCAAAACTACAGATTTTTCAAACCTGTTTTCGTTATTGTAAAAGTTATCGGTATCTATCTTTGTATTCAATAAATAGTATTAAAATGAAAAGGATTGCAGTTCCTGTTTCTAAAGGTCAGTTAAGTGAATATATAGGGCAATGTAACCATTACGAGATATTCAAAATTCACGATGGTAATGTAAAAAGTGAAGAAATAGAAATTTCTCCTGATAAATTACCGCTGTTGCCTAAGGTGCAATTACGGCGGGATATTAAGAAAAGAACAATAAAACAAAATATAAAAGTAAATTTTAGTATTAAAATTAAAATGATAAAATAATGACTAAAAAAACATTGATTATAGGTGCAAGTATAAATCCAGAACGTTATTCGTATAAAGCTGCTGAAAAATTACTCGCGCACAAACATGATATATATATGATCGGTAACAGATCCGGAGTTTTATTTGATAAAGAAATAACAAAAGAACATGTTGATTATCCCGATGTTGATACGGTAACAATGTACGTTTCAGCAAAGAATCAAACAGGATATTATGATTATATAAAATTCTTGAATCCTCGAAGGGTTATTTTCAATCCAGGTACAGAGAATCCTGAATTTGCCAAGCAATTAGATGAAAAGGGAATAATCACAGAGGAAGCTTGTACGCTTGTATTACTTACAACAAATGCTTATTAAGAAAGAAATTGTCACTGTAATTGGCTTAATAGCATGGTTGTTTTAAGCTGAAGTAAGTGGGTGCAAAATAATTCTTGATCAATATCCAAAGATGGCGATGTAAGCCGGGGATTGCAACTCAAACCTTTCATGCTGGCGCCATTTGAGTCTACACGGTAGAGGATGTTATATCAATTATAAAAAAAAAATCGGGAAAAACTAGATGAATTTAATGTTAATGTTGAAGACTCGTCAAAAGGTTACTCGGCAATGGTTGGAGTAATTATGATAACGTTAGGTGTAATACTTGCTATGCTGGCTTATCTTCAATATAAAAAAAACGAGAAACAAATTAACAATAGTTTGTATGTTTCGTCCTCGTGGCTTTCTTTGTTTATTACATTTATAATTTTAACAGGAGGTGTTGTTTTAATATTGTATTTAGTCTCCATTACTTAATTTCTTTTTATCAGCTTAGCATGCAATTACTTAATGCAGATATTCAAAAATGTACAAAATGCGAATTACATAAAACTCGTAACCATGTTATTTTTGGTGAAGGCAATTTTAAGGCAGAAATAATGATTATCGGCGAAGCTCCAGGTAGGGAAGAAGATCTCCAGGGAAGGCCATTTGTTGGGAAATCGGGGCAGTTGCTTGACAAGATATTGGCCGCCTGTGGTTTTACCCGCGAAGAACATGTTTTTATCAGTAACATTGTTAAGTGCAGACCGCCCGACAACCGGGTACCGACATCGCAAGAAGCTAACATTTGTAAACCCTGGTTGTTAAATCAAATGGAGCTTATAAACCCCAAAATTATAATATTGCTTGGGGCTACAGCATTAAAGTATATGGCAGGACCAGAACATCGAATTACCCGCGAAAGAGGAACCTGGATTAATTGCTATGATAGGTTAGCCATGCCTGTGTACCATCCGGCAGCATTGTTACGCGATCCATCGTTAAAACAAGATACCTGGGAAGATTATAAAAAAATCGTTTTTAAATACCGCGAATTGGTCAACCCAAATCATTATTCGGCACATGTGTAATGCTTTGTTCTTGTTGAAATTTAATTACAAAATTAAATATTTCGGTGATCTCCTTTGTTTTTGGCAGAACCTCTTGTATTAATTCCAGATAACGGCGTTTTTTTATACTATCAAAGGTGGTTTTGAAGTTAATATCAAAAATCCAACCTGCCTGGAGCAATTTAAAATCGTTCAGGTTTTTTATATGGTTAATATCAACAATTTTTTTGTTCAGCAAATCCTGTCTTACTTCTTTTGAAAAACCTAATGTATCAGGTAAATCAAGTTCAATTGCTGCATTGCGTTCACTGTTTTTTCTCTGATAATAATCGGTAACCACTTTCCAGATGTCGAGCTTATCGGCATCGCGAAGCATCTTTGTAAAAAATAAACATTTCTCTGTCTCGTTATTGGGCAATGAAGGCCGGTTGTGATATTTTATCGAGCACAAAATCAGTTCTTTGGTTTCATTATCTATTCCTTTCAGAACCCCATGTTTTAAAAGAATTTTTACACCTAGCTCGGCATGATTTTCTGATTTTCCATCCGCAAAAGTCTTGTAACGTGTGTACTGCTCAAAACGACCAATATCATGGAACAAAGCTATAATTTCAGCCAAACGCAATTCTTCATCCTTTAATCCGAGTTGTTTACCAATGTATAAAATTTCTTCACACACACGTTTTGTGTGCTCTTCTTTCAAATCAATGTTTTTCTGTATTTCAAGATCTTCATTCTTAAATGTATGCACATAATTTATAAACCAATTTCTTAGGTGTAACAGGGTTTTATTATCTATCATTTTTTATGTTTTAATTAATGCTCAATAACAATCCCATGGCCTGTTAATTGTCCAAATGGTTTTTTTGCGCATGCCAGACATAACCTTGAGCCCTCATATTCTGAAATACGTGTATTCATTGTATTTTCACCGCAAACAGCACAAATAAAACTTTCGTGTATTGGGGCATATTGGGGCAAGTCGGGTGTGATTTCCTGTACACAAAATAATTTATTAAAATCCAAAGCTAGCATGGCAAATGATATTTCTATCCCAAATTCACGAAATTTTACCCGGAGTTCGGGATCGTGGTTTCGTTCAATAACCACTTTTTGAAAGTATTCATAAAACTTCGGATGCTGTTGGCGCAAATATTCACTTGAATTGTTTTGGACAATAACCCTGATGCCTTTCCTATCTCGCGTAGTAAGCGTAAAGGCATTTTTCCCCAGATCTTTAAATATTAGGGCATTATTGCCAAAGGTACAACCGGTTACAAACTGAATACCATCTGAAAAACAATTATTGGTTTCGGTAATAGCTATTAAATCTTCCATGCCATCCGAAAGTTCCCGTATTTTCTGCATAGCAAAAGTGGCTGCCATAACTCCCAAAGTAAGACCAGGGCAAAAATGTCCGTGCAACCTGGCTGCTTCAAGCAATAAGTTATTCAGATCGTTGGTTTTAATGTAACGTGTAATATCCCATCGCGGACTGTATTTCAATCTGTTGACATCAATTGTTTCCCCATGTTCTTTGTAAAAATTCATATTACATGGCTTTATGTCAATTACAGGGCTATCGTTGATAGCATCAAGACCGCTAACAACCAGTTCATTTCCTTCGCGTGCAATAAGTTTTACGGTGGTATTTCCCAAAGCACTTGGCCGTCTTGGGCTACGTGATGCAAAAACACCTTTCACTTCTCCATCGTATATTGGGCCCTGAAGATTGTATCCTTCCGATTTGTGAAAATGAAAAGTTATATCAATAAATTCTGATTGTTCAATTTTAAACAAACCTTCTTGAAATTCTGGAAAAACAATAATCCGGCTTTCATGTTTTTTCATTTCAAAAGGATCGGCTGCTTGCGTAAAACCATTTTTAACAATACCTATCGGGCTTATTGTAATTGTCATATTCAAAATTTTACTTTGGGATGAAAAAAATATGTTTGTTTTGTTGAAGTACTTCTACTTCAATTTTATATAGTTTTTTAATGTTTTCAGCAGTCATAATTTCACGGCCTCCGTATGAAAATACCGAACCATTGTTTAACATCATCATACGGTTGCAAAACCTAACAGCAAAATTCAGGTCGTGAATAGCTATCACTACGGTTATTCCATTATCTGATAAATTTTTTAGTAACTGTAGCACATCCAGTGCATGGCGCAGGTCAAGATTGGCTGTGGGTTCGTCCATCACAAGAATATCGGCTTCCTGAGCCAGTGCCCTTGCAATAAACACTCTTTGCTGTTGCCCGCCGCTCAATTCGTTTATATGCGACATGGCTATTTCTTCGAGTTCCATCATTTTTAAGACCCTTAGTACCGCTGTATGGTCTTTTTTTGTTGGAGCCCACCCAATGTATGGTTTACGACCCATAAGAACCGCATCAAATACTTTTACCGGATAATGTTGTTCTGATTGTGGAACATAAGCTACCGTACGCGCTAATTCATTGTATTTATAAGAATTAATATCGCAATCATTAATAAACACTGTTTTTTTATTAATTGGTAATATGCCTGCCATTGTTTTAATCAAGGTACTTTTACCGGAACCATTGGGGCCAACAATCCCAACAAATTCCCCCTTTCTGATTTCTGTTGAGATATTTTTAAGCACCAAGTCGGTCTTATAGGCAAAATTGAGGTTTTGTACTTTAATCATTATATATCCCTCCCCATGTTTTTAATTAAAAGATAGATAAACAAAGGAGCCCCCAAAAATGAAGTAAGTATACCCACAGGTAATACTATGGGTGATAAAAGGGTACGTGCTACTGTATCGGCAAAAAGTAAAAACATACCTCCAAACAGGGCAGAGGCAGGTATTAAAAAACGTTCGTCGTTGCCAATAAATCGTTGCACAATATGTGGTACCACAAGCCCTACAAAAGCTATAACCCCAAAAAAGGAAACTGTTACGGCCGATACCAGTGTGGCAATCAACATTCCAGTTATGCGTATCCGACTGGTTCTTACCCCCAGGCTTTTGGCTGTTTCATCTCCCGTACGTAGGGCATTATAATTCCACCTGTTTTTTATAAAATAAATGAATGCCGGCATTGTTACAACAAGAAGAATCCAGAATTTAGTCCAAGATGTCTTTCCCATATCGCCAAAAAGCCAGAATACGATGGATGAAACCTGTACATCATCACCAAAATACTGTAAGGCAGATGTGGCAGCTGTAAATAATGACCCGCTAATTATGCCCGACAAAATGATGGTTTCAGGCCGGGCTCCTTTAAGTTTAGCTATGGTTAAAATAACCAGCGTATTGACCATACTCCACAAAAAGGCCGAAATGCTAATCAGGTAAGGTGTTGTTTCCGACAGGTTTGTGTTGTTATATGATATTTGCCCAAGCACTATAACAGCAAAAGCCGCCCCGAATGCTGCCCCATGCGATATGCCCAGCGAAACTGGAGAAGCAAGCGGATTACGTAATAAACTTTGCATGGCTGCCCCCGATACTGATAATGCAATGCCCGCAACAATGGCCGACAACACTCTTGGCAAGCGGATATTTAAAACAACAACTGAATCGCTGTATACTGATTGGCCAATTAAAGAGGAAAAGACGTTTCTAAGCGGAATTTTTAAACCACCAAGTGATAAACCAATAAAGAAAAAGATAATAAGCAGGATAGTTATAGTTATTATAAACAACCACTTTCGCCTGATGTATTGTTTGTATTTTCTGTGAACTAAAAAATCAGCCATCTAGTACCTCTTGTAATTTGTATATCCACCGTAATAATCAATCATGCTGTTTAATACATTGCTTCCCAAAAGCACTGTATAAATTGAATCAGCTGTTTGTTGCAGGTCGATATCCGAAAACTGTTGGGGATAAATTGTTTTTCCAACAAAGTAAGAATTCACCAGAACCGTTCCAAAATTGGTTGTGTACCAGTTATGGGGTTGTATCTGATATACCAATGAATCGCGAAATGCTTTCAGCGAGTTATATATTTCAGGATTATCATGAATTTCCTGCTCAATAATTTCCAATCCGGCGCAATCCAGAAAAATAATATCCGGATTCCATTTAATGAGTTGTTCAATGTCAATATTTATTGAATGGTTTTGGCCTTTAAGGGTTTGGGCAATATTATTTGCATTAACAAATATAAATGGCTCGTAGGCATTGTCGGTCGAGGTTATGCCATGGGCGCCTCTGCTTGAAACCCCTCCAATATAAACATCATGTTTATCCTTTTTGTCAATTAGGTTAGTACGGGTATGCAAGTCGTTGATGATTTCCTCAAAAAAAGCAATAACCGAATCAGCCCGCTGTGTTTTACCGATAATATCACCAATAAGCGTCAGGGAATTGTAAAACATGGTTATATTTTTTTCCAGATCGCCATATTGCAAGGCTATAACAGGTATGCCGGTTTTTGATTGAAGCTCATTGGCTTCGGTAATTGAAATGTAGGTGGAAATAATGACATCCGGTTTTTGTGCAGAAATCAATTCTGCATCGCCACCATGCATAGGCCCAATTATAGGCAGCGATGAAAGTTCAGGATAAGCCATGTTATATGGTTTCAAGCTGCGTTTTTCCACTTCTTCAATACCTTTTATATAAGTAACAGCTTGCATGTACGTTAGCAGGCGAACAGCCCCTGGCCTAATTCCAATAATACTGTTAATAGTATCAGGAACTTCTACTTTTCGTCCCAGCATATCGGTTATTATCCTACCCCGGTGCTTTGTTTGTTTTTGATGGCACGATAATACCAAAAAAACTAAAAATATTAGGGTGATTATTCTTCCTTTCGACATAAACCGTTAATATTTAAAGTGGTAACGATGATGGTCCTGTTGTGTTGTGAGGCATTGCTGCATAATATGCCGTTTTGCCCAGGTAAGGATAGCTTGTTTCAGTATATGTTCTTTTTCCTTGTATTTCCTTTACTTGAGACCTTTGGGAAATAATTGGGAATGCAGATATTCTAAATATTGTTGTCATATAAGAATCATGCAGGTGTTATCTTTTCACAAAACGTGTCACGTAAAAATAGGTAAAAGATTTCTTTCGGGAAAAAATTCTTAGTGTTTCTAACAGAAAGCTATGTTTTTTTCAAGAAAATCTTAATGCTAAACTGGTCACAGTAATACTATAATTCTTAATAATAATAGCATATAAGAAAATAAAGTCTTAGTATCTTGGAGGTAGGTGGTTTATTATGAAGTGTTTTCTTTAAATATTAATTGTGATCTGATCAAAAAAACCTTTTGCTCAGGCATTAATCTTCCAATTCAATTGTTTCTATGACTTTATAGTAACGCTTACTATTATGAAAAAGTTAAGTACTAATTGAATCACCACTTTTTCAGTTTTTTTCGGATAAAAATACCCTGAGATAGTTCTGCATGACAAAGATTACGAATTTCAAGGTGCTAAATCACTGACTATTAACAGCGCATTTTTTGAGAGTTATGAGACGGACGAAAAAGAACACATAATTAATTTTAAGAAATTAATTATGTTCTTCAAATTTATTAATGAAGATGATTGTTACAAACAAAAATAACCCATGTTTCAAGTAGAACAAAACAAGGGTTATTTTTTTATGTTAAATGATTAAGCTTAAACGGAAAAATCAAATACTTTGTCAAGTTTCATGAGCGATAATAAACTCATAACTTCTTTATTTACATTGCTTAAAATGAACGAGCCATTGTTTTGCCTGGCAGTTTTAAGGGCAGAAATCAATACCCCAATTCCAGTACTATCAATAAACCTTATATTTTCAAGGTTTAAAACCAGATTGTATTGATTTTTGACCAATAAACCATTTAACTCATCTTTTACAACTGTTGCTACAGGAGCATTAAGCCTGTCGGTACCTTCCAAAGTTCCAATCTGCATGTTGTTTATTAACTCCAGTTTAAACATGATTAATTCCTTTCTAAAACAGTTTTAAGTTCAGCACATGCTTTTTCGCATGTATTGTTAAATTTCTTAATTATTGATATAATAATTTTTTCAGATGCATTTTCCTTAACCCAATCCTGTCGTTGCTTGGGATAACTCTCAAGAGTTCTTATCAAGTGGCTTAATTCATCTTCTCTTTTAAATCCAGAATTTTCATTATGCTGTAACTCCAAAATGCGAAGATATTTAGCTAGCAACTCCAAATTTTTTAGATCAATGTTTCCTAGTTCTGCCATTCCCATTGAAATAACCGACGATTTAGCTTTATGAGCTAAAGCAGCAATTCCTTTCCAGTTTTTTTCTGCAAAAAACTTATCCAATCCTTGAGTGAATTCAGGAACTTGTTCTAAAAAAATTACAACTAATTCCTTAATTATTTCCTTATCTCCATCTGCAATACTTTCCAGATATGTAAGGTCAATTTCCTGAAATGTGGTTGACATACTATATGGTTTTTGAGTTGAAGTTAAGGAAAAATCAATGCAAAAGTAATAATATTGTTGAGAAAAAAATGATTTTTTTTTTTTCAATATATTTTGGATTGCATTATTTAAATAGAAAGAATATATATAATTTCTTGTATTGCAGATTATGCCTTAAATTTAAAGTGTTCTGAATTTTTGGTTATTTGTATTTAATTTACTGTTGAATTGATTATGAAATAAATTATTTACAGGCTCTTGACAAAATATATCATTATTATTTCCATGAAAATTCATACTATACATCATAAATTGAAATAAACAAATATTAAACATATGAAAAAGACTGTGTTAAACGGCATTCACCATTCAATGGGTGCCAAAATGGTTGCTTTTGCAGGTTTTGAGATGCCGGTTGAGTATTCAGGAATAACTGCTGAGCATATGGCTGTTCGTCTATCTGCTGGCATGTTTGATGTGTCACACATGGGCGAGTTTTGGGTTAAAGGCCCAAAAGCACTTGAGTACCTTCAAAGAATAACTTCCAATGATGTATCACTACTGACTCCGGGTAAGGTTCAATACTCTTGTTTTCCAAATGGAAAAGGAGGCATTGTTGATGATTTGCTGATATATAATTTTGAGATCAATAAATATATGCTTGTAGTAAACGCTGGAAATATTAATAAGGACTGGAATTGGTGTAACCAAAATAATAAAGAAGGTGTTGATTTGGAGAATGCAAGTGATAAAATATCTCAGCTTGCTATTCAGGGCCCCAGGGCCATTGAGATTCTTCAACGTCTCACTTCTGTTGATCTCTCATCAATACCTTATTATACATTTAAAACCGGTTCTTTTGCCGGAATTTCTGATGTTATTATATCAAACACAGGTTATACCGGAGCTGGGGGGTTTGAATTGTATATGTACAACGACGGGGTTATCCAAATATGGAATGCCATTATGAATGAAGGAACGCCTGAAGGGCTTATACCCGTTGGGTTAGGTGCACGTGATACTTTGCGTTTAGAAATGGGATTTTGTCTTTATGGAAATGATATTGATGACTCAACATCACCCATTGAAGCTGGGTTAGGTTGGATAACCAAACTAAAAGACGGAAAAGATTTGATTGATAAGGACGTCCTAATGAAACATAAAAATGGAGACATAACACGAAGATTAAAAGGTTTTATTCTGGAAGAAAAAGGAATTCCGCGAAAAGATTATGAAATTGTAGATAATGAGGGTTTAACAATTGGGCGAGTAACTTCAGGTACCATGTCGCCTATTTTAAAACAAGGAATAGGTATGGGGTATATCAATTCTGAGTACTTAAAAAGAGAAAAAAACATCTTTATCCGGATAAGGAATCGTGATTTAAAAGCAAAGATTGTTACCACACCATTTATTAGTTTCAAATAATAAGTTTATCATCCTTTTTTAATCATTTTTGTGATGTATTTGGGGGTATCAGTTGCTTTTTATAAGAGTTTCATAATTATAGATAACTCTGTTTTATGGGAGGTTCAAACATGTATTCATGTTAATTAAATGAAATACAGTTTGTTATGCGGTTGATAATTTGGTTGAAAAAAAACATAAAAAAATTCAGAAGCATCTGTATGGAAATAATGAATAGTTGTAACTTTATGAACTCAAAATAAAACCAAATATTTAAGGACTTTTGTTTCATTTAATAATCACAGAAAGTTTTCATTTCAAGGTTTTATGTTTTTTGGCTAAACCGTTGTATTTATATAAATATATTTCTGATGAAGAAGCACAATTTTTCAGCCGGGCCATCTGTTTTGCCCGAATTTACCGTTAAAAACACTGCCGAAGCAGTCCTGAACTTTGCCGGAACGGGCCTTTCTGTAATGGAAGTTTCGCATCGTGATAAAGAATTCGTGGCTGTAATGGATCAAGCTACTAATCTGATAAAGGAATTATTAGAAGTTCCTGCCGGATATGAGGTGATCTTTTTAGGTGGTGGTGCCAGTTTACAGTTTTGTATGGTACCATTTAACCTGATGAACAAAAAGGCTGCATATCTGAACACAGGAACATGGGCATCAAAAGCTCAGAAAGAAGCCAAATTCTTTGGTGAAGTAGTTGAAGTTGCTTCTTCAAAAGATGAGAATTATTGTTACATTCCCAAAGGTTTTTCAGTTCCATCTGATGTTGATTATCTGCATATTACGACCAACAACACTATTTTTGGAACTGAGATCAGAAAGGACATGGATTTTGGTGTACCCTTGGTAGCTGATATGTCATCTGATATTTTTTCACGTCCTGTTGATGTATCAAAATATGCTGTCATTTATGGAGGTGCCCAAAAGAATCTAGCACCTGCTGGAGTGTCTTTTGTAATCATTAAATCAGAAATACTTGGTAAAGTTGATAGGGCAATTCCAACTATGCTTGATTATCGTGTTCATATCGAAAACCAATCAATGTTTAATACTCCTCCGGTATTATCAGTTTTTGCTGCTCTTCAAACACTTATCTGGCTTAAAGATCAGGGTGGTTTAAAAGAGATGGAAAAACGCAACAATAAAAAAGCTGATGTTTTGTATTCCGAAATTGAGCGAAACAAGTTGTTTAAAGCTACTGTTAAAAACAAAGAGGATCGTTCTATTATGAACATATGCTTTGTAATGAATGATGAATTTAAAGATCTGGAAAAAGCTTTCGGTGAATTTGCTGCTTCTAAAGGTATAGTTGGACTTAAAGGGCATAGATCTGTTGGAGGATTCAGAGCTTCAACTTATAATGCTTTACCACTTGAGAGTGTTCAGGCTCTTGTGGATGTAATGAAAGAATTTGAACATTTACACTGATATATAAAGTAGTAATAACAAGGGGAAGTTTGGTTGTTCAATCTTCCCCTTGAATTTTTTTATGATGTTAATATAAGTTGACCTATTTTTATATCTTTATTTTGGGTTCTTATTAAGAGATTATTTAGCTTAAACTGAGCTAATTTTATGTACATAAAACGAGTCGCAACAAGGTCTTCAACACACAGCAGGATAGTGTGTTTATGTTTATCGGGGATTACGTTGCAAGGCTATTAATTATGGGCAGGCTCCCCCGCTCATTAGCGGGGCAGGCTATTTGACGTTAACAAATAAACTATAGACAAATGAAAAAAGTATTGGTTGCTACAGAAAAGCCTTTTTCAAAGATTGCTGTTGATCAAATCAGGAAAGTTGTTGAAGAAGCTGGTTGTAAATTTGAATTGCTTGAGAAATATACCTCGGAAGCTGAATTATTGGCCTCTGTAAGTGATGTGGATGGTTTAATTGTTCGTTCTGATATTGTTAATGCCAATGTACTTGAAGCTGCTAAAAAGCTAAGTATTGTAGTTAGAGCAGGAGCAGGGTACGATAATCTTGATTTAGGTGTTTGTTCGGCAAAAAAAATTGTTGCCATGAATACCCCTGGTCAGAATTCAAATGCTGTGGCTGAATTGGTATTTGGTATGTTGGTGTATGCTATACGCAAACAGTTTAATGGATCAGCTGGTACTGAGTTGAGAGGAAAAGCAATTGGTATTCATGCCTATGGAAATGTTGGATACTATGTTGCAAAAATTGCCAAAGGTTTTGGTATGAAAATTTATGCCTTTGATCCTTATGTTAGCGCCGATCGTATGAAATCAGATGGAGTGGAATCGGTTTCTTCTGTTGAAGAGTTATATAAAACCTGCCAGTTTGTATCGTTACATATTCCTGCCACCGATGCAACCAAGAAATCAATTAATAAAAAACTTCTCTCATTAATGCCTAAGGGAGCAGTTTTAATCAATACTGCCCGTAAAGAGGTTATTGAAGAAGAGGAACTGATAGCTTTAATGGGAGAACGAAGCGATTTTATTTACCTGTCGGATATTATTCCAGGAAATCAAAAGTCCTTTGAAGAAAAATTCCCGGGTAGGTTTTTCTTTACCCCGAAAAAGATAGGGGCACAAACCGAGGAGGCTAATGTTAATGCTGGAGTTGCAGCCGCCCAACAAATTGTGAATTTCTTTAAAACCGGTGACGAAACTTTCCGGGTAAATAAATAATATCCATATAAAATATTTAATATGGCCATAGTAAAACCATTCAGGGGATGGCGTCCATCACCTGAGATAGTGAAAGATTTATCATGTCTGCCTTACGATGTTATGAATAGCGATGAAGCTACACTAATGGCAAGCGGTAAGGATTGTTCTCTTTTACATGTAACTCGTTCTGAAATTGATTGTGAGAAAGGTGTTGATGTACATTCGCACGAAGTGTATAAAAAATCGGCAGCCAATTACAATTCGTTTAAAGATAAAGGTTGGCTTGTTCAGGATGATAAACCTCAGTATTATGTTTATGCTCAAACCATGGATGGTCGCACTCAATATGGAATTGTGGCGTGTGCAGCCTGCAGTGATTATGCCAATGGAATAATTAAAAAACATGAATTAACCCGGCCCGATAAGGAAGACGACCGAATGATTCATATACGTACCAATAATGCCAATATGGAGCCTGTTTTTTTTAGTTATAAGGCTGTTCCTGAAATTGATCATATTGTTGAAAGCATTGTTAAACAACAGAAGGCAGATTATGATTTTATTTCTGAAGATGGTTTTGGTCACCATTTTTGGGTAATTAGCGATGATGCTGTTAATGTACGAATTGAAGAACTTTTTTTGAAGAAAGTTCCTTTTACATATGTTGCTGATGGCCATCATCGTACGGCAGCAGCTGCAAGAGTGGGTCTGGAGCGACAACTGGCAAATCCTAAACACACCGGAAATGAAGAGTATAATTATTTTATGGCGGTTCACTTTCCTGATAATCAGCTGGCAATTATTGATTATAATAGGGTTGTAAAAGATTTGAATGGACTAACAGAACAAGAGTTTTTTCAAGCCATTGGCAAAGCTTTTGATATTAAAGAGATGGGGCCTGAAATCTACAAACCTATTAAGCTGCATGAGTTTTCTTTGTATTTGTCGGGTAAGTGGTATAAACTAACTGCAAAGGAAGGCACCTATAACGATTTGGATCCAATAGGAATACTTGATGTGACAGTGCTTTCGGAACATATTCTTGATAAGATACTGGGAATTGATGATCTTAGAACATCCAAGCGGATTGATTTTGTGGGTGGCATCAGAGGATTGGGTGAACTAAAGCGTAGAGTCGATTCGGGCGAAATGAAAGCGGCTTTTGCATTGTATCCGGTTTCCATGAAACAACTCATTGATATTGCTGATTCTGGAAATATAATGCCACCCAAAACTACCTGGTTTGAACCAAAGCTTCGTTCTGGCTTGGTAATCCATGAACTGGATTAGTTATTTGGCCTGTTATTTAACCTAATTTCTAAATATAACCGATCAGTATTGATAAAATTCTGATCGGTTTTTATATTATATTAGGTTTTAATCAATTCTATTTCACTGCTATGATGTGAAAAAATATAACAATTGTAACTATTCAGGAGGGCTATAATGATGATATTCATATAAATGATAAAAACTTTAAACGCAAAGGTCGTAATTTTTTTTATTCTCAAAGAGCGCAAGTAATTAATAATTAAATCATTACGTTTTTTGCGGGTTCCTCTGCGCACTTTGCGGTTAATTTACATCTTGTTATTATTTAGTAATATATAACTTTTCAAAAGACCTCAATAGTTACATTAAAAAAAATAAAAGTTGTTATTATTTATTCTTTGTAATTGGATAATTTTGTGTAATATCAATTTGTGAAAACCTGATAAAATGTCGATAGCTGAGAATCTTCAACAAATTAAAAATTCTATACCTGAATATGTTAATCTGGTAGCAGTCTCTAAAACTCACCCGCCCGAATTGATATTGGAAGCCTATGCTAAAGGTCAAAGGCACTTTGGTGAAAATAAGGTACAGGAACTTATCACTAAAGTGGCACAATTGCCATCTGATATTATCTGGCATATGATTGGCCATCTGCAGTCTAATAAGGTAAAGAATATTGCCCCATTTGTAGGACTTATTCATGGCATTGACTCATTCAAGCTTCTTGAGGTTGTTGATAAAGAGGCTTTTAAGGTTCAACGGACAATTGATTGTTTGTTACAGGTTCATATTGCCAGCGAAAGCACGAAATTTGGTTTTTCGAAAGATGAGTTAGAGAAACTTTTTGCAGGAGATGAATTTCTCAAATTAAAGAATGTGAGAGTATGTGGGTTAATGGGGATGGCTACTTATACTGATAATACTAATCAGGTACGACAAGAATTTAGGGGATTAAAGCAGCTGTTTGATAAATTGAAAACAGAGTATTTTAGCAGTACAGATTTTTTTAACGTCCTGAGTATGGGCATGTCGGGCGATTATTTGATTGCCATTGAAGAGGGGAGTACTTTAGTACGTGTGGGAAGTGCTATTTTTGGGTACAGGGATTATCATTAATCTCAGCTGAGCGAGCTGAAGCTATACTGTTTTGCATATATTTGTAGTATTATTATTCAAAACTAATTATTGTTATATGGCAAATTTAGAAACAACCTATTTGGGATTAACATTGAAGAATCCTCTGATAGTTGGTAGTTCGGGATTGACTAATAGTGTTGAAAAAATAAAAAAGTTAAGAGATGCCGGTGCGGGAGCTGTTGTTTTAAAGTCTCTTTTTGAGGAACAGATTACTCATGAAGTGAACAAAGTTATTCAATCAAGTGGAGGAGTTGATTATCCCGAAGCATTAGATTATATAAAAGAGTATGGGCGCGAAAATTCAGTTTCGGCATATCTTAAACTTATTAGAGAAGCAAAAGCTGCTGTAGATATACCTGTTATTGCCAGTATCAATTGTTTTTCATCGAATGAATGGGTTGATTTTGCACAGCAAATTCAAAACGCTGGAGCCGATGCTATTGAATTGAATTTGTTTGTGTTAAATACAAATAAAAACAGCAATGCTTCCGAATATGAGGAAGCTTATTATAATGTTTCGCAATTGGTAAGTCAGGTAGTTTCAATCCCTGTTTCCATGAAACTAGGAAATTACTTTTCAAACCTGGTAGCTGTTGTCAACAAACTATCGGTTTCTGGCGCAAAAGGAGTTGTTCTTTTCAACAGGTTTTATGAGCCTGACATTGATATTCACAATTTGTCGATAACCTCGGCTGAGGTTTTCAGTTCACCTTCAGATATTAGTCGTTCACTTAGATGGGTAGGTATTGTAAGTGATAAAGTAAAGAATATTGATATTGCTGCATCCACTGGAGTGCATAATGGAGAAGCCGTTATTAAACAACTATTAGCTGGAGCAAAAGCTGTTCAGGTTTGTTCTGCAATATATAAAGGTGGTACCGGAACGGTAACCTCTATGATAAAGAACTTGGAATCCTGGATGAACGATAAGAAATTTAATCAAATTGAGGATTTTAGGGGGATGATGAATATTGGAAAGATAAAAAATCCTCTCCAATACGAAAGAGCCCAGTTTATGAAGTATTTCTCATCTTTTGAATAAAAAAAACGCTTGTTTTAAAGGAAAATCCCTGTTTTTTATAAAACAGGGATTTTTTCTTTGGTCAATCTTTTGTTTTTCGTTGATAATGATTAATTTTAGGATTCTTTGGGAAAGAGATGGATGCTGGTTTTGTTTTTTTTTGAATGTTATTGATTGTTGATTAAAAGTTATTTAACTATATTTAAGTTTCCTTTTTATCTTACCTCAATATTTAGCCTATTATGAAAAGAATTTTAAGTGCTTTCATTTACTTTATATCAATAGTACTGGTTTTTGGCTTATTATATTCTTGTACCTGTCAAAACCAAAAAAAGCAACAAAGTGAAGAATCTGAAATCATAGAATCAGTTGATGAACAACTGATGGATGATTTTAATAGATCGAAACTTATTTTTTATTCTCTTCCTTCGCCGCTTGAAACTGCCATGCTGATTAAAAGAGCAGGAGCCTCTTATGATCCTGATTTATTAAACGATTTGGAGAATCTCTCTCGTTATAACACCAATATGAAAATGGCATTGAATTTGGGTGTTTATAGTGCAGATATGAGTTATACCAGTTTGTTTGATCAAACTCAGAATACTTTAAAATATATGGGTGCTTCACGTAAATTGGCTGAGCAGCTTGGTATTATGGGAGCCATTGATGAAACAACTATTCGTCGTTTGGAGGAGAATATGAACAACCGCGAGGTTGTAATGGACATTATCTCTGAAACTTTTATGAATTCCAATGCTTATCTAACCGAAAATGATAGGCCAACCATTGCGGTTATGGTCCTTGTTGGTGGCTGGATGGAAGGTTTGTATATTGCTACACAACTTACAAATGGTTCGCTTGAAGATAATCCACGCCTTGTTGACCGAATTGTTTATCAAAAATTATCACTTCAGACGGTTCTTAGCCTTCTTGAAAACTATCAAGACAACGCAGATATAAGCTATCTTGTTGATCGTATGGAAGAGCTTAAGTCCATATTTGATGAGATAAGAATTGTTACAACATCAAAAGTTGAGGCTGAAACAATCCCGGAAAAACAAATGACTATTATTCGTTCTGAAGCGGAGACTTTCATGTCGAATGAGGTCTTTGATAAATTAATTAACAAGGTAATTGAGATTAGAAGTGAGTTTATCTCTTAATTAATATTTATATCCATTGAGCATTATCCAATGAGGTTATCAGTTGTTTTTAAGTTATTTATTTTTCTTACTTTGTTTATTATCGGAAATGATACATTTTCGCAATGTATTAGTTTTGCCCGCAATATAGCAAAGCCTCAGTTAGCTCCATTTATTCATGATGGTAATTACAACGCCACATACATGGAAGAAGGAGAAACAGCTGAGCTTTATAAAACGTTTTTTGAAGGAGAAGAATACAGACTGGTTGTTGCAACTGTTGAAAGTTTACCCAAACTTCGTATTCGTATTATGGATGACCAGCGTAATATAATATTTGATAATGCTGATCATAAATTTGCTCATGTTTGGGATTTTCAGGCTAAAACTACGGGTACGCTTATTATACATATTAAAGTGCCTGACAATCTCGAAAAGACAACAGTTCAAGGGGGGTGTGTGGCTATTCTCTTTGGTGTAAATGCGGGTGATAATTCAAAAAGGAAGTAAGTTGCTGAATTAATAAAACATACTTATAAACAATCATTATAAACCGATCATTTATTGATCGGTTTTTTTTATATTACTCAATACTATTTACTTAATTTATATACCTAAGTATACTTAAAAAGAAATAGCTCGCAGACAAATGCCCTATATGGGATTAGCATTTACACCCTTTATCTTTCTTTTGCCACTCTGTGGCGGTGAGTCCCGGTACAGAGTTAAATTAATAGCATCCTAAACAAAACGATATTGGTATATTATTGATTAATATATGGCTTTAAATATCGACCGGTATATGACTTTTCTTCTTTAATAAGATTTTCGGGAGTTCCTTCAAAAACCATATAACCTCCATCATTTCCACCTTCAGGCCCAAGATCAATTACCCAGTCGGCCGATTTAATTATTTCCATATTATGCTCAACAACAATTATGGAATGGCCTTTTTCCAGTAAAGCCTGAAAAGCTTTTATTAAGGTATTTATATCATGGAAATGAAGCCCTGTGGTTGGTTCATCAAAAATGAACAGAGTTGGTTCATTTTTCTCCAAAGCCAGAAACGAAGCCAGTTTTACTCTTTGACTTTCTCCACCACTAAGCGTACTCGATGATTGTCCCAACTTAACATAACCAAGACCAACATCAGCCAGAGGCTTTAATTTGGAAACAATGCGTTTGTCGGTGTTGGTTTGTTTATCACTAAAAAAATCAATGGCCTCTTCAACGGTCATATCAAGAATGTCATAAACGTTTTTACCATGATAGTATATGTCAAGAACTTCAGGTTTAAACCGTTTTCCCTGACAGCTTTCGCAAGTCAGAACAATATCGGCCATAAACTGCATCTCTACTTTAATGGTTCCTTCACCCTGACACTCATCGCATCGTCCTCCATCAATATTAAATGAAAAATGGGAAGGTTTTAGTCCGGCAATTTGCGCAGGTTTCAGGTCTGACATCAGCTTGCGTATTTCATCCCACGCTTTTAAATAAGTAGCCGGATTTGATCGTGATGATTTGCCAATAGGATTCTGATCAATAAACTCAACATCTGATATAACATTTGTATCGCCTCGTAAAAGATCAAATTCTCCTGTTTTATCGGCATAACCACCTTTAATTTTTTTTAGGGCAGGGTAGAGAACTTTTTTTACCAACGATGATTTGCCCGATCCGCTAACACCTGTTATTACGGTTAGTACATTAAGCGGAAAGGTTGCTTTTATGTTCTTCAGATTATTTTCTCTGGCTCCAATTATTTCAAGCTTTTGATTCCAACAACGGCGACTTAAGGGCAGTTCAATTTTTTTGGTACCGGTAAGATATTGGGTAGTAAGGCTTTCGGGGACGGAAGTTAAATTGCTGAATTGCCCATGGTAAACCACTTCACCACCGTGTTGTCCGGCTCCGGGACCAATATCAATGATTTCATCGCAAGCGCGGATAATTTCTTCATCATGTTCAACCACAACTACAGTGTTACCCAGCCTTTGAAGATTCCGCAAAACACCTATTAATAAATTAGTATCTCTCGAATGGAGTCCAATGCTTGGTTCGTCAAGTATGTATAACGAACCAACCAGGCTGCTACCTAATGATGTTGCCAGGTTAATACGTTGGCTTTCACCACCTGATAGGGTGGAAGAGAGCCGGTTTAAAGTGAGATAGCCTAATCCTACACGGTTAAGGAAAGCGAGCCGTGAAGTGATTTCTGTTAGCAATCGTCGGGCAACTTTTTCTTCATGTGATGGAAGGTTTAAATCCTTGAAAAAATCGAACAGTTGCGAAACAGGCATTAAAACCAATTCACTAATATTTTTATCAGCAACTTTTACCCATGTTGCTTCTTTTTTTAGGCGTGTACCATTACAATCGGGACAAACGGTTTTTCCCCTGTAGCGTGCAAGCATCACGCGATTTTGAATTTTGTAGAGTTTTTCTTCAAGATGTTTAAAAAACTGATCTAAGCCATGAAAGTATTTATTACCAGTCCAAAGTAGTTTTCTCTGTTCGACTGTTAATTCATAATAGGGTTTATGAACCGGAAAATCAAATAGTGGAGCATTTTTAATCAGACGTTCTTTCCATTTCTTCATGGTCTCACCTCTCCAGCAAGCAATTGCATCCTGATAAACTGAAAGATTCTGATCGGGTATAACCAGATTTTCATCAATGCCAATAACCTTTCCGTA
>CAZSQG010000022.1:0-48191 GCA_964608615.1 uncultured Marinilabiliaceae bacterium
ATGTCTAATAAAAGAGTCATAACATTATTCAGAATTTCAGATCCGTTTTCCTCCTTTTTTTCGGGAAGCAAACCCAGGATGTCCTGAACAAAAAGATGCATCAGCTCTTTAAACAATTGAAGATCATTTTCCGTGAATGATAGTTTTCCGTCAACAGCCGAGTTAATGGCTTTTATCGCATCAAACAGATGAGCTATAAGAATGGGACTGTTCAGATCATCGTTAAGCGCTTCGTAACATTTTTGTCTAAAGGCTTCCACGTTAAATTCTGAAGAAGTACCAGGTTTGATTTTTTCAATTTGTGACATTCCTTCCATCAATCTAAGCAAACCTTTTTCGGCTGCCAAAAGTGCTTCGTTGGAGAAGTCAACAGTACTTCGGTAATGAGCCTGAAGGATGAAAAAACGAATGGTCATTGGCGACATGGGCTTACTGAGTATTTTATGGTTACCAGTAAAAAATTCTTCAAGGGTAATGAAGTTCCCCAAGGATTTCCCCATTTTTTGGCCATTAATGGTAATCATATTGTTGTGCATCCAATAACGGGCCGGTCCATGTCCGTATGCAATGGTCGACTGGGCGATTTCACATTCGTGGTGTGGAAAAAGCAGATCCATGCCACCGCCATGAATATCAAATGTCTGTCCCAGATAACGGGCACTCATAGCAGTACACTCAAGATGCCAACCCGGAAAGCCATTACTATATTTCGATGGCCAGCGCATAATATGTGTAGGTCCGGCTTTTTTCCAAAGTGCAAAATCAAAACTGTTTTTTTTCTCTGATTGTCCGTCCAGCTGGCGTGTGGTGCTGTATAAATCTTCCAGGATTCTTCCCGAAAGGATTCCATACTTATGTTCCTGGTTGTATCGTTCTACGTCGAAATAAACTGATCCGTTACTTTCGTAAGCATACCCCTTTTTTAAAATTTCATCTACAATAGCAAGCTGTTCAATAATATGACCCGATGCCCGTGGTTCAATGGAAGGGCTTTTTACATTAAGGGCATTCATAAAAGTATGATAACGGTTGGAGTAATATTGAGCTATTTCCATTGGTTCCAACTGCTCAAGCCTTGCTTTTTGTGCTATCTTATCTTCACCTTCGTCGGCATCGTTTTCAAGATGGCCTACGTCAGTAATGTTACGCACATAACGTACCTTATAGCCAAGATGCTGGAGGTACCTGAAAAGAATATCAAAGGTAATAGCCGGACGTGCATGGCCCAGGTGCGGATCACCGTAAACAGTTGGGCCGCAAACATACAATCCTACATTAGGAGTATTTATAGGTTCAAAAAGTTCTTTGTTCTTTGATAGGGTATTGAATATTTTAAGTTGTGAGTTCATAATCCTATAGATAATTTTTGAACGGCTAAATTACAAAAATGAATTGAAAAGAGATAGATTACATATCGGGTCTTTAAAAAATGTAACTTATTAATTATAATTGCTCGTAAAATTTTTAGTGTATTGACATATAATGTTTTGATCAAGGCTGGTATTAATATTGAAATAGTCAATTATCAACCTTATGCCTATGCGTTATCCCGTCTGATCCAGTATTACGATCTGTTGTGACTTGGAATGTCTGAGATTAATCCATAGCAAAGTGTCTTCACTGGTGTCATTTCAAATATTGATTACCCCTCAAACCATGGGGGAGCCCAAAAATACCCAACCAAAAAACGTCAAATTATTGTTGACATTACACTAGTTTCTGAATATGTTAATTTTATTCAACGGTAGCCTGTCATTGGTAACGAAGCGGAGAGTTTTATTTTTTTAGTCGGTTAGTTACTATTTTATTTTTACTGACTTATCACATTTTTCGGCCTCTTCATATCCATTTTCAAGCTGTTCATCTAATTATATAGTTTTAAGGAAACCTCACGTTTGTTTCACCGTATATACGATCACTCTTTTTTAACACTATATTCTACAAACCTATCATGGAAGGGAAAAAAATTCAGCTTTTGGTTGTCGATGATAATGAGCATAACCTTGAGTTGGTTAGTAAAATCCTTAAGTTAGAAGGATATGATATTATTCTCTCCGAAAATGGGAGAGCGGCCTTGGATGTGTTGACTTCTCAGCATGTTGATTTAATTCTTTTGGATGTGATGATGCCCGGCTTGGATGGGTTTGATACTTGTATAATCATTAAGGAGAATAATGAGTTGGCCGATATCCCAGTGATTTTTTTAACAGCACGCACAGAGATAAATGATATTGTTAAGGGATTTAGTGTAGGTGGTGTAGATTATGTTTCAAAGCCTTTTAGTAAAGAAGAATTGATTGCACGTGTGCGTAACCATGTGCAGTTGAAGCTGATGAGGGATTACCTTAAAAAGGAAATGGAAAATGCCAAGGAGTCTCGCAATGAATTTATGCGGTTAATGTTGGATTTTGGGAAATCGATAAATAACTAAACGACTTTTTCTAAATTACCACTTATACTTATGGTTCCAATTGTTGAATCACAGGTTTTATTTTTATTAATTTACCGTTTTCAAAGATTCTGATTTGCCGCAGAACGTTGTTATTATCGTAGACATAAGCTTCTCCATTAAACAGGATTCCATCTTTAAAATAACCTTTCTGATCAACTTCGCCATTTAACCTGAACATGGTATGATATCCGGTTCCAACGAATGGTAAAAGAGTTTTTTTGGATTCTAAATCTTGATTCTGTGGTAAAATTGATTCGGGTTTTTTAGCGGTCTCAAAAACTCCATCTTTATATATCCGTGTTTGAACTAATACTCCTATTGAATCAAAAACTTCCACATTCCCGGCTATTTGTCCATTTAGCCATTCGCCTCTGTATTTAACCACGCCATTCTCAAAATAGTATTTTTGAATCCCTTCACGTCTGCCCTGACTGTTGTAAGTCCAATCATAAGCGGTTTGGCCGTTGGGATAATAAAGATTATATTTCCCAATCCAGCAATACTCATTCCAGGTTCCTTCTTCCCATAGTGTACCATCGGCGAAATAAAAGGAGGCTTTACCTTTGGCAATTCCATTATCAAAAGTAATCCGGTGTTTCAGTTGTCCATCGGGATAATATGCTTTCCAGATGCTATCTTTATTCCCGTTTTTATATATTCCTTCCTCGATTTTAAAGTTCCCATCCTTGGATGTGTAAACCCAAAACCCGGTTTTTCTTCCCTTCTCATCTGTTTGGTTATACTTCTCCTGAGCCAGAGTTCCGCTTTGGAATAAAAGCCAAATGATGGAGATGCATATAGAAAAACGTTTCATGTTTTTTTCTTAAAAAATAGCTTGCTAATTATGTTTTTACGAATAGTGAAGTGTTAAGGTTACTATTTAGTGCCAGATTATTACTTTAGAGGAATGGCTTTAGGATTGCTTATTTTGTTGTAATCATGTTAATTAGTGGCAATGTTTTTGGCCCTATGAAAATTTCTTGGTATTCAGTAAATGAAATATTCCTACAGAATCCGTATATTTGATTTATAACCAACTAAGGTTAAATTATCTAATTTATTATCAATGACAAAAAACGATAAAAAAGGACCAAAAAAGTCTGAAACCAAACTATTACTTCAGGATATTTTTCATAGTAATCCCACGAGAACATATAATTACAAGCAATTGTCACCGATGCTTGGAATCACAAAAAAAAGTGGTCGCCAGATGGTTCAATTGCTTTTGATTGAACTAATGGAAACTGGATTTCTTTCTGAAGTATCCTCTGGAAGATACAAATTACTGGCACGTGGAGCTTATATTACAGGCAAAGTTGATATGACTGCCTCAGGTGCTGCTTACATTATACCCGAGGATGGAGGAGGAGACATTTTTGTCTCTCAGAACAACCTGAAAAATGCTTTGAATGGAGATATAGTCAAGATTCTGCAATTTGCGCGTCGCAGAGGTCACACTCTCGAAGGTGAGGTGGTTGAGATTATTAAGCGAAAACGGGAGCTTTTTGTAGGAAAATTGGATATATCGGGCAGTTTTGCTTTTCTTGTTACTGATTCAAGAATGATGCATAAGGATATTTTTATCCCGCTTAACAAAACAAAGGGAGCACTCAATGGACAGAAGGTTGTAGCTAAAATTATTGAATGGCCCGAGAACGGCAAAAACCCTGTTGGCGAAGTTGTGGATGTATTGGGCGAAAGTGGAGAAAACAATGCCGAAATGCATGCTATTCTGGCTGAGTTTAATCTTCCTTATATTTATCCTTTGGAGGTTGATAAGGCTGCTGATAATATTTCGGAGTTTATTACTCCTGAAGAGATTGCAAAACGACGAGATTTCAGAGATGTTACAACTTTTACTATTGACCCGGCTGATGCCAAGGATTTTGATGATGCATTGTCAATCCGGAAATTGGATGAAGGTACCTGGGAAATTGGTGTTCATATAGCTGATGTAACCCATTATGTGGAACCCGAATCAATAATTGACAAAGAAGGTTATCAACGTGCTACTTCAGTCTATTTGGTCGATCGCGTGGTTCCAATGTTACCAGAAAGATTGAGTAATTTTCTTTGTTCACTGCGACCTGATGAGGAAAAACTTTGTTTTTCTGCGGTTTTTGAAATTGCTGATGACGCAGCCATTAAAAATCAGTGGATCGGACGAACTGTAATAAAATCCAATCGAAGATTTTCTTATGAGGAAGCTCAGGGAATTCTTGAAACTGGAAACGGTGATTATGCCCAGGAGTTGAAAACTATGGATGGGCTGGCAAAAAAATTGCGTGATAAACGTTTCCGTATGGGAGCTATTGGGTTTGAAAGAGTGGAGGTTAAATTTGAAATTGATGAACAAGGCAAACCTCTGTCAGTGTCATTTAAAGAATCCAAGGACTCAAATAAACTGATTGAGGAATTTATGTTACTGGCAAATAAAAAGGTGGCTGAACTTATTGGTAAAAATGAACTAGATGGAGGGCAAAAGACTCAGCCAAAGACATTTGTTTACCGTATTCACGATGTTCCTAACCCCGATAAATTTGAAATATTCAGTAAGTTTGTGAGGAAGTTCGGACTTGAGGTAACCCCTCAGAAGCAGGAGTCTATTAGTCAGTCAATTAATAGATTGCTTAGTGTTGTTCAGGGAAGCAAGGAGCAGAACATTGTGGAAACACTTGCAGTTAGAACTATGGCAAAAGCCATATATTCTACTCATAATATTGGTCATTACGGGTTGGCTTTTAAGTATTATACTCATTTCACTTCACCTATTCGTCGTTATCCGGATATGATGGTTCACCGACTTTTGCAAAAATATATGGATGGAGGAAAGTCGGTTTTAGTTGATAAATATGAAGAGATGTGCGAACATAGCTCGGATATGGAACAACGTGCTGCCGATGCTGAACGAGCCTCAATCAAATACAAACAGGTCGAATTCTTAAAAGATAAACTAGGTCAGGTTTTCGATGGTGTTATATCAGGAGTTACTGAATGGGGTCTTTATGTTGAACTAGTTGAGAATAAGTGTGAAGGCATGATACCGATTCGTGATTTAGATGATGATTTTTACCAGTTTGATGAAGAAAATTATTGTATAGTTGGACGACGTACCAACAAAAAATACCAGCTTGGAGATCCAATAAAAGCCCAGGTGGCTCGTGCAAATCTTGAAAAGCGACAACTTGATTTTGCCCTATATACAGATGTAGACGAAAGTATAAGTTGAGTTCATAATTGTCAATATTTTTTAATCGTATAATTATTATATAGTTGGTTGTAATAAATCTAAATTTTTAGTCATTAGTAAAACAAATAGTTATGAGCCTGGAAAATAATCAGTTCACCCCTGCACAGCATGTCATTAGGCATTCGATAATGGATGCTTCTCGTGATTTGTTTGCCCGTTTTGGGTACAAAAAAACTACCATGGAAGACATTGCTATGGCATTACGTAAAGGGAAAAGCTCTCTTTATTATTATTTTAAGAATAAGGAAGAGATTTTTCAGGCTGTAATTGATATGGAATCAGAGATGCTTTTTAACCGTTTGAAAGAAGTTGTAAACTCAAAAAAAGATGCTGCCGCCAAGTTGAAAGATTATGTTATTGTAAGGATGGAGACCGTGCGTAATCTCGAAAATTATCAAAGGGTAATAAAAGAAGATTTATATGGAGGTTATGATTTTCTGTTACCAAACAGGCATAAAAATGAATCATTGGAAGAGGATCTCTTGACCTCAATTTTGGAGGAAGGTTTGAATAGTGGGCTTTTTCAGATAAAAGGTCCTAAAACAGCAGCAATTGGAATTGCGACTGCTTTAAGAGGACTCGAAATTCCTTTGTTTCGCGGTGTTGAGAATATGGCAGGTTTTAACAAACAACTTGATAACATTCTTAGCATCCTTTTCTATGGAGTAATTAAACGGTAATTTGAAATTTGCAACGAGTAAATGGATGAAAAACGCTTCTCTTAACTGAATTTTTTTGACGTTAAATGGTGTTTTCATTTACTCACTAATTAAACCGGATCTAAATCTTCTTGCTCCTTCCGTATTATAACAGTAATTTTGTTGCCCGGCTGACAACTATGCTTTTGGGCTCATTTTCTTTATTGCTGGTTAGCTGACAAGCCGTACTTGATAGAAGTTTAATTGATTTATTTTTTATGCCAGTTAATATTCCGGATACTTTGCCTGCCAAAGCTTTGTTAGAAGCTGAAAATGTTTTTGTAATGGGTGAAAGTCGGGCTGTCAGTCAGGATATCAGACCCTTGAAAATTCTGATATTAAACCTGATGCCCTTAAAAATTGTTACTGAAACCCATTTGCTTAGGGTATTGTCAAATACTCCTCTACAGGTTGAGGTTGATTTACTTATGACCTCAACACATGAACATCGTAATACTTCACAGGAGCATTTAGTTACTTTTTATAAGACCTTTAAAGAAATAAAGAAGCGTTTCTTTGATGGAATGATTATAACCGGTGCCCCGGTTGAGCTCATCGAATATGAGCAGGTAACTTATTGGAGCGAGTTGTGCGAAATAATGGAATGGAGTAAGACACATGTTACTTCAACATTTCATATTTGCTGGGGTGCTCAGGCCGGATTGTATTATCATTTTGGAATTAAGAAATACGCGCTTCCAAAGAAAATGTTTGGCGTTTTCAATCACAAAGTTAATGAACCACTCGAACCTCTTGTCCGAGGATTTAATGATTTTTTCCCAGCGCCACATTCTCGTTATACCGAGGTTAGAGCGGAGGATATTAAGAAAATACCAAGTCTGAGAATAATATCCGAATCAGATGTTGCTGGTGTGTATTTGGTTATGAGCGACGATTACCGACAGGTATTTGTTACCGGGCATCCCGAGTACGATGCTTTTACCCTTGGTGAGGAGTATTGGCGCGATGTGAAAAAGGAATTGGATGTGCACGTACCTGAAAATTACTATCCAAATGGTGACCCACAACAACAACCATCGGTTTTCTGGAGAAGCCATGCGCACCTTCTTTATTCAAACTGGTTGAATTATTACGTTTATCAATCAACTCCATACCAATTAGGCGAAACTAAAGAATAGAATGAAGCGTTTGTTTGCCACGGATCTTGATGGAACAATTTTGCCACACGAGGGATCGTTTAATCGGATTGATATTGAAGCCCTTACAAACATGGGTGAAAGGGGAATTGTAAGAGTTATCGCAACAGGCCGTTCACTACTTTTTGCACTCAGGGCTTTGAATGAGGGTTTCCCAATCGATTACCTTGTTTTCTCATCAGGTGCAGGTGTTTACGATTGGAAAAAGAAAGAGATAATTCGCTCTCTACATCTTAATCGAACACAAGTGTCATATTTACAAACGTTTTTTTCGGGAAGAGGACTCGGATACACCCTTCATAGGGACATACCTGATAATCATTATTTTTGGTATGAACATGTTTCCAATTCACATCCTGATTTAAGCAGGTTTGTGCAAAATAGAATTGATTATGCCACACCTATAGCCGAGTTAAGTGATGACCAAATCGATTTTTGTCAGATGCTGACAATTTTGGATGAGCCATTCCAGGCTGAACAGATTCTAAATGAATTGAAAGGGGTAAAAACGATAAGGGCAACATCACCGATAGATGGAAAAAGCATCTGGATTGAGGTGTTTCACCACGAGGCATCAAAAGCAAGTGGCATAGCATTAATTTGCGATATTGAAAAAATCATTTCTCACAATGTATGGGTGCTGGGCAACGACTACAACGATATTGATATGCTCAACGCTTATTTCCCTAATTCCTTCGTGGTTGATAATGCTCCCTTTGAATTAAAGCAAAAATATCAGGTTGTTCCTGCCGTGTCCGAAGGAGGAATGGCAAGATTGGCTAACGAAATAATGCAATAATTATTTAAGGGTAAGAGTGACATTTCCAATGTGAAAACCATCGGCAAATATATCAGCAATGTACTTACCAGGCATTAATTCACCTGCGTCGGCGTCATAGAAAATACATACGTCAATTTCCTCTCCGCCGTATTCAATGGACCTAACTGCTGAATAGTTTATCTCCGACTCTTCGTATTTAAATAAATCATCTTTTGAATGTATCAAAAGTTGGCCGTCAGGTCTCTCGAGCCTTAAGAACACTGTTTTTATTCCAATTGGAGAGGTCACATTTCTTAAAACAGTAAAGCAAACACGAATTTTGGCAGTCCGGGAACTTCTTTCTGTTTTTTTTCCGCTAGCGTTAAGTGCTTCAGCCATCATGTTGTTAACATCGAGTTGACTGGCAATGGAGACCTTCTCAGCTAGCGATGCTTTTTCAATTTCTAATTGTTTAAAAGAAGTTTCAATTTGAGTGTACCTGCGCTTATGTTCAATGTTTTCCTTGGTGAGTTCCTGATTGCGTGCATTTAATGAATCGATTTGAATAATATAGCTTTTTAATACCCCGCGCAGAGATGATAGTTCCTTTTGAAACTCTCTTATTTTTGCTGTATTAGTAGCTTTAATGGTTTTTATTTCTTCAATAAGATGGGAAATTTTCTCTTGTTCTCGCTCAAGCATTGTGTTTATGGTGTCATTATCGCTCTCAAGGGAGTCGTAATTCAATATAAGCTTTTGATATTCTTCGGTAAGGATGGTTTTTTCTACGTTCAGATTGGTTACAATCTCATTCATTTGCCTGTTCTGAATTAAATACAATGCACTAATTACCATTATTACAGCAATAGCTATAACCAGAATTGTATAAAACAGTTTGTTGTTTCTGTTAGGGTTCGATACTTCCATTTTTGTTATCTTCAGATTTCTACAAATTTAGTTTTTTTTGATCTTACTACAAATTCTTCCTGGGTTACCTTTAATATGTTGTTAATTTGATGTCTTATTGAAAGCTATCGAAGGTTATGCATGGTTTATGTGAACAATGATTAAAAAAATAATTGACGATAGTTTAGGATATATTGGTTTAACGGAGTCTTAGGAAGTTTATTTCATACCTGAAATCTACAGATGTTATCATAATTGAATTGTATTTTGGGTTTGATTTGAAACCTTAAGCATAATGTCATAATAAATATGTAGCCAAGAAGCTGACTTGTGGATTTAATATTATATTGAATAATACAATATTTAAAGGTTAAAGGAGAACGTTTTTAGTTGCATATTTGTTAATGTTTCAGGCTCAATGTTTATACTATTTCAAAATGGTACTATTCTTTAAATATATAGTTTATGACAACAAAATTAGCTTCAAAAACGACTGATAATTTTACTAATATGATGAATTCGTCTCATTTCAAATAGATATACTCGGAAAAAGCTGTAAAGTTCTTAAATTTGTGGTGCATGGCTTTATTTTAATGAGCTAAGCAAATAATTAAAAAATTGATAGAAGTGTTAGAATCCAATACTAATAGATCGGTGAAAAAATCAAGTAATTTGAATTTTCCCTTTGTGAAGACATTAAAAATTAAGAATATAGCAGAGTCTGCTATTCTTTGGCTTTTTTTTATTTTTCTGGTTTGGGGATGTGCAAGCACCGGATATCCTACAGGAGGGAAAAAAGACGAAAAACCACCGGTTGTAATAAAGTCTGAACCACCGGCCAATGCTTTGAATTTTACGGACAAAGAAATTGTTATCGTATTCGATGAGATTGTTCAGATTAAGGAAATAAATCAAAAATTGGTAGTCTCGCCTCCCGTAAATAAAAGACCTATTGTATCTGCAAGAGGCAACGAATTGATAATTCGATTTGAAGAAGATCTGCAGCTAAATACCACCTATACAATTGATTTTGCCGATGCTATTAGCGATAACAACGAGGGAAATATACTTCAGGATTTCAGATTTTCATTTTCAACAGGTGAAGTAGTTGATAGTTTATCTATTTCTGGTTTTCTATTTGATGCTACTAATTTGGCTCCTATATCAGGTGCATTGGTATTAGCACATAAGAATCAGACCGATTCAGCTTTTAAAACCTCAGTTCCTGTGCGTTTGGCAAAAACAAATCAGGAGGGACGCTTTTCAGTTCAAAATGTTGCCCCGGGTCAGTATCGTATTTATGCCCTTGAGGATGCCAATCGCAATTATATTTACGATCAGCCAGGGGAACGTATTGGATGGCTTTCTGAGGTGGTTGAACCTTCGTTTGAATATCGCGAGAGGATTGATTCCATTGCTCCTGATTCTGTTCAGGTTAGTACTTATACAGCCTTTTTACCCGATAGTCTTCAGCTTTTTATGTTTCAGGAGGATAATGTTCCTCAATATATAAAGGATAGCAAGCGGGCTGTAAGAAATAAAATTGATTTTGTCTTTAACCGACCCAACAATGAGGCAGTACAAATAAAACTGCTGGAGAACCCCAACAAAAAAGATTGGTTTATTTATGAACGTAGCTTTGCCCATGACTCTGTAAGTTTGTGGCTTAAGGATTCTGTACAAATTAAGAGCGATTCTCTTTTCTTAAGTATACAGTATCAGAGCTTGGATTCATTAAAGAAGCTGGTTTATAAAACGGATACTATTAATGCCTTTTTCTTTCAGGTTGGGGGAGGTGAAAAGCGGACCCGAAAAAAGGATCAGCAAAAGGAAGTGCCAATGCTTAAGCCCGAAAGCATGAAGCGAACCTTAGAGATTTTGAGTGACTTTGACATTGTGTTTCCATCTCCTGTTTATAACTACAATTTAGCTGATATAAAACTCTTTGAACTGATTGATTCAATTCCGCATCAACTTGAGTTTGATTTAGTTCAGGATTCCATTCGACTTAGAAGGTTTGTTATTGATTATCCATGGGATGCGGGAGCTAAATATGAACTGGCTGCAGATTCTGCCGCGTTTACCGATATCTATGGGCTGGCTTCATCAAAGATAAATCAGTCTTTTGATATTAAACCTGTTGATAGTTATGGAATAATATTCGTTGATGTGGCTAATTCAAAAAAAAGCTGGGTGCTTCAAATATTAACCAAACAGGAAAAACTTGTGCGGCAGGCAATAGTTCCTTCAAAAGGTAAAATGGGGTTTCAATATTTAAAGCCGGGTGATTATTTCTTGAGGATTTTTGATGATATTAATGGTAATGGAATTTGGGATCTTGGTGATTTTGATTTGGGTAGACAACCTGAGCCAATTATGTATTTCCCCGAAACAGTTAATGTACGAGCTAATTGGGATAGATTAGTACCATGGGATCCGGCCATGTTTGATATTCATGATTTTGTTAAACGTAATCGAAAAAAAAATAATAAATAATTTGCCATAGAATATTTATATTTTCCTTAAAGAGATTGGCAGGGACGTAATTGTCTGTAGGCGAACGAGGCGTGACATAATATTATAAGAATTAGGCTGAACAAGGTGCAATTTGAATTAATTCAATTAAACTAAAGACTGTTGATAACAAAGAACTATTTATTGATAGCTATTTTAGTATTGGTATATTCTTTAGGGGCTTATGATCTCAAATCGCAGTGCGATGAAAAAAATACTACGTTTGGTCCCGGAGAGATAGCCTATTATCATGCCTATTACAATTGGAAATTTATTTGGCTTAATGCAGGAGATGTTACTTTTTCGGTTAAGGAAGCCAAATGGAAAGGTAATGCTGCCTTGTTTTTATCAAGTATAGGATCAACTCACCGGGGTTACGACCGGTTTTTTCAAGTTCGCGATACTTTTGAAGCTTATATTGACCCATTAACCATTCAGCCGTTTGAGTTTCGTCAGATAACCAATGAAGGTTCATATTCTGCTAATCATCACTATTTGTTTTACAGCTCAAATCGTACAATTCGCACAGCCATTAGAAGGGATGGCGGCCCTTTAGAAACCTCGGTAATAAATTGGCCCGAATGCACTTTTGATCTTCTTTCAATGGTTTACCACGCTCGTAATATTGATTTTGAGAAATACAAAAATGGAGATAAGATCCCTATTAGTATGATTGTAGATGGAGACATTCACAATTTATATATTCGTTATCTGGGAAAAGAAACTATAAAAAATCGTGATGATAAATGGTATAGATGTTTAAAGTTTTCGCCTTTACTAGTAAAAGGAACTATTTTTGAATCGGGCGAGGATATGACTGTTTGGGTTACTGACGATTTAAATCGGTTACCCATAATTGTTGAGGCAAAAATTATGGTAGGATCGGTAAAAGCAGTTTTTTATAGTGCAAAGGGATTGAGACATCCCATGGATGCTGAAGTTAGTAAACCCTGATATATGAAAATAAAGCATGTTGTTGCGTTGGGGATTTCCCAGTATGAATTGTTTCAAATGAATTATCTTGACGCTTTAGTCAAGGGGGAGCAAGAAACAATTCATCAATTCCGGGTTGCTTTAAAACGATTTTATGCATTAAAAAAATATCTGCTTTATTATATGAACCCTGAAGGGCAGGCACAACTCTTGAATCTTATTGAGCCATTACGCTTGGTTTATAAATCAGGGGGTAAAGTTAGGGATATTCAGGTAATAGTGGATGTGGCTCTAAATTCGAGCCCACATAAGGCTCCGGATGCTTTTATTGATTACTTGAAAATAGTTAGCAGGCAGAGACTTGATAACTTTATTGCTGTTAGCCAAATTGTTGATCTTCCTTCTCATCAAGAATTTGCTTTACATTTTAAAAAAGTGATAAAGGCTTATTATAAAAGTCAACAACCCAAACTCGAGGATTTCTTGATTGAGAACATGAGGATAGCCCGATTTTATATTACTTCTTCAGAACCGGGAGAATTGTGGCATAATGCCCGTACGCTAATAAAGCAGAATTACCTGTTAATGCAATTGGCCATTACCTTTGAGCCTGACAGATTTAGCAATGTTGAGATTCAATATTACCGTGAGATGGAACAAATATTGGGTGAATGGCACGATTGGGTAGTACTAAAGAAAAATGCCCTGCGTTTTGAACTCACGAGGGCATCTGCTGAAATTGATTCTTATCTGAAACAGGTTTCTTTAGCAATGGATTTGCTTGAGAGAACTGTATTGAATAGAATAAGTGTTTAATATACTTTCTTAAGCGTATTCTCTTTTAAGAAATAAATCTGAAGCTTCTTTGGCAAAAATAGTCTCAGACTTTTCTGGTTTTGTTTTCTTTTTTATTGGCAGTCCAAAAGACCTGGGATAGTTCATAAATGTTTCATAAAATTTAACCTGCTCAAAATAATTAAGTCTGATATCTGTAGGACTTAACAGGTATTTTTTAATCCAGAAATTGGTTTTACTGCTTAAATCGAGGGTTTGTAAACCCTTGATTTTCACGAAGTAGTCTAGTATTTGCTCGTTAGTAAACCTTTGATTGGTTAACTTTTTAAACACTTTCATTACTTCTTCTTGTTGCTCAATTCCTTCTGGAAATAGTAATTCCAATAATGAAGCATGTGCTTTCTTCTTGGTAAAAGCTGGTAAATAGACCCTGTTTATCCAAAAATAGGCAACTACAAAAACAGTTATTAAAGCAAAAATCAAGTAGGTCATGATATCAATATTATTTGCTGGTTATTACGTTAATTAAAAAAAAAGGTTCTGTTAAGGTTATATTAAAATTCCTGTTTGAACCTTAATATGGTCTTAATACTTTTTTGGTGGTTAAAGGTTGCCAATTTTTGACAAATGGATAATTATTCAGGATGAAATGTAAATGGTTATTGGTAGCTGAATTCTGGCAGAAATAAAGATTATAAGTAATGATATTTTGTTCCGGGATGAGTGATTTTAAATTAATTCAATTGCAAAATCTAGTAATTTGTAGGGATTAATATTGATTGAATTGTTGATTGCAGTATTCCTATGTATCAAGAAAATATCTCTTATTGGTTGTTCTATTAGTTTGTTTTGTGGTATCATTATATGAGACCTTTTGTTATGAATTTCAGCCAGATATTCTTGTTCCGTTTGCCCGGGAGTTGGAATAAGCACTGCTAGCTTATTTAAAAACCAAAAATCCATTATGGAGGAATAACCGGAACGACAAATGATATTAGGTGTTTCCTTAATAAAGGTTAGTAATTTAACGGTTTCTATATGAGTGTATTGCTCAATCCATTCATTGTTTATCGAAGTGTCCTTATTACTACCGGGTTTGCCTGTAACCATAATGGTCGTAATTTTTTCTTTAGTTATTTTTTTTACAAGAATGTTCTGTAAAATTGTTCGTTGGGGTTCCGGTCCCGATAACAATATCAGGAGCTCAGCTTTGGAGCAGGGTTTGTGTTTATGGTCAGATTGTTCAACCGGTTTTTCCATGAAACGCGACATAGGACCAATTAACACACCGTTTTTTGGTATTTTATATTGATGTACCAAATCACCAGCCAGACTATTTGGCGGAGGATTATCGGGAATCCAACAGAATGAAAACCTTGAAATAAGTGTTTTAGCTAAAAGGTGAAATAATTTCTCAAGCCACCTTGAACCTGGGGGCATTTTAAGCATTAACTGGTGGGTAATAATAATGCTCCTGACTTTATTGTGGCGCACACCATATCGGTTATCGGAAATTATACAAACGGGGTTGTACTTCTTTACTAAACGGGCTGTGATTTGCTTTTCGCGAACTAGCCATAGTAACGCGGCAGGGAGTTGCTTTAAAAGTTTCCAAATTTGGATGTTACCCGAAGAGTATGAAATTTTCGCGCCAGGAAAATATTCAGTTTCAATGGTGGGGATTTCTTTATGTAATAATTGTATAATAGGATCTTCAGTAGCTACGATAACCCTGAATCCTTTTTCAATAAACCTTTTAATTATTGGAATATCTCGGGTGGCATGCCCAAGACCCCAGTTTAGCGGGCAAATCAATATGGTGTCGCAGGAGTTAACCATGTTTGGGTTAGTATGAAACTTGTACCTTTATTCCTAACGATCGCACCTGGGCTGCAATTCGGTCAAGCCTTGCAGGTGTTACTTTATCAAGTGTGTTAAGCGGAGTTTCCCTTTCAATAGTATAAATCATTACTTCACGGGGTGCAATATATCTAATTAATTTCAACCATTCTGCCACCTCTTCTTCGGTGCTGTTATCAATAGGAAGCGTATTAAAAGTGCCTTTTACAAACAATGTTTGTATTGTTAGATGTCCGTGGAAACTCTTTAATAGCTCAACCGTCTTTTCAAGATCGAAAGGACCTTGTGGGCAGTCAATTATACGAATAGTTTCCGGATTGGCTGAATCGAGTTTCAGAATGTTATCGTCCACTTTCAACAAGGCCTCAAAAACCATTGGCAAATGAATTCTTGTGGCATTCGATAGAACAGCAACTCGTGCTTTGGGGCAATATTTTTCTCTTAGAGCTAGTGTGTCTTCAATAATGGCAAGGAAATTTGGATGTAGCGTTGGCTCTCCATTACCTGCAAATGTGATTACATCAGGAGGAGTTCCTGTTTCACGCATTAATTTGAGTTTGGTTTCAAGCTCTTTACTTACTTCGTCACGGTTGGGTAATACCGATGATGGGGCATTGTTTTTTGGATTAAATCCACACTCGCAATAAATACAATTGAACGAACAAACTTTTCGGTTTACAGGTAAAAGGTTAATGCCAAGAGAAACACCCAGCCGCCTGCTTTTTACAGGCCCAAAAACAATACTGTCGAAAAGAAATGTAGACATATATCAATAATTTTTCCAAAGGTAAAAGATTCTAACAACTATCACCTAATAAAAAAGGACCACAATATACATCAGAAGTTGGCATTCTCATATTTGGGAGTCAATTTCAATTCGGATGAATTTGCTATCTTTGAAAGAAAAAAACAGGATGTTATTCAATGAGGTAATTGGCCAGGAATCGGTAAAAACACATCTTCTGAATTCTGTAAAAGAGGAAAGGATAAGTCACGCCTATTTACTTACTGGCTCCGAAGGTTCTGGAGTTCTGCCTCTGGCTATTGCTTTTGCCGGGTATATTAATTGCCTTAATCCTGGTAAAACAGATGCTTGCGGAACGTGCAGCTCATGCGTTAAGGTGGCCAAATTAGTGCATCCCGATTTACATTTTGTTTTCCCTGTGGTTAAAAAAGGAAGTAGCACACCTGTTAGTGATGATTATATAGCTGAATGGAGGAGCTTTATTCTTTCAAATCCATATTTCAGTTCAGGTCAGTGGTTTGCCAATATTGCCGATGAAAAAAAATCCGGCATGATTTATTCAGAGGAAAGCCAGTCCATTATTCGGAAACTGAGCTTGAAAAACTTTGAAGGAAAGTATAAGGTCATGGTTATTTGGCTACCCGAAAAAATGAATGAAACAGGAGCCAATAAGCTTCTTAAAGTTCTTGAAGAACCTCCTGCAAACACTGTTTTTCTGCTGGTTTCTGAAAATCCAGGTACATTATTGGGTACTATCACTTCTCGAACACAGCGTATCGAAGTCCCATCTATAGAAACAGCAACATTGTCATCCGAGCTTCAAAAACGTTTTAGCCTCGGGGTGGATCAGGCTGATGTGTTGGCTCGTTTATCCAATGGTAATTTTGTGAAAGCACTGGACAATCTGGATGCCAATATTGACAGATCGGGCTTTCTGGATCTCTTTATGAAGATTATGAGGGCTGCTTATGGACGTAAAATTTTTGATATTGTTAGTTGGGTCGATGAGATTAGTCCTATATCGCGCGATAACATTAAAAATTTCTTAACTTACGCCATCGGGTTATTGCGCGATAGTTTTATTTATAACTTCAAGCAACCCGGATTGGTTTATATTAGTCAAGGCGAGCTGGAGTTTGTATCAAAGTTTTCACCGTTCATTAATAACGATAACTTGTTAAGAATGGTTGAAGAGCTTGAATTGGCTTATGCTCATATTGAACAAAACGGAAATTCAAAGATTGTTTTATTCGATATGGCAATAAAATTGGTAGGAATGTTTAAAGTGTAGGATTCCTTTTTTAAACAGGAGTCCAAATTATATATATTACCTTTAGGGGTAATGCCTGTTTAATATGGGACCAGAGGTCCAATAAATTAGTAGATATTATGGATACAGATATAATTGAGGGCAAACCGGGCAAGTGCGAGAATTGTGGCGACCGTTGTGGAAAGTTGGAAGTATTTGACTGGCTTGGAGATCTTCCTGAGATACCTGGAGGTACAGACATTGTGGAAGTGCAGTTTAAAAATACCCGAAAAGGATTTTACAAGAATGCAACAATGGGACGTCTTGAAAAAGGGGATATTGTTGCTGTTGAAGCCTCTCCGGGTCATGATATTGGTGTTATTACTTTAACTGGAGAATTGGTTTTACTTCAGATGAACAAAAACAATGTATCTCCTGCAACGTATGAATATCGTAGGGTTTACAGGAAAGCTAAACAGGTTGATATTGAGAAATGGAACGAGGCTAGAGGGCTTGAAAAAATAACAATGCTTGAGTCCAGAACCATTGCTCAAAATCTTGGGTTGAACATGAAAATTGGAGATGTTGAATACCAGGGCGACCGGACCAAAGCAATATTTTACTATATCGCAGATGAACGGGTTGATTTTCGTGAGTTAATAAAGGTTCTGGCCGATAGGTTTAAAGTGCGTATTGAGATGCGCCAGATTGGAGCTAGGCAGGAAGCCGGAAGAATTGGAGGAATTGGACCTTGTGGACGTGAGTTATGTTGTTCTACCTGGATGACTAATTTTGTTTCAGTTACAACTAATGCTGCCAGGTATCAGGAAATATCTTTGAATCCCCAGAAACTGGCAGGCCAGTGTGGAAAACTTAAATGCTGTCTTAACTACGAACTGGATGTATATATGGATGCGCAGCAGGATTTTCCAAGCACTACCATTCCAATTCAAACTGAAGATGGTACTTTCTATCATATAAAAACCGATGTGTTTAAAAGGTTAATGTGGTATGGATCTGATCGCGAAAGTGGTGGTAAAATAGTAATGCTGTCGGTTGATAAAGTGAAGGAAGTTCTGCAATTGAACAAAAACAACCAAAAAGTTAAGAAAATTGAGGATGAGGCGGTAGTTATACCTGAGCCTGTTGAAATTGGTTATCAAAATGTTGTAGGACAGGAGAGTATTACCCGGTTCGATGAGAAAAGTAAGATGAATATTAACC
Organism: uncultured Marinilabiliaceae bacterium; assembly: GCA_964608615.1. Lineage (GTDB taxonomy): Bacteria > Bacteroidota > Bacteroidia > Bacteroidales > Marinilabiliaceae > CALEUX01. The sequence continues at coordinate 18,544 of CAZSQG010000022.1, forward strand.
GGAAACGAAAAAAACGTCGACCATCGAGGCCTAATCAGGAAAATAGTAATGAATAAAAAGCTTATTGTAATATTGATAGCAGGCATGATGTTGAATGCTTGCGGCAATACAATAATATTTGAAGAATCAAAGAAATTGGAACAAGAAGGCTGGGATAAAAACAAGCCTGTTGTTTTCAATGTTGCCTACATTGATACCAGTCAGATTGTTGATGTTGGGATGACTTTTATTCACACCAACGAATATGCATATAGTAATTTGTGGTTGTTTATGGAAGTTAATGGTCCTGAGGGAATGGTTAAGAAAGATACTTTGGAACTTTTTTTTGCCCACAATGATGGACGTTGGCTTGGTAAGAAGAAAGGAAAAACTTTTGAGATTTCTGCATTGTATCAGTATGGAGTAAAACTGCCTAAATTGGGAGGTTATTCATTTTCAATAACACAAGGCATGAGAAACGACCAACTTATGGGCATTGAAGATTTATCGTTTTGGATTCAAAAAAGTAAAGCTTTAGACGATTAGTGGGCAGTTTAAGTTCCTTCTGCCTTTGTTTTAAAATTATTATTTGTGGCGAAGAATAAATTACAGAAGTTTGAGGAAATGCGTGAATTTCCTCATGTTGTTCAGGCTGAGTTTAGTGAGGTATTCCGGAAAGATTATCGATTAAAAGGTAGGTGGGGGGAGTTGTTCTTTGGAAACCCTAATCCGCTTGTGTTGGAGTTGGGTTGTGGAAAAGGAGAATATAGCGTTGGCTTAGCAAGGATGTTCCCTAATAAGAATTTTATTGGGATTGATATTAAAGGGTCAAGGATGCACACGGGAGCCAGGGAATCGTTTGATGAAGGACTTAAAAACGTAGGTTTTATTCGCAGTCGTATTGAATTGATAGAGTCTTTTTTTGCCACCGATGAGGTTGATGAAATATGGTTGACTTTTCCTGATCCACAAATGAATAGTGCCCGAAAACGGCTTTGTTCTACCAGATTTCTGAACATTTATTCAAGTTTTTTAAAAGCCGGAGGTCTTATACATCTGAAAACAGACAGTCGTTTTCTTTATACCTACTCTGAAATGGTTGTTTCAAAAAACCATTTCAAGGTAATTCATAGTTATGATGATCTTTACAATAGTGATTTTAGTGATGAAATACTGAAGATACGAACCTATTACGAAGAGCGTTTCCTGGCCCATCAGATACCTATTAAGTATCTTAGTTTTGTTCCTGATTTTTCAAATCAATTAATTGAACCTGCTGTTGAAATTGAACGTGATAACTATCATAATGCCGGGAGAAGTGTAAAATTGATTGATCCATTATCAAGTGAAGAAGGACAGTTCAGAAAATGATTTTTTCGACCGGGTTTTTGAAGTGACCCGGTTAATCCCCTATGGTAGAATTACAACCTATGGCGCCATTGCTTCTTTCATTGGATCACCAGGTGCTGCACGAATGGTGGGATGGGCCTTGAACAAATCAGGACAACAAAGCGTTTATGTACCGGCTCATAGAGTTGTTAACCGCATAGGATTGCTTTCGGGTAAAAACTATTTCCCGGGTAAGGATTTGATGAAAGAATTGTTGGAAAACGAAGGGATTTGTGTTGATGACGATAGAGTGGTTGATATGGATAAACATTACTGGAATCCGGCAACTGAATTGAAAATATAAGTATTATTAGTGCGGTTATTTTTTTTATTTTTGATGATATTTTTAAAAGGTTTAAATAAACTTAAGCAATGAATTATTATCCCAGTTTAATTTTAGATGCTTTACGCCATGTGGTTCACCCGGGGAAAGGCAAGGATATTGTCACTCTGGAAATGGTTGAAGATGATATCCGCATTGATGGAAAACGCATCAGTTTTAGTTTGCTTTTTGATAGAGCTAATGATCCAATGATATCTACTATTAGGAAGGCGTCTGTCAAGGCTATCAAGACTTATGTTGATGAAGAAGCGCAGATTGAAGGTAATATTTATATAAAAATCAAACCTCGTCAGCCTATAACGGCAGATGCTTTATTACCCGGAGTTAAGAATGTAGTGGCTGTTGCCTCTGGAAAAGGAGGTGTTGGAAAATCAACTGTGACAAGTAATCTTGCGGTTGCACTGGCAAAAAAAGGTTACCGTGTAGGGCTTCTTGATGCTGATATTTTTGGTCCATCTGTTCCTAAAATGTTTGCAACAGAGGATGCTCGTCCGCAACTGGAAAAGATTGAAGGAAAAGATCGCATATTACCGGTTGAAAAATATGGTGTAAAACTACTAAGCATAGGGTATTTTGTTAATCCTGATGATGCGCTTGTGTGGCGTGGTGCAATGGCAACAAATGCGCTAAAACAACTAATAACAGATTGTTTGTGGGGCGAGTTGGACTATTTGTTAATTGACCTTCCACCGGGAACCAGTGATATTCATCTTACTTTAGTTCAAACAATACCGTTAACAGGAGCCGTTGTTGTTAGTACTCCCCAGGAGGTTGCTTTAGCTGATGCAAGAAAAGGTATTAGCATGTTTCAAGGTGAAAAAATTAATGTTCCTGTACTTGGGCTTGTCGAAAATATGTCGTGGTTTACGCCAGTTGAATTACCCGAAAACAAGTATTTCATTTTTGGAAAAGATGGATGCAAAGTTTTAGCTGAGAAATTGGGGTTGCCACTTTTGGGGCAGATTCCGATTGTTCAGAGTATATGTGAAGGAGGCGACAACGGTGTTCCACCGGCTTTAGATGATGAATCAATCACAGGTAAGGCATTTGCCAGTTTGGCCGATGCCGTTATTGAAGCTGTAGAAGTCCGCAAATTGAATCTTCCACCTACCAAAGTAGTGGAAATGAAAAAACAATAGTTTCATCTTACAAAAGAATAAAATGAATAAGCAAGAAATATTAGAACAGGTTAAAGTGGCTCTTGAAAGCATAAGGCCTTATCTTCAGGCCGATGGTGGAGATGTTGCAATAGTGGAGCTTACCGATGACATGGTTGTTAAAGTAAATTTACAGGGTGCTTGTAAGGGGTGTCCCATGAGTATGCAAACTCTTAAAGGGGGTGTTGAAATGGTAATAAAAAATAATGTACCCGAAATAAAAGAGGTTGTAGCTATATAATTCCTTTTGGGTTATGCAGGAATAAAATTAAGTTTAAGTTAAAATAAAAAAGGGCCGGAGTAACCGGCCCTTTTGCAATTCTATATTAATCAGAGTTTCCTTGAAACCTCTATTTGTTCATAAGCCTCAATTATGTCACCTATTTCAATATCGTTGAAATTGTGAATATTCAAACCACATTCAAATCCTGAAGCAACCTCTTTAGCATCGTCTTTAAAACGTTTTAACGAGCCAAGTTCGCCTGTGTATATAACGATACCATCCCGAATAATGCGGATTTTTGAATTCCGTTTTATTTTTCCTTCTTTCACCATACATCCGGCAATAGTTCCAACTTTTGTAATTTTAAAGGTTTCCCTAACTTCAACAGTTGATACAATTTGCTCTTTAATTTCTGGCGATAGCATACCTTCCATTGCAGCTCTGATCTCTTCAATTGCGTCATAGATAATTGAATAGAGACGAATGTCAATCTGTTCTTTTTCAGCTATTTTACGTGCAGCTAAAGAAGGTCGAACCTGAAAGCCTACAACAATAGCGTTTGATGCGGCAGCCAACATTATATCTGATTCCGAAATACCACCAACAGCTTTATGAATCACATTTACCTGAATTTCTTCGGTAGAGAGTTTTATTAACGAATCGGAAAGAGCTTCAATTGAACCGTCAACGTCACCCTTAACAATAAGGTTAAGTTCCTGGAAGTTTCCAATAGCAATTCTTCGGCCTATTTCTTCAAGGGTAATATGCTTTTGTGCACGCATGCCTTGTTCGCGTTGAAGCTGTAGCCTTTTGGTTGCAATTTCTTTCGCTTCGCGTTCATTCTCCATCACATTGAATTTCTCTCCAGCCTGTGGGGCACCATTTAAACCAAGAACCAAAACGGGCTCTGATGGTCCAACAGATTCAACGTGTTGGTTACGCTCGTTAAACATAGCCTTGATGTGGCCATAGTATGAACCGGCAATAATAAGGTCACCCACTTTCATTGTACCTGTTTGCACAAGCAAAGTGGCCACATAACCTCGTCCACGATCAAGCGTTGACTCAATAACAGAGCCAACGGCTGGCTTGTTTGGGTTGGCTTTAAGCTCAAGCATATCAGCTTCGAGAAGAACTTTTTCAAGAAGTTCTTTTACGTTAGTACCATTTTTGGCAGATATTTCCTGACTTTGGTATTTTCCACCCCAATCTTCCACAAGATAGTTCATTTTTGCCAACTCTTCTTTTACGCGGTCCGGGTTTGCACCAGGTTTATCAATTTTGTTGATGGCAAAAACAATGGATACGTTAGCAGCTGCAGCGTGGTTAATAGCCTCAACGGTTTGGGGCATCACATTGTCGTCGGCAGCTACAATAATAATAGCAATATCTGTTACTTGTGCACCCCTTGCACGCATTGCAGTAAATGCTTCGTGACCAGGTGTGTCAAGGAAAGTAATTTGTCGTTCATTGTCGAGTTTAAGACTATATGCCCCAATGTGTTGAGTAATACCTCCTGCTTCTCCAGCTGTTACATCAGCACTTCTTATAAAGTCGAGCAACGAAGTTTTACCGTGGTCAACGTGGCCCATAACAGCAACGATAGGTGGGCGTTCAACCAGGTCTTCGGGTTTGTCTTCTACTTCTTGAATCGATTCAGCAATTTCAACACTAATAAATTCTGTTTTGTATCCAAATTCCTCAGCTACCAATGCAATTGTTTCGGCATCGAGACGCTGATTGATTGATACAAATAAACCAAGACTCATGCATGATGCGATGATTTGGTTTACAGGAACATCTATTAGGTTCGATATTTCATTTGCTGTTACAAATTCGGTAACACGCAAAATTTTCTTTTCTTCGTCCTGACGGTCTACTTCTGCCTGATGTCGTTGCGAAACCATGTCTCGTTTGTCACGGCGGTGCCTTGATGCTTTTGATTTTCCTTTGGAAGTAAGACGGGCAAGTGTGTCCTTAATTTGTTTGGCAACGTCTACCTCGTTAACCTCAGGACGAACAGGACGTTTTTTTATTTTCTGAGGTTTCTTTTTAACCAGAATCTTTTTCTCAGTGGGTTTAGCAACAGCTCCACCAGCCTGACTCTGTTGCGCAGGTTGTCCTGAAGCAGCGTGAGCCTGTTGAGCCGGTTGTCCGGCAGGTCTTGGACCATTCCCCGCAATATTGACTCTTTCTTTATCCTTTTTGATCCGCTTTCTTTTCTTTTTGCGGGTTTTTTTCTCATCGCGGTTCTCTGCATTTCGGGCAGGATCATTAGGGAGCTCAATTTTCCCAACAACTGTAGGTCCTGATAGTTTTTGAACTTTTGTAGGAACAAAGTTTTCCTTATCTAAAGTTTCTTTTTGAACTATTGGTACTTCAGCCGGAGTTGGTTTAACCTCAGCAGCAGGTGCTTTTGCTTCCTGTTTTACAACAACTTCTTGTTTTGGTATAGCAGGTTTAGCTGCAACCGGGCTCTCTTTACGAGCTAATATCTTTTGATCTTCCGGTTTTGTTTTTTGGGGGGCTAGGTCGATTTTACCAACCACTTTAATTTCGTCTTCTATTTTTTTAACCTTTACTGAAATATGTTCAATCTCTTTTTTATGAGGTTTTTCTTCAACTTTTGGCTGTTGGGGTTGTTTAGGCTCTTCCTTAATTTCCTCTACTGGCTTAGGTTCAGGTTTCTTATCTATCGGAGGAGCGGGAGTGGGCTGAGCAGGTACTTCGGGTTTCTTTTCAATAGTCTTTTTTGGTGAAAGATCGATTTTGCCAACCACTTTCACATCCACTATTTTTCTTGGTTCCTGAAAAAGATTCTCAGTTGGACGATTGTATGTAACGTCTTCTTCATCAGATGAATCATTTTCTTCCTGCAAATCATTGATAGAAATTATTTCTTTTCTCTCTTTGTGTTTGCGATCAATGAGTTCTTCAGATGCTTTCTTTACGGTTTGATCCTGTTTGTACTCCTTGCTCAGAATTACAAACATATCGTCCGATACTTTGGTGTTGGGGTCAACATCAATGGTAAATCCCTTTTTATGAAGGAATTCCACAATTGTTGAGATTCCAACATTCAGTTCTTTTGCTACTTTGCTTAATCTTTGTCCAACTGCCATAAATGGAACTTCTGTTTATAATGGTATTCTCTGTATTTGCATATCTTTGAACAACAAAGATAATTTAATTATTCAAATTCAGATTTTAATATTGAAATGACTTCCTTGATTGTTTCTTCTTCAAGATCAGTGCGTTTAGCCAGATCTTCAATTGTAAGGTCAAGTACCGACTTGGCTGTATCACATCCAATGGCCTTTAACTCATCCAAAATCCAGGCTTCAATTTCATCGGAAAATTCATCCAATGGAACATCTTCTTCCTCTTCTTCTCCTTCGGTTTCGCGATAAACGTCAAGTTCGTATCCGGCAAGCTGACTGGCTAAACGGATATTGATACCTCCTTTACCAATAGCCAAAGATACTTCTTCAGGACGTAAATAAACCTGAGCTCTTTTTGTGTCCTCAAATAATTTAATACTTGAGATTTTTGCTGGGTTTAATGCACGCTGAATAAATAGTTGTGTATTGTTAGTAAAATTAATTACATCAATGTTTTCATTACGCAATTCGCGCACAATTCCATGAATCCTGGATCCTTTCATGCCAACACAAGCGCCAACAGGGTCAATACGGTCGTCGTACGATTCAACGGCAACTTTAGCTCTTTCTCCGGGAATGCGAACGATTTTTTTGATTGTGATTAATCCGTCATGAATCTCCGGAACTTCCAGTTCAAATAATCTTTCTAGGAACACGGGAGAGGTTCTTGAAAGAATGATCAATGGATTATTGTTACGTATATCAACTTTAAAAACAACGGCTCTAATTGAATCACCTTTTCGATAGAAATCTGAAGGGATTTGTTCTGCTTTTGGTAATAGCAGTTCATTACCCTCATCATCCAGTATCAGGATTTCCTTTTTCCAGATTTGATAAACTTCACCGGTTACAATTTGCCCTATTCGTTCTTTATATTTGTTATAAATAGTATCCTTTTCAAGTTCCATTATGCGAGCCGAAAGGTTTTGACGAAGACTTAGAATAGCACGGCGTCCGAAGCTGTGAAATTTCACCTCATCGGTTACTTCTTCGCCAATATCGTAATCAGTATCAATTTTTTTGGCTTCAGTAAGTGAAATCTGAAGATTTGAATCAGTTACCTCTCCGTCTGGCACCACTTCACGGTTACGCCAAATTTCAAAGTCGCCCTTATCAGTATTGATGATTACATCAAAATTCTCGTCGGTTCCAAACAGTTTGATAAGTACACCCCGGAATGAATCCTCAAGGACACGAATCATTGTAACCCTGTCGATATTTTTTAATTCTTTAAATTCCGAAAAAGTATCTATCAGATTGATATTTTCCATTGTAATAAATTAAGTGTGGTATTAAAACTTAATTATTTCTTTCACAAATTTTACATCTTCAAAATTAAAATCATGATTGAAAACCTGCAACTCTTTTTTCTTTTTACCTTCAGTTTTCACCATTTTTTCCTCCTTAACAACAAATCCGGTTGTGGAGGCTTCAGTAAGAACGCCAGTAATTTTTTTCAGGTCTTTGGTCATGACTTCAATGTTCCGGCCTATGTTTTTGGCATACTGCCGGGGTACTTTAAATGGCTGCCCAATCCCGGCTGAAGAAACTTCCAAAGAAAAATCTTCTTTTTCACGATCAAATGAGTTCTCAATTAGTCTGGAAATACTAATACAATACTCAATGGGCACTCCTTTTTCGCCATCTAAGAAAATAATTATCTGGTTAGATGGTTTAACTTCAATATTCACTAAAAAAAAACCGTCTGCTTCCAATTTATCATTGATGATTTCAATGATCTGCGCTTGTGAAATCATATCGCAAACTATTAATAAAATAGGGGACTTCTTGTCCCCTAAAATCTTTTGTCAGGCTTAAAACCGATGCAAATTTAGTCATGAATGGCGTATTTTCCAAATATTTATTATATAAATGGTTAAAACCGACGGTTATTTTTTTTGGTGTAAGTTTTACCAATAATATTATGGCTTTGATAAACTGATTTGTAAAGGTTTCAGCGTATTTTGTATCTTTGGGAAATAAAAAAAAGTTGAACGATGGAAATTAAAGGAACTCCCTTGTCGGAGATAGGATTATACGGTTTAATTGAACGTTTTCAGAAGAAAGTGGTTTTCAGGCATTCATCATCGGTTGTGGGTGTTGGCGATGACTCTTCTGTTGTAAGTGGAGGTGGTGATTATCAGTTAATTTCTAATCTGCTTTTTCTGGAAGGGATTCATTTTGATTTGGTTTATTCTCCTCTTAAGCATTTGGGATATAAAGCAGTTGTGGCTGTTATTTCAGATTTGCTTGCCATGAATGGGTTACCAAAACAACTGTCTGTTGGATTGGGATTGGGTAATAGAATGACGATTGAAATGGTTGATGAGTTAATGGGTGGTGTTTTATCGGCTTGCGACGAGTATGGGTTGGATCTTATTGGATTTAAACCTTCTTCATCGCTTACCGGGCTTTCAATATCTCTTAGTGTTTTTGGAATAGTTGAGGAAAATAAACTGGTAACCCGAAAAAATGGAAAGCCCGGCGATGTTTTGTGTGTATCAGGTGATTTGGGCTCGGCTTTTATGGGATTGCAGCTCCTGGAACGTGAAAAAAGGGTTTTAAAGTCAAATGAATATGTTGAACCGGATTTTGGAAACAATGATTATGTGCTTAAGCGTCAGCTAAAACCTGAAGCAAAAATCGGGGTTTCTAAAGCGCTAAATAAACTTGGTATTCAACCTTCGGCAATGATTAATGTGAAAGACGGACTGTCAGCTGCATTATTGCTTCTTTGCAAATCTTCAGAAACAGGATGTCGCATACATGAAAAAAAAATCCCATTAAACCAATTTACTCTTAAAGTGGCTCATGAAATGAATTTCAATCCGTTAATAGCTGCCTTAAATGGAGGTGAGGATTATGAATTGCTATTTTCATTACCTTTGGCTGACTATGAAAAGGTTATGAACGATTTTCCTGAAAATATTAGTGTTATAGGGTATCTTACTGAACCGGAGAAAGGTTGCAGGATCTTTACTTCAGGCGACGAGGAAATTGATTTAAAAGCACAAGGATGGATTGGTTGAGGTTTGGTTTTTTGTTTAGTTTTAGTTGATGTTATAATAATTAATGGTTTTTTGGTTAGTGCTTTTATTAAGCTGTAGCCCAAATAATTAAATTGACTTAATTAGTATGTACGACTTTATATCAGGGAAAATTGTTCAGAGCAGTCCGGCGCATGTTGTAATTGAAAACAATGGACTGGGATTTTTTATTAATATTTCTTTGAACACCTATTCGGAGCTCAAAGAAAAAAAGGAGGCTTCATTATTTGTTCATGAAATTATCAGGGAAGATGCATATAATCTTTTTGGTTTTCATGAAATTAATGAAAGAGATCTTTTCAGACATTTGATTTCGGTTTCAGGAATAGGGCCAAACACTGCCCGGATGATGCTTTCATCGTTGCAGCCCGATGGTATACGTGCGGCTATACTAACAGGTAGTGTGGATCATCTGAAAGGAATAAAGGGAATAGGATTAAAAACAGCACAACGCATCATCGTTGATTTAAAAGATAAACTAGGGAAAGAACCTTCTGATAAAAAATTATTTACTTTAGCAGACAATACCGTACGGGAAGAAGCGTTATCAGCTTTAGTAATGTTGGGTTTTCAAAGGGTTGCAGCCCAAAAAACCCTTGATAATATTTTAGCAGGACAACCCGATTGCAAAGTTGAATTATTGGTGAAACAGGCATTGAAATTGCTTTAGCCCTTCTGTGCTACCGAAAATCCTTAACCATTGAGAAAGTTTTTATCATATAGTCTGATATTTATATTAACGGTATTTTTATTTGTCCTGGCCGGAGCAAATAATTCCCTGCCTTTGACTGGGGTAGCATCGGTTTCTTCTGCTATAATTAATTCCGATACAGTTTCTGAAGTCCTTGAGCCTATACGCGTAGTTCCGCCTCCTGTGGAGATTCAAACACCTTCGTCAAATGACGGGGATAAGTTTCTAATGCCCGATCCAGAGAATTTTAATTATATATCTGAGTACGATCCTAAAACAGGATTGGTAACATTATATCAGAATATTGGTAATATTCCGGTGCGACTTCCTTACACCATGACGCTTGAGGAGTACAATCAGCTTTCGATGCGTAAGTCGATGCAACGTTATTGGGATTCGAAAAACACCGGGCAGGAAAGTGCTGATGGAAGGGGATTCCCATCATTACATATAGCTGGAGAGGCATTCGAAAGTATTTTTGGTAGCAATGTTATTAATATTCGTCCACAGGGAATTGCCGAGTTACGAATTGGGGTTAACCGCACAAAAATTGATAATCCAACGCTTCAGGAGAGGATGCGAAAAACCACCACATTTGATTTCCAGCAAAAGATCCAGATGAATATCCGTGGAAATATCGGGGATAAGTTGAAAATGGGGATTAATTACAATACTGAAGCTACTTTTGATTTTGAGAACCAGATAAGCCTTGAATATTCGGGTAAGGAAGATGAAATTCTTAAGAAAGTTGAGGCAGGAAATGTTTCTATGCCTTTGCCCGGTACACTTATAACCGGAAGCCAAAGTCTTTTTGGATTAAAAACTGAGATGCAGTTTGGGAAATTGTCAGTAACAACCATCCTTTCGCAACAAAAAGGAGAAACATCGGTAATAAGTATTCAGGGAGGAGCTCAATCAAAGGAGTTTGATATTTCAGTAGATCAATATGACAAAAACAGGCATTTTTTTCTGTCTCATTTTTTTCGTGATCAGTACAACCGTGCTTTGGCTAACCTTCCAATAGTTAACTCTCCTTTTAGTATTACAAAAATAGAAGTCTGGGTTACCAATAAATCAAGTAATTATGAGAATGCTCGTAATATCGTTGCATTTACCGATTTGGGAGAACATCCTGGTAATATGGCAAATAGCTTTTGGGATGGAATAATTAATGCTATTCCGTCAAATTCTACTAATAGGTTATACAGTGATATGACTTCTGCGTATAGCAGCATTCGCGACATTAATCAAGTAACTACGGTGTTGTCGCCGTTGGAAGCAAATGGAATTAAAGCAAGTCGCGACTTTGAAAAGATTGAAAATGCGCGATTGCTTACCGAATCGGAATATTCTATTAACGACAAATTAGGGTATTTGTCATTAAATACGGCCCTTAATTCTGATGAAATATTGGCAGTAGCCTTTGAATATGTTTACAACGGAGAAGTTTATAGAGTAGGAGAGTTCAGTAATTCAGGCATTGAGGCTCCCAATACATTGTTTCTTAAACTGATAAAAGGTACATTGTTGTCGCCCAGGGTTAAAACCTGGAATCTTATGATGAAGAACGTTTATTCTATTGGAGCCTATCAATTAAGTTCTGATGACTTTAAACTGAATGTTACATATTTAAATGACTCCACAGGAAACTATATTAATTATTTTCCTGAAGGACCTACGCCTGAGCAGGGCGGGTTAAATGGAGAATTGTTTCTTTCCATTATGGGACTCGATAACCTTAATGACAAGCAGGAGCCATATCCTGACGGGATTTTTGATTTTATTCCGGATTATACTATTAATGAATCGCAAGGGCGTATTTATTTTCCTGTATTAGAGCCTTTTGGGGCCCATATGGCTGACAAGTTACAAAGTTATCCCAGTTTGAAATCAAAATATGTTTTTCAAGAGTTATATGACTCTACGTCAACAGTAGCCTCGCAAAATGCTGAAAAAAATAAATATAGGCTGCAAGGCTTCTACAGCTCATCATCAAGTTCTGAAATATCGCTTAATGCATTTAACCTTCCTCGTGGTTCTGTTATTGTGACGGCAGGAGGAATTAAGTTAACAGAGAACATCGATTATACAGTTGATTATACTTCAGGGATTGTTCGTATACTTAACCAGGGGTTGCTGGAATCAAACACTCCAATTCAGATATCATTAGAAAGCCAATCGCTTTACAATTTGCAAACTAAAACACTGATAGGAACTCATTTGAATTATCAATTTAATGAGAACTTTAATATTGGAGGTACTATCATGCATTTGAGCGAAAAGCCTTTAACACAAAAGGTTGGCTATGGTGAAGAGCCTATCTCTAATACCATTTGGGGCCTTAATACTTCTTTTTTTACTGAGAGCAACACTTTAACCAATTGGCTTGATAAGCTTCCGTTGATTCAAACAAAGGCGCCTTCATCTATTTCGTTTGAAGCTGAATTTGCTCATCTTATACCCGGTCACCCAAAAGTAATTGATTCGGAAGGAAGTTCATATATTGATGATTTTGAAGGAACCAAAACATCAATTGATGTTAAATCGTGGACGGCCTGGAGTCTTGCCAGTACTCCCCAGGGACAAGCCGATCTTTTTCCCGAAGCCCAATATATTGATGATTTGCGTTATGGTTTTAATCGTGCTAAACTGGCCTGGTATGTTATTGATCCGCTTTTTCTGAGAAATACCAGTCTTACTCCTGCACATTTGCGACGTAACCCGGATACTCAATCAAGCCATTATGTTCGTGAAGTGTATGAGAAGGAAATATTCCCATATAAAAGTACAACTTATGGGGAGCCTACTAATATTTCGGTGCTAAACCTTGCATATTACCCAACAGAAAAAGGTCCGTATAATTTTGATGTAGACCTTGATAATAACGGATTTCTTAACGGACCCGAGAAGCGATGGGGAGGAATTATGCGAAAAATTGATACCAATGATTTTGAGGCTGCCAACATTGGACAGATAGAATTCTGGATAATGGATCCTTTTATATATAACGATGGTTTAGATAAGGGCGGAGATATGTACATTAATCTCGGAAATATTTCTGAGGATATTTTACGAGACTCACGGAAATTTTTTGAGCAGGGATTGCCCGGGCCATCGGAGTCATTTGATGTTGAGAGTACGAGTTGGGGATATATTCCCAAAAATCAAAGTTTGGTGAATGCCTTTAGCAATGATCCTTCTACCCGGCTTACACAGGATGTAGGATTAAACGGGATGAATTCGGAAAAGGAACGAGATTTTTATAAACAGACATCCATGCCATATATGGATTTAATTGGGAGTTTATATAATTCAGGGGTTTTATCAGAAGTTGCGTATAATAAAATTTTGAATGACCCTGCTTCGGATGATTTTCAATATTTTCGAGGTAGTAGCTTAGATCAGAATGAAGTGGGGATTCTGGATAGATATAAAAACTTTAATAATCCTGAAGGGAACTCACGTCCGTCAGAATATTCGGGAGAATCATTCAGTACTGCAGCAACAACGCTTCCTGATGGAGAGGATTTAAATAAAGACAATACTTTAAGTGAAACAGAAAGCTATTATCAGTATAAAATACGACTAAGGCCTGAGGAAATGAAGGTGGGTCAAAATTATATTACTGATGAAGCTATATCCACTGTGACACTTAAAAATGGTAGTGTTGAAACAGTAAAGTGGTATCAGTTTAAAATTCCAATTGGTTCGCCTGATGCAACCGTTGGAGATATCAGTGATCTTAGCTCTATCCGTTTTATGCGAATGTTTCTTCATAATTTCGAGGATACTGTAATCCTTCGATTTGCATCACTCGATTTGGTCCGCTCTGAATGGCGTGAATACGAGAAAGATCTATATGAAATTTCTGATAATGTTATACCTAATCCAAATACTAAGCTGGATGTTTCTGCTGTAAATATTGAAGAAAACAGTAGCAGGGAACCGGTTAGTTACGTATTGCCTCCAGGAGTTAGCAGGGTAATTGATCCATCAAGTCCTTCTGTGACTGAGTTAAATGAACAGTCGGTTTCTCTTAAAGTAACCGACTTAGGGCAGGGCGATGCAAGAGCTGTATATAAATCGTGTAACATGGATCTTCGTCAATTCAAACGGATAAAGATGTTTGTTCATGCCGAAAAGGTTAAGGAGTATCCGTTAGAGGATGGTGAAATAAAAGCGTTTATTCGTTTAGGAACTGATTATCAGAATAATTACTACGAATACGAGATCCCATTAAAACTCACCCCTCCAGGGAATTATAGTAACGGCTCCACTTCGGACAGATACCTTGTTTGGCCCGAAGAAAACGAAATTAACATACCTCTTGATTTGTTGCAAAAGGTTAAATTACGTAGAAACGATGAGCAACGGGAGGCCGGTTCCGTGGTATCGAGCAATATTGAATACGAATGGTATGATCCTGATAAACCAAACAACCGGGTAAGAATAAAAGGTAATCCCAATCTTGGCAATGTTAAGGCTTTGGTTATTGGCGTAAGATCTTCAGCCGTTGAGAGTAAGGCTGTTGAGGTTTGGATGAATGAGTTACGTTTAACGGAATTTGATGAAGATGGCGGATGGGCGGCTAATTCCCGAATGACCATTAAATTAGCTGATCTCGGGTCTGTTTCGGTTGCAGGAGCCTTTAGTACTATTGGATTTGGAAGTGTTGACCAAAGTGTTACAGAAAGGAGTCAGGAGGATTATTCTCAATATGATTTTGCAACGAACCTGGAGCTGGGGAAATTTATGGGCCCTGAAAGTCGGCTTTCTGTCCCCTTTTATTACAGTGTTAGTGAGCAGGTTGCAACACCTGAATACTCACCTCTTGACCCGGATATTCCTTTAGATGTTGCCTTGGATGATGCTGAAACAAAAAGCGAACGGGACAGCATTCTCCAAATTTCTCAGGAATATGCTAAACGAAAGAGTATTAGTTTTACCAATGTACGCCTTCAACCCAAGGGTAATGAATCTAAGTTTTATGATGTTTCTAATCTAAGTGCAACGTATTCATATAATGAAACATATAAAAGGAATATTAATACTGAGTATTTTTCAGATAAAAATTACAGAGGCGTTTTGGCGTATAATTTTCTGAACCGGCCAAAAGCTCTGGAGCCATTTAAAAGTATTAAAAGCAGCAATCTTGCTCTTATAAGAGATTTTAATATTTATTTAGCTCCTACTCAAGTAAGCTATCGATGGGAGGTGACTCGTGATTACACTGAAGAACAATTACGGAATATTAGCACACCCGGTTTTAAAATACCATTAACGGTTACAAAGGATTTTTACTGGAACAGGTATTTCGATTTAACTTATAATTTATCGCGTTCGCTAAAGGTTGATCTTCATACTGCAACCAACGCCACTATTGATGAACCGGAAGGAGCTGTAAATAAAAAACTTTACCGCGAAGAGTATGAAGCATGGAAAGATTCTGTAATGGATAATATTATGAGTTTTGGACGTACCACTCACTATCAGCATAATATTAATGTAAGCTATAATGTTCCAATTAACAAGATTCCTTATCTTGATTGGGTAACCGCCAGTGTTAATTATGGTGCGCTTTTTAATTGGCAGCAGGGACCTGTTACAACAGAAGAGTTTGAATGGGGAAACACCTTAAGAAACTCAAACAACATTCAGGGTAACGGGCAATTTAACTTTGTAAATCTTTATAACAAATCATCCTATCTGAAAGATTTAAACCGGCCTGTTAACCAACCAAAACAGCAAGGTGAGACTGTACGTTACACGCAGCATAATATAAAAATGGAGAAGGGGCAACCATATACAATTACTCATCGTTTGGGCACTTCCACAGCACAAGTTCGTGTTTTTAATGAATCGGGACAACCAGTGAATGGCGAACAGAATATTATTGACGACAACACTCTCACTTTTACACCGCAAGAGGATATTGCAAGTGCCAGGATTATGGTTAGCGGAACAAAACAGCAGGAACAGTCGTCATCGTTAAAAATTTTAGAATACTCTGCACGGCTAATAACTAGTATTAAAAATATTAGCATTACTTATTCGCAAAATAACGGAACTATCTTACCCGGTTATCTTCCTGGATCTGATTTTATGGGAAGCCAACGATTGAACGGGATGAATGCGCCCGGACTACCATTTCTTTTGGGATGGCAATCGCGTGATTTTGCTATGACGGCGGTTGAAAATAACTGGCTTTCTACAGATAGTACATTGAACACACCTTATACAATGAACCGCAGTGACGACCTTACTGTAAGAGTTTTGTTGGAACCAATAAAAGGTTTACGGATTGACTTGACTGCCAATCACCGACGTACAAATAATATGTCAGAATATTATCTGTATGGTGAAAACGGTTTCAGAGGTGTGTTTAATTCGATGGAAAATGGAACTTTTTCAATGACTTTTAACGTTTTCCGTACTTCTTTTAAAAAAGTTGGGCGTAATGGCATTTATGAATCTGATGTTTTTAATCAGTTTTTAGAAAATAGGGCTGTTATAGCCCAAAGACTTGGTGATTCAAGGGCAGAATCATACTATCCCATATCGGAAGGTAACGGACAGGGTGTTGATGGGTTTGGATTAACCTCTCAGGAGGTTATGATTCCTGCATTCTTAGCTGCATATTCGGGTAAGAGTGCTTCGAAAATATTCCTCAACCCTATGCCTGCTTTTACCCAGATGCATCCTAACTGGCGTGTAACATACGATGGGTTATCCAAAATAAAAGTGTTTCAGAAGTACATTCGCACCTTTGATATTAGTCATGCATATCGGTCAACTTATAATATAGGTAGTTATATAACAAATCTGGATTGGGAAAATTTAAGGGACGGGTTTAGTTTTGTACGTGATGCACAGGGTAATTTTATTCCTAAATATCAGATTAATGGTGTTTCAATAACTGAACAGTATTCACCGTTGATTCAGTTTAATATTATCTGGGCAAATAACATATCCACGCGTGCTGAATTCAAGAAGGGTCGAATATTAAATCTGAGCCTAAACAATAATCAGTTAATCGAAAATTATAACAACGAGTGGGTTGTGGGCTTTGGGTACCGTTTTGATAAAATGGATATTATTCTTGGATCGAGGGCTGGACAAAAGAAGATGTCTTCCGATTTAAACCTAAGAGCTGATGTTTCGATACGTGATAATTACTCTATTATTAGGCGTATTGAAGAAGGATTGAACCAGAT
The DNA here is from genome assembly GCA_964608615.1 of uncultured Marinilabiliaceae bacterium. Classification (GTDB taxonomy): domain Bacteria; phylum Bacteroidota; class Bacteroidia; order Bacteroidales; family Marinilabiliaceae; genus CALEUX01. The sequence goes on from CAZSQG010000022.1 coordinate 35,748, forward strand.
GACTTCGGGGCAAAAGGTTACAACATTAAAGTTTACTGCCGACTATGTACTAAGTGATAGGTTTAATATGCAACTGTTTTACGACCGACAGGTAAGTTCGCCTTATATTTCTTCTAGTTATCCAATTACCAATAGTAGTTTTGGAGTGAGTTTCAGGTTTTCTTTGGCTCAGTAATTTATGGGCGATTTTTTGTCTGTAACCTTTGTTTTTATTCTATTCCTTTTTTTTAATGAAATCTGATTAATTACATGGATTGTTTTGCAATAATTGGCCTCAACCATAAAATGAACAAGGGCTGTCTTTATTCTTAAAAGGCAGCCCTTGTAATTAAATAAGTGTTTTTTTACAACCAGCGAATCAGACAAAAGTCTTGTCGGTGGGCAAGTGCTTCATTTTTAGGAAACATGCGAACACCAAATTTAAATACACCAGGCAGGTTGAGTTTGTAATTAAGATGGTAATGGATAATTGAACCTTCTTTTTTTATAATTTCAAATGGTTCTATGTGCATTATAGTTGGAAATTGTTCATCAGATGGTTCTGCTATTACCATTTCGAGTCCAACTTCAATAGTAGCAAGTCTTTTCAAATCAATGGTTACATCTACCTGATAAGGATCGCCTATCCCAAGTTCCAGTTTCCCTATATCAGGCATTGTGCAATCAAGAACGGTAACATATTCCCATCCTGAAATTACCCTTCGTTTCCATGTAGCTATTTCATGAACAAGCTGGTTATCGTTGGCCATTAATTTTTTAAGACGGGTAAGCATTGGAACATAAAATCTTGTCTTATAATCGTTAATCATTCTACGGGTAGTAAATTCAGGTGCAATTAAAGCAATCGAATTTTTTATGTATTGAACCCAGCCATTAGGTACTCCGGCTTTATTTTTATTGAAATATAGAGGAATTATTTCATTTTCCAGGATACTGTAAATGGTGATGGCATCCAGATCGTCTTGATATTCATTGTTTTCAAATGTTTGCTTATCGGTTAGAGCCCAGCCGGCACTTTCTTTGTACCCTTCGTACCACCAGCCATCCAACACGCTGAAGTTTAGAACGCCATTCAACTCGGCCTTTTCACCGCTGGTGCCCGAAGCTTCGAGTGGACGGGTAGGAGTGTTTAACCAAACGTCAACACCACTGATTAGCCTTTTGGCCAAGTCCATATCATAGTTTTCGAGGAAAATAATTTTTCCAACAAATTCAGGTTTACGCGAAATCTCAACAATGGTTTTTATTAAGCCTTGTCCGGCACCATCAGCAGGGTGGGCTTTACCGGCAAAGATAAATTGAACTGGTTTGTTTGGATTATTTAGTATTTTTTTAAGCCTGTCAAGGTCTTCAAATAAAAGATGAGCTCTTTTATAGGTTGCAAATCTTCGGGCAAAACCAATTGTTAATGCATCTTCACGGATGGTATCGAGTACTTCAACAATATGCGAAGGATCCTCATGGCGGTCAACCATTCCGCTACTCATTCGCCACCTTATGTAATCAATAAGTTTTTTACGAAGGTGTTTTCGTATTTCCCATATTCTTTCATCAGGAATTGTGTAAATCTTTTCCCATTTTGTTTTGTCCGACACATCATGAAGGAAATCATCTCCGAACTCGCTTTCGTATAGTCGTCTGAATTCAGACGAAGTCCATGTTCCATAATGCACCCCATTGGTAACGTAACCAACATGGAGTTCTTCAGGAAAATAGCCTTTCCAGAGTTTACGAAACATTTTTTTTGTAACCTCACCGTGAAGCCAGCTAACGCCGTTAATTTCCTGTGATGTTTTGGCTGCAAGCACACTCATGGAGAATTTTTCAACACTACCGGGTTCTTCTTGCCCAAGATGCATAAATTCATCCCAGGTAATATTAATTTTTTCGGGGATATGACGCATGTAAACCCGAAACAGATCTTCGTCGAACTTATCATGTCCTGCTGGCACAGGCGTATGAGTTGTGAAGAGTGAAGAAGCTTTCACTAATTCCATGGCTTCCTGATAACTGAACTTTTTTTCTACAAGGTTTATTAGTCGCTCAATGTTAATTAATGCAGCATGCCCCTCGTTACAGTGGTATAGATCAGTTGATATCTCGAGTTCTTGCAGAAGCCTGATGCCACCCAGTCCTAATAAGATCTCCTGTTTAAGTCGATTTTCCCAATCGCCACCATAAAGCATGTGAGTGATTTGCCTGTCTGACTGACTGTTAATTAGAGTGTCGGTGTCCATCAGGTAAAGAGGGACTCGGCCAATCTGGGCCTTCCAGACTAAAGCATGAACCTCCCGTCCCGGAAGATCAATTTTAACAATTAATGGTTCACCGTTTTTATTTCTTACTTGTTCAAGTGGCAAGTTAGAGAACTCCTGCATGTCGTATTTTGCAGTTTGTTCACCGTTAATGGTAAGTACTTGTTTGAAATAGCCATATTTGTATAAAAGACCAATGGCCGTGATGTTAATTCCCTTATCGCTGGCTTCTTTAAGGTAGTCGCCTGCTAAAATACCCAATCCACCGGAGAAGATCTTAAGTACATCGTTAAAACCGTATTCCATGCTAAAATAAGCGATGGAAGCTCCCTCCAGAAAAGGAGTATTCATATATTCTTTGAATTGTTCATGCAAAGAATCCAGCATAGATAAGAACACTCCATCGAGCGATAGCTCAGTAAATCTGCTGTAAGAAACTTTCTCAAGCAGCATGACGGGATTCTTGCGTACTTCTTCCCAAACTTCTTCATCAATGTATTCGAACAAGTCTGTTGCCTGATAATTCCATGTCCACCAGAGGTTATGTGCTAATTCGTGTAAAACAGCTATACGCTTTGGTAATTTAGATTTAATAACTAATTTCTTCCAAACAGGTATTGAAGTTGTTTCAGAAATAACTTTAGCACGAGGTTCACGCTGGAAAATGCTAAACTGATCCTTGCGGTTGTTAACCTCCTTAAGAGCAATGTCGTAGGCTTTGTAATAGTTTTTGATCAGATTTTCCCATTCAAGAGAAGCGGCCAGATCAAAGGATTTTTGGTGGGTTTTGGCTACCTCCTCTTTTGATTTGAATGAAAAGTCGCAAATGACATCTGCTATTTCGATAGCTACTTCCTGTTGGTTTACATCATTTCGGTACAATATTGCTACACCATCGGAGAGGCCTTTGGAGTATTGTTTTGCCCAAATGCCAAAGCCTGCAAGGTTGGTAGTTATGGTTGGAATACCAAAAGCAATACTTTCGAGAGGTGTATATCCCCATGGTTCGTAATAGGATGGAAATACAGTAAGATCCATGCCTATAAGCAGATCGTAATACGGTATGTTGAAAATACCGTCATCACCATTAAGGTAACTGGGGACAAAAATGAGCTTTACCTTCTCGAGGGGTTCATTGTTAAGGTGTATTTCCTGAATTTTATTGATAATGGGATCATAACCCAAATCGTTTAATCCGTGGGTTAAGAATGGATTTGAGAGGGCGCCCTCGTAATTATCGTTCTTTAGTCGATCAATAAGGTCTTTTCTTGGGCCATAGGTGTTAGCCGGAATAAGAACAAAAGCAAGGATTTCACGTTTTAAACCTTCTTTTTCATTCAGGAATTTTAAGGCATCCAACAACACGTCAGCACCTTTATTGCGGAACTCATAACGTCCGCTGCTGGCAATGAGCAAAGCATCGTTGTTTACCTTATAACCCATTACAGCCGAAGCTACTTCAATAAGTTTTTTTCTGGCAATTTCACGTTTGGAATCATAATCTTCACCTCTTGGCACAAAATCACTTTCAAAACCGTTTGGAGTAACAACATCTACTCCTCGTTTTAAAAATTGGGAGCACTCAGTGGCGGTGATATCTGAAACAGTTGTAAAACAATCCACAGAATTGGCAGTAACTTTTTCCATGGAATGTTTTGCTACAACATTTATTTCCTGGGCTTTGACATCACCATCTAAATTTTGCAGATTGTCATAAACAGGAATGCCGTTCCCCGACAAGGAACGACCTACTACGGTGGCATGGGTGGTAAAGATGGTTCCAACCTGCGGTAATTTGTCTTTTAAATACAAAGCACCACTCCCCGTCATCCACTCGTTGAAATGTGCTACTACTTTATCCGAAATTGTGAGGTAGTATTTATAGAAGTTTTCAATTATGGCACCCGAGGCATATCCAAAAAGAGCAGATTCAACATAATCCCAATGCCCTGAAATACTATCCACATGAAATTTTTCCCACAAATAGGAAAGTATTTCATTTTTTTGTGATACCAGGGTGCTGAAATCAACTAAGAATACTGTTGGTAGTCCTGGAACATTCCATTTGCCAACTCTAACTCTAAATCCTTCATGTTGAATAAATTCAACCCAATCAGCATAAAGCTTCTCATCGGGAATGAATTCAGGATTTTTTTGTGGTCCACGCCAGATGTCAGGGCCAATAAATATCAATTTGTCTTGATATTGTTGGACAAGAGTATTGGCTTTAGAGGCAAGTACAGTATGGATTCCCCCCATTTTGTTACATACTTCCCAACTTGTCTCAAACAAATAATCGGGTTTCAAAAAACTGTCAACCATATTGTGTTTTTTCAATTATTTACAAATAAGAGATTCATTATTCTCATGCAAAAGAATCAAAAAGCATCCCTGTTATTTTGCTAGCGCAGGTTTCATTCGTATTCAAAATGGCTCACTCATTTTATTTCCTAAAATGAAGAAATTGTTTAGAAAATTAAAGTCGGTCGACATTTATTATATAAACTCATTTACTAGACTTCGGTTTTAGTTTGAGGCTTTTTTTTTCTGTGGTTTTTTTCGACTTTAGTTTTTTTATCGTTTCCTCCAGTTTCTTTATTTTTATTTCTTTTTCATTAACAAGGAAGTCGAGGTTGGCTATATCAATATCATGAGAGTTTTCTGGGATAGAGGCGTTCAACCGAAGTTTAAAATCACTTAAGACATTCATGTAATTAATGAAAGCTTCGTAGGGCGTTTCATAAGGATTGAAGTAATTGTGTACATCACCATCGGAAAAGAATTTGGTACACATATAATAAAAATGGTCGCTGCATTGCAGGTTTTTCCAGTCCTTAAGGATTTTTGGGTCGCTACAAAGGTTGATTTTTGGAAGAAGGCTATAAAGTTTATCAAAAGCTTCCTGTTGCATTTCATTCCCCAGCCATGCAGTAAGGTCGCGTTCCTCATCGGCCCACGATATTGGATGCGGCACGCTAACTGTTGCTATGGGTTGAAGATTCTTAACCACCTCCGAAGGTGTTGAAAATGATAATTGTGGGTGCTTTAATACTTCTGCAGGGAGATGCTCCAGAAATTGGAAAATTCCTGTGTCTTGAGATTGGTGCTCGCCAAAAGTTTCATAATCCATAAACAGATTGATAACCTCTTCGCGTTCATCAAGTTTATTAATCCAGTTTGAAAATTTTGTGGCCGTTAAAGGCCATTCGCACCATGACTTGTTGCTAAAGCGAAAGGCAATGTCGTCACTTAGTTTAAAGTTTTTTAGTAGGACTTTTAATCTTGGATTGATGGCATTACAGTAAAGAAAGTTTGGGCTTTTCCATCCTAGAATGTGCTTGGCACCTTCTGTAAGCATTGCTTTAAAGCCCATATTGGCTACCATCTCACCCATTTGATCGGTGTAAATGAGCTCGGTATTTCTGAACACTTCAGGTTTTTTACCAAATAGGGTTTGCATGAGAGTTGAATGAGCCTCAACCTGAGAACGAAACTCTTCAGGATTTTTAAGTGAGACAAGAGAGTGCGAGTAGGTTTCGCCCAGAAACTCAACCATACCGGTTTCTGCAAGGGCTTTAAAGCTCTCAAGCACTTCTGGGGCATACAGATGGAATTGTTCAATCGCCATTCCTGTAATTGAAAATGACAATTTAAATTTGCCTTTATGTTTTTTCAGTATTTTAAGAAGGAGTTCGTTGGCAGGCAGATAACATTTGGCTGCTACCTTATTAACAATACTCTCATTGGTAAAGTCATCATAATAATAATGGTCGTTCCCAATATCAAAAAAACGATAACGTCGGAATCGGAAAGGTTGATGAACTTGAAAATAGATGCAGATGGTTTTCATATCTTTTTGTTTTTCTCAGGCGTTAAAAAAAATACATATTTGGCATATGTTAATTAGGTAAAAAGAATCAGTTTTATTTATTACCGGCTAATGCCAAATCGTAAACACGCTTCACATGCAAGGCTGAATTCTCCCATTTTAGAGAATCTACCTCTTTCTTCCCATGGTTTACAAACATTTTTGACATGCCAGAATAATTTAGCACACCATATATGGCATCGGCCATGGCATCTACATCCCAAAAATTTGTTTTAATGGCAAAAGTTAATATTTCGCCAACCCCCGATTGGTGCGAAATTAATACGGGAACATTGCTTTGCATAGCTTCTAGAGGACTAATTCCAAAAGGTTCGGAAACGGAAGGCATAACATATAAATCGCTAATTGAAAGCAGGTTGAACACCTCTTCGCCTTTTAAGAATCCAGTAAAATGAAATTTATCCATAATCTTTAACTGTGCAGCACGACGAATCATTTTTTCCATCATATCACCATTCCCAGCCATAACAAACCTCACGTTGTCCATTTTCTGAAGGACTCTATGCGCAGCCTCAATGAAATATTCTGGTCCTTTTTGCATCGTTATGCGTCCCAGAAAAGTGACGACTTTTTCGTTCACTCCTTTTTTAAACGATTGTTTTGTAGTTTCTTCAATTGGTTCAACAGCGTTGTATACGGTTTCTACCTTTTCGGCAGGGATACCATATTTTTCAATAACGATACGACGGGTTAGGTTGCTTACTGTAATAATTTTATCAGCGGCATCCATGCCTTTTTTTTCAATTTCAAAGACTGTTGGATTAACATTGCCACCGCTGCGGTCGAAATCGGTAGCATGTACATGAACAACAAGTGGTTTCCCTGTAGCCTCCTTTGCGGCTATACCAGCAGGATAAGCAAGCCAGTCGTGCGCATGAATTATGTCAAACGAATAATCCTGTGCTATAACGTTGGCTACCAAGGCATAATTATAAATTTCAAGCATCAGGTTGGCTCCGTATTTTCCTGAAAAGTCTAATTTGCCTTCATTGTTGGTGGCAAGGTATTTCAGCGAGCCAGAAACTTCCATGCGTGTCAGGCGCCAGAAATCTTCAGGATCAACGTATGGCACCAACTTTGATTCAACTTCGATGTAATCTAAGGTCTTGCTAAAATATTTAAGTTCAAGCTGCCTTTCTCTTACAGGAATCTGGTTTGCGCCAATTAAACGTATGCTTGATTGGTCTTCGTCGCCATAGGCTTTAGGCACTACGAATAAAACCTGGAGGCCGGGAATGTACGACAAGCCTCTTGTAAGGCCATAACAAGCGGTGCCAAGGCCCCCGGAGATATGGGGAGGAAACTCCCATCCAAACATGAGTACCCTCATATGTTAGCTGTATTTTTCGATTAACTTAATTATTCTTAGAATGCCACCCACATTCCAGGCCATGCTGATTGCACCTTTCCCTAAATGCGGAGGGTTACCGTTGAAACACTCCGAAATGGAGCCGAGACAGTGGTCGTTCATTTCTTCTTCAAATTCTTCAAGTATGCGTTTAACGAATGGTAGTCCTCCCTGTTTGTGAATGCTTAAATATCCTTGAATAAAGAAAGCTTCAAGCCATGGGAATACAGAGCCCTGATGCAACGCCAGGTCTCGTTGCTTTTGTGATCCCTCAAGAACTCCCTGGTATTTTGGTGATTGAGGTGAAAGAGTCCTTAATCCGCGGGGAGTTAACAGTTCATTTTTTACTACGTCGATTATCTGTTTTCTTTTTTCAAGATCGAGAGGAGAGTATTCGAGCGATACTGCCAAAATTTGATTAGGACGAATGGAATCATCGGAATAATCTTCATCTACAAAATCAAAGAGATAACCGTTTTTTTCATCCCAGAAGGTTTGTTCAAAAGATTTTTTTACCTTCTCCGACAGGAGCTGAAATTCTATGGCGTGCTTATGTTTATTGTTCTTTGAGCAAAGATTACTATAATAACATAATGCATTATACCATAAAGCATTAACCTCTACAGTGTATCCGGGTCGCCAGGTTACCGGATAACCATCAACAATGGCATCCATCCAGGTAAGTGGTGTACCGGGTAGTTTTGCATAAATAAGGCCAGATTCATCCAAACGAACAACTTCACTTTGCAGCCGCATAATGTATTGGATCATTTCAATCATGGCCTTGCCATATTTTTGGAAAATATCAATCTCAGGAAATATCTTTTCTACCTCCTGAATGGTGAAGAACATCCATAATGGAACATCAATGTCTTTAAAATCGGGTTTCAGGCCAAGTTCTGATTCTGCAAAAAAGATCTTTCTCAATTCTTCGATGGCCTGATCCAATATTTTAAGGTAGGTGCTTTTATCCTTTTGGAATACCATTAGCCCAGGCAATGCTACAAAGGTATCGCGTAACCGAACATTATACCAATGATAACCAGCAACTAACTTTATCGAACCACCCCTGTTTTGTGTAAACTGTTGGGCGGCATTTAAGAGGTTGTTTAAGAGCGTGTCGCGCGGAATACGCTTGCTTACTTCTTTTGTAAATTTAGCCTTTAATCCATTAGGTTTAATTTCAGCTGTTGAAGCTGAGAAAATAATGGATTCTCCTTTTACCAGATCCATTTCAAAATACCCGGGAACAAACAGGTCTTCCTGAAAAGGATAGCCTCTGTGTTGTTCCTTTAAATACTCAACTCCTCTGAACCAATCGGGGGAGGCAATAAAATCATTTTTTTTATTGACTTGCATATTCAGGTATGGAAAGCCCTCATACATTTTAATCTTAATGCCATTCGGTGCATCTTCATAACGGGTGTTAGCCACCATGTTTTGCTTGGTTAAATCGTGGATGCTTCTGAAGGCTAGAAATGGTTTAAATCTGATTTTTGTTGGCGAGTGGGCGTCTTCAAGGGTTACTTTAACAAGTAATTGTTCTTCGGTTTCAACCAGGAGAGTCTCTACTGATATAATAATACCTCCAACCCGATAGATTCGTTTGGGTATATTATCAATTTCAAGGTCGGTTAAGTATTTATGGCCTTTGGGTTCATAGTGACTTCCCTGGTATTTGCGAATTCCGAGGTTGAAAACTTGCTGGTGCTGAATTAATGAAATGTCTAGGGACGATAATAACACAAACCGTCCTCCGTTAAAGTGGTCAATGGGGCATACCAGCATGCCATGGTACTTTCGGGTATTGCATCCAATTATGGATGAACTTGAATAGGATCCTGCCCGGTTGGTCCGAATCATCTCACGAACCAGAGAGTATCCAAGGTTAACCAATTTGGTCTTGTCAAGGTTTAAATAGGCCATAGTCCCAAATATTGTAAGTATTATTGTTTGCAATATAATTGAACCATATCAAAAAAATATAATTTGAAAATGCTCTTAATTTTCAAATTTATGTTTTTTTTGTTTACGTGATTTCAAGAAAATATTAAGCAATTAAGTTACTATAATTTTGTTGGAAATCAAACATGAAAAATGCAAATAACTCTAAAATATGTGGATGTTATTATGATTGTCTGATAGCCAGAGTTTGACATGATTTAAAAACTGAATCATGATGCTATAATAAACAAACAGTCAAACCTTCGAAAGTTTAAGGATAGTACATAAAAAACCTACTATTCAGGCAATTTAAAATTATAATAGACTAAATAATATTAATATGAAAATTTATAGCTAAATACGCTAAGGGAAGTAAAAAGAAAACAAAGACTTAATTACTATCTCTTGGCGACTATTGTGGGTGACTTTTTTGTTATGTATATCAATATAATAGACAACCTGAATAGTTAAAAAACAACAGTAGCTTTATTTTTTTTGGGAGATAGTGTTTAATAAAAGAATTATTTTTTTGATAGAAAAAGATTGGAGTGTATTGTTTATGTTGATTAAGATGTTTTTTGAATTGTTAAAGGTGTGTAAATTCATCGGCTTTTTTTTGAAAATATTCACGGTCAGAATCCAGTAATGCTTTTGGGTATCTCGACGAGAGGGAGTGAATAAGTTCGAGTGTTTGTTGCAGAAAAACACGGTGCTCAGTTGTGTTATATCCAGTGTGTTTATGGTTACGGGCGCGTATTACTTTTTGTACTTCTTTATAATAATTTTGCGATTCTTTCGAAAGAGTTGCTTCTATAAATCGCTCCCAAATGTATTTTACGGCCACATCACTTGGTTGATTCATGGTTTCATCATAAAACCTATAATCGCGCAATTCGTCGATAACAATCTCATAGGCTGGGAAATACCACACTTTTTCAAAAAGAGAAGTTAGTTTTTCAACAGCTAATAATAGAACCGCTTTGCTAATCTGATTCCCGTGTGTTCCATCCTTCAAATGTCTGACGGGACTAACCGAGATAATAATATTCAATTCGGGGTTGAAAACCCTCAGTTTTACTATCAATTCTTTGTATGCCTCAATAATCTCTTCGGGTTCCAGTATGTAACGAATAAAATCCTTTTCAGGGAATTTGTGGCAGTTAGCAACCACCTGGTTCAGGTTTTTGTGTTCGTAAACGTAAGATGTCCCAAATGTAATTACCAAAAATCTGGCATTATGTAGAAATTGGTGCCCCGCTAAAGTTGCATGTTTAATATTTCGTATCACCTCATCGGAATTGGGATGACTAAATGATCCATGATGAAAGAAGCTATGCCATAATCCATTATTATATGATAATTCATCTTCCTTTGGGATGGTGTTGTTAATTATTGAATTAAAAGCTTTTGCAATTGATATTGGATTATACAGAACTCCAAAAGGATTTATTTGCACCGAAAACCTGGCGTTGTCCATGTAACGCCCCATATTACCTGCAAAACATGAACCCATAAACATAACTCCGTCTCCCGGAGTAATCAAATCAGGTGCTTTTGGAACTAAAACTACCGTACGAAAAAGATCTTTGTTCATAAGGTTAGGCTTTTATTCTTAGACTATATTATGTTGTTTTTTTAGCATTATGTAAAAGGATCCAACTCAGAATGTCATTAAACAGTTGGTCTGAAACAGGTTCGTTATGTAGTTCATGTAAGGCATTAGGATAGGATATAAAGCTACATAATTTAGGATTTGAGGCTGCTAGTTTTTCAGAAAGATCACAACGTGTTACATTATCGGATTCTCCATGGCAAATGATCATAGGAATACTAATTCTTGCAGAGTTAGCCATTATGCTTTTTGCACTTTTACTTAGTTCAAAAAAGGTTCTTATTGTGATTCGTCCGTGCATGAATGGGTCCTTGTCAGCTAATTGCTGGTTTTTTTCAAGGCTCGATAATCGGTTGGATTTTATTCCGGTAGATGTGGAAAAGGCCGGATAAATATGGTTTATGAGCTTAGCTGCTTTAAGTTTCAAAGGTGAGGGTGGTTTTATCAAACCCAGCCACGGAGAGGTTATTATGGCGCCGTAGAAATCCTGACGTCGTTTTATCAGGTAACTTAAAACTAAGTTTCCTCCCATGCTGTGCCCATATATATATGAAGGAATATCTCTGTGGTTTCTTTTGCATCGTCGAACCAGCGCTCCTATATCGTCCAAAAAGTCGGATAGCTGGTTAATATGTCCCTGTTTTCCGGCAGACATGCCATGACCACGATAATCCAGGGCATACACCATTATTCCTTGCTTGCAAAACCGGCGTGCCCAAAAATCATAACGTCCCGAGTGTTCTCCTATGCCATGAATAAGACAAATGGTAGCTATTGGATGATTTTTAGGTTTCCAGAAACGCCCTTTGAGGGCGGAGCCATCGCTGGAAACAAGGTTGAAAACCTGATGGGTTACGGGCATAAGGAATAGTAATTATCTTATATTATGAATGCTGATGTAACGTGGTTAAATGGTGTTTGTTGTTTTTACGAAATGAATATTTCGCATAAAACCTTCAAATTTAGTCCTTTTTATGGCAGATTTTCTAAAAAGTGATGCAAAATGTTCGGGCGTTAATGTTTCCCATTCAGATGAGGATATTGATTTAAGTTCCTGAGATGGTTCAAATTGGGGTTCAGAATGTGATTTTGCCTTCTTATTCCACGGACAAACTTCCTGACAAATATCACAGCCAAAAACCCAATCATTAAACTTAGTTTTAAAAGAATCTGGAATTTTTCCTTTGTTTTCGATACTTTGATAGGAGAGGCAACGGTTAGCATCAATAAGTCGATCGGGTAAAATGGCGGAGGTAGGACAGCTATCAATACAGCGGGTGCAGTTTCCACAGCAATCAGTCACAAAATTATCGTCAAATGGGAGCTCAAGGTTAACAACTATTTCGCCGATAAAAACATAGGAACCCAGTTTTCGATGAATGAGCATGCTGTTTTT
>CAZSQG010000023.1:0-46581 GCA_964608615.1 uncultured Marinilabiliaceae bacterium
AGAATACAAGGATGCAATTTATTGTATCGGTTCTGTTGTCGGACCTCATCCTTTTCCAATGATGGTAAGAGATTTTCAGAGTGTTGTAGGTATTGAAGCAAGAGAACAGTTTTACGAAATGACGGGAGAATTGCCTGACAGCATTGTTGCTTGTGTTGGTGGAGGTAGTAATTCAATGGGTATTTTTTCTGCATTTTTAGATGATGAGGAATGTCAACTATATGGAGTTGAACCAAGTGGTAAATCCTTAGAAGTTGGAGATCATGCTGCTACTATGAAAATGGGAAAACCAGGTATGATTCATGGATTTAAATGCTATTTGCTTCAGGATGAGAAGGGTGAGCCAAGCCCTGTTTATTCAGTGGCAAGTGGTTTGGATTATCCCGGAGTTGGTCCCGAACATAGCATGCTTAAGGATTTAAAAAGGGTTAATTACGATATTATTTCAGATAAGGAGGCTATTGATGCATTTTTTGAACTAAGCCGATTGGAAGGTATTATACCTGCGCTTGAAAGTTCACATGCAGTTGCTTATGCTATTAAGCTTGCTCAGAAGCAACCACAGACTTCGATTCTTGTAAATCTAAGTGGAAGGGGAGATAAGGATATTGACTATATAATGGAGAATTATGGTGATCAATATTGCTAATCATTATAATGCTTGTTAATAATTGAGACTGTCTGTTAATGGACAGTCTTTTTTTATTAATTTGGAGTAGTTGTTGTTTTTGAAAAAGTTTTATGTTTGTGATAAGGTAACATTGATTGTTATGTTGTTTGTATTATCAAAAATCTTGTCGTTTTTAATATCGCCGTTTAATACGGCTGTTATTATGGTGTTGTGCGCTATATTATTGCCGCGATTCAGAAAAAAATTGTTCATAATAGCTTTTACTGTTTTTATTGTTTTCAGCAATCCATTCCTGTTTCGTCTGGCTATAGGATGGTGGGAAGATATTCCAGAAGCTCTGCCCAGGAATAGTTCTGAATTTAAGTTTGTGGTGGTATTAGGAGGTATCAGCTCTCAACATGAATCTTCACAACGAGTGCGCTTTTCGCAAAGCAGCGACAGGCTTATGCAGGCTTTGATATTAAGCAAACAGAATAGGGTTGAGAAATTAGTTATTTCCGGTGGAAATGCCAGTATTATTTACCATAAGAGACCTGAGGGGGCGTATCTTAAAGAATTTTTAGTTGCAATGGATTTTGATGATGAAAAAATCCTAATAGATTCATTATCGCGAAATACGTATGAAAATGCGCTCTTTACTCGTCAGTTATTTCAAGAGGCCGGGTTGCCTTTGGATATAGTTTTAGTAACGTCGGCCTGGCATATGCCGCGTGCACAGAGGTGTTTCGAGAAGCAGGGTTTTACAGTTCGTCCTCTCAATTCGGATTTTATCAGACCAATGGGGAAATTAACACCCGGGGAAATTATAATACCCTCGGCTGGTACCTTATTGGCCTGGGACATTATATTTAAGGAATGGATGGGATTACTTTATTATAAGGTGAGAGGCTATATTTAGTTTTTGTAATTACGACGGTTTAAAGACAGGTAAATACAATTAAATACAATTGATGTGATAAACAACTTTAGGAAGAAGGTTAAAAAGCTTTATTTACAGTTTTTTTAAGAAGGACGGTATTTACATAAAGGTATTATATGCCGGCATAAATGGTTTGGCAACGATTATGGCGGTTTTTATGCCTGTCCGGATTTGTTAAATAATAATTCCATTGTTTATTTTCTTTGAATCGGACAGGATATTTCTTTTAGTAAGAATTTGATTGAGAAGTTTCAATGTACAGTATATGGATTTGATCCAACCCCAAAATCAATAGACTGGATTTATAGAAATAACCCCCCGGTTGGATTTCATTTTTTCGATTATGGCATTGCCACGGCAACAGGGTTAGTGAAACTTAATCTTCCAAAAAATTCCGACTATGTCTCGGGTAGTATTGTGGAGCAATCAAATGTTTCTTCCGACAGTTCTATATTGGTAAAAATGAAAACATTCTTTGATATTGCGGATGAATTAGGGCATAAAGTTATCAATGTTCTAAAGCTGGATGTTGAGGGTGCGGAGTATGATGTTATTGATGATATTTTAGATTCAGGAGTTTGGATTGATCAGATATTAATTGAATTTCATGGTAGTTACTTAACCAATGGAAAGGAAAAAACAATTGACTCAGTCTGAAAGATGCAATCAAAGGGTTATGAAATTTATGCAATTTCTGATACTTACGAAGAAGTCTCATCTATAAGGAAAAACTTGATTCAAAAGTGCTGAAGTAGTTGAAACTATATTAAGATTTAATCATTGGTGTTATTTGTGTTTTCTTAATCTTATTATTTTCTTGAGAATCGTTTTTAATAACATGGAATAGAGTAGTATAGATCAAATTAGGTGAAGTGTTTGTTTTATTGCGAATGATTGTAATATTCGTGCGGATCATATGCCTTCGCATTTTTAGGGCTTCAAACTATTGAGTAAAACAGTAAATATAAATTCATTTTTATCAAGATTCTTTATTGATATATCAAGGCCTGAAAACTTCGGTTATTTTGTTGGATCCTTTTTCAATTTATACGCGGTGCGGAGCATCTAATGGCATGTTCAATAATGAAATTAAAACCTTTGGGATTACCATTATATCCAATACCCTTGGCTGTTAGAAGTTCGTTTATCAGACCCACTCTTCCTTAAGAACTTCTCCTTCAACTGAAATTTTCAGCATCTTGAGAGGGATTTTTCGAGTTGATTGAGAGATGGCCATTTTGGCCATCTGTAGAAGACCGGAACAGCATGGTACTTCCATTACTACAACAGTTAGTGTATTGATTTTGGCTTCATTAATTAACCGTAATAGTTTGGCAATATAGCTATCGGTATTCTGATCGAGCTTGGGGCAGGCAATCCCCAGGGTTTTACCTATGAGCACTCGGTTATGAAAATCACCCATGGCATAACCGGCACAATCGGCCGCCAAAACCATATCCGTTCCAGTAAATGTTGATGATGCCGGATTAATCAAGTGCATTTGTACCGGCCATTGACACAATTTGGAGGCTCCGTTTTGTTGAACTACTGAAAGCGATGTCGCCTGCGGTTTTTGGATAATCCGTTCTGCCGATCCCGGACATCCTCCGCCTGGAGCCTGATGTAATAAAGATATTTTTGGTTTGTGCATTTCGCTAATTATATCTTCCAGATTAAAAGGAAGATCCTCACGAATCGATTTCAGATACTCCATACCTTCGCGCATAAAGGCTGTTTCGTTGTGATCGCGCAAATGTTTCAGGTGTGCAACCACCGTATTTTTGCCTTGTGGAATAATATGTTGTATGGCCTTTTGCTCGTTATAAGGTTCGGCTTCACGTTTTTTAATGGTAATGGCATCCTGAGGACAATGCCCCAAACAAGCACCTAAACCATCGCAGAGCAAATCGCTGATAAGCCGTGCTTTTTCGTCAATCATTTGCAAAGCTCCTTCGTGACAATTGGGGATACACAAACCGCAACCGTTGCAAAGCTCTTCGTTTATTTTTACAACTTCTCTGAGCATTATTTCATTCAAATTATGAGGTGGTAATCAATAGTCAGTTTTACTTGTCAACAAATTTACTGGAATAGAATGTCCTTTTTTGTAACATAGGTTACAATGATCAATATTTTTTTATAATTTTTGCAAAGCAGAAAAGTCTGATCTTTCAATCATTAATTTTATTGTCTTTTTAACTCCTTGTTTATGGAAAAATCATTAAACGTATTGGCGTTTTCACCAATTTTTGCAGGAATTACGCAGGAAGAAATCCTAAGGCTGCTCAATGGCGTTCATTATCAGATCAAACAATTTTTACCCAACGATGTAATTGCTTGCCACGGTGATAAATGTAATTCGCTTCAAATGGTTATTGATGGGAGCGTTCGAGGCGAAATGATGGATGCAACCGGCCGCGTTTTGAAGATTGAGGACATAGGAGTTCCTCGTCCTTTGGCCATCGCATTTTTATTTGGCCAAAACAACCGATACCCAGTAACCATAACTGCCAACGAAAATTCTACCCTTTTGATTTTACCAAGGGCATCGGTGATTAAACTCATTCAATCCAGTGAGGTTTTCCTCATTAGTTTTATGAACGTCATTTCAAATAGGGCCCAATTTATCACCGATAAATTAAAGTTTCACTCTTTTCAGAACTTAAGGGGAAAGTTGGCTGATTACTTTCTGGAATTGGATCGCAGCAATAGCGGTGTCATCTATCTCACTAAAACACAGCAAGATCTTGCCGAATTGTTTGGTGTTGCCCGCCCTTCACTGAGCCGAACCCTGCGTGAACTGCACAACGAGGGTCTCATAAATGCTGAGGGTAAACGTATTGAAATTATCGATAGAAATGGTTTGATGAAATGTGTGGGTAAGTAAGTTTTTTAGTTTGAAGGTTTTTAGTTCATTATTTTACCCTAAACCCCTAAGCTAAATCCTAAACCCCAAACCCTTAAACCCTAAACCCCATCATTGCCTCATCAATTTAGCCGAAAGCCCCTTTGAATCAGTCAGATGTTGTGGTAACAAAACCTCATGACTTGCTCTTACCGGACAAATATCAATGCCACCCCGTCGGGTATAAATGCAAGCCACCATTAATTCCGTGGGCGAAAAAACATCCCACAAACGTTTATAAATCATCTCACAAATCTCTTCATGAAAATGGTTTTCATTACGGATAGATACCAAATATTTAATCAACCCTACACAGTCTGGCAGCTTGTTGCCTTTAATGTGGATGAAAGCACTTCCCCAATCGGGTTGGTGGGTAATTTTGCAATTGCTGCGTAACAAATGGGTGCCAACATTTAGTTCAGATTCGTTGAAATTACCGGGAACAAGCAGTGCTGGTGCTTCGGAATAGGTATTGAACTGAACGGAATCCATCTCTTTTCGAGATTCAAGTATTTCGTAATTTGTAAAATCGAAAGGCAATTGGTCTACTTCCTGATTAAAGAAACTCAGTTTTATACTAATGTTTAATAACTGCGAAAGGTCTTTTCGGATGGTTTCCAATACTGCTTCAATTCCTTGTGAAACGGTTGTTCCAAAACGCTCCATATTGAACGAATTGAGGTAGAGTTTTAGCGATTTGCTTTCAACAAGGGACTCGCTGTTGGCCGGATAAACCAGTTTTAAAACTCCTGATACTGGCAGTCCTGTTTTTGTTAGAAACCCAAGTTCATAGGCATGCCAAACATCTTCACCACAAAAGGGTAGGTGAGCGTCATCAAGATTGTACAACGTCCTGTTCAGCGATCGGGGAACTGCAACCAGAATTTTCGGTGCGTATTTAGCCGGATATACTATTTGTTTACCTAAAACTTTGCCTTCAATTGGTGTTTGCATAGAAAATAATTTTTACATCCTCACACGCCTGCTTTTGAACCAAACAAATCAATATGAATACGGGGGGCGTACCGCCATCCCCGCTGAATTGCCATTTCCATTACTATTTTGGATGTTTGGGATAGTTCATCAAGGTTTGCTCCCAAAGGCATCAATAAAATATCGGTAGGCTTCCAGCCATTTAATCGCTCTAAAAAGCTATGTTCAATCTCCGAATCTTCCTCAGGGTATGCAACAACAAATTTAAGCTGAAAGTCCTTGTCTGTGTTTTTACAAATATCCAGATAGGATTGGAGGGCATTTAGGTTGATTCTTTTTTCGACATGAAAAGTTGCCGGGTCAGACGGAATAAGTCCCATGGCTTCCAATTTGGATAAATGAGGATTCGAATTGGCCAGTTTTGGTGAAATGCTGAATAGATCAACGTGTTCAGCTACTTCGGAATCGAAAATTGTGCCATTGGTTTCCAGAGTAATATGAACACCTGTTTCTTTTTTTAGTAATGCAACCAGGTTGGCCAGTGCAACTTTTTGAATTAACGGTTCACCACCGGTAATCACAACATGCTTTATATTTCCCAGGTTTTCTTTAACTAAATCAACAACATCTTTAACATTTGTCTGATAATTGCTTAATGATGAAAAGGAAGCATATGGTGTATCACAACGGCTTAGTTTGCCATTAGGCAATTGCCAAATGCAACGTAAATTGCACGAAGCTAAACGAATAAATAAAGAAGCAATTCCCATGAGTTTTCCTTCACCCTGTATGGTTCCCGGAATTTTAAGTCCGGTAGCAGGCATCTCAGTTAATGCGTTGCCATTTTTGTCTTTGGTGATTGGGAATACCCCTTCGTTGGCTAGTATTATTTGGCTCATTTTATTTCTGATTTAATGCGGGATCAACTAGCCCGGCATCTTTAAAGGCTTTTGCACGCAGCAAACAACTGTCGCAGGTACCACAAGGGCGTATTCCTCCACGGTAGCAACTCCAGGTTTCTTCAAAAGGCACACCAAGGTTCATCCCAAGTTGAATTTCCTGTGTTTTTGTTTTGTGTATAAACGGCGTATTGATGGTTATAGGTTGGTTTTTGGCAGCTCCCATAACAGTTCCTTTGTTAATGGCCACTTGCATAGCCTCAATAAAATCTTGCCTACAATCCACGTAACCCGAATAATCCACTTCGCTCACTCCAATAAAGATATCCTGGGCTTCAATAGCCTCAGCAAAAGAGGCGGCTATGGAAAGAAATACCATATTACGCGCCGGAACATAAGTTATGGGGATGTCGGTTCGGTTGATGTCGCCATCTTCTACATCGATATTTTTATCGGTAAGCGATGAACCTCCCCATTGATCAAGGTTAAGGTTTACAATACGGTGTGATTTTACACCTGCCAGTGATGCCAGCCGGGCCGAAGCTTTTAGTTCGCGGTCATGACGTTGACCATAATTAAAACTAAGTGAATATAATTCGTATCCCTGGCTTTTTGCCAGCCATAATGCTACGGCCGAATCCAATCCTCCTGATAATAATATTACTGCCCTTTTCATCTGTTTGTAATTTGATTTCTATAAGTCAGATAGCCTGCCCCGCTAATGAGTGGGGGAACTCGCCAAATAATTCCCGAAATATCGGGACGACCTGGTCCCGGCTGAAAGGCGGGAAGCTAATCTCCTGTGTGAGTATCACTTTACTCATGGCTCGTTTCATAAACTTAATAATTGTTCATTATTGGTTGTACTGCTAGTACGACTTTTTACTTGGTTGTTTCAAACACCAATTTCATGATGGCTAAAAACGCAGCAATTGAAAATATAAAGTCAGTAAAACAAAATGGGGCAGTGGAATTATAGTGATTCCGGGTTTTCAATTTCTTGTTAATGCAATTGAAAAAATGCAAAACACCCTATAAAACAGGTGTTATTGTATATGAAGTCCATGGCCCATAGTTTTGTTTATCGACAGGATGGTTTCGAACTGTCTGCATTATTTTATGATGCAAAGATAGTAAAAAAGTTATGAGACTATGTTTCTTGCGATCCAGAAGATGATAACCATTGAAAAAACTATCCAGATGGCTTTAACTCCAAATAATCTTTTCCTCCAGCGTAATAATAGTGGTGATGGTTTTGGAGTAAAGTCTATTACTAAACGCATTATAACATATGGTATGGAGAGTACCAAAAGCATATTTGCCTTAAGTGCGGAGAGCAATTCAAAATTAAGGAGACTATGAATAGCCCTCTGCGATCCGCAGCCCGGGCAATCAAGTCCGGTTACTACTTTAAACAGACATTTGGGAAAATAGTCGGTCTTGGCTGGATCAAACAGTTTGTATGCAATAAACAATGCTCCAATAGCCAATGCTACTATTCCCCATTTCAATAACTTCTTATAATTCAATGAATAAAGTTGTTCCAATGGTCTGGTTTGTAAAAAAAAACGTAATAAAAATGCAAATAATAGCAATTAAAACTATTTATATCTATTCTTCGGCTTTTGGAGAAGCTCTTAAAGCCTATTGCTTGCCAACATAAGTACGTGATTCTATTTTTGCTGAATTATGAATTTGCGCAATACTCTAAAGGCAGGCAAAAAAAATAGATGCTATAAGTGATTGTGCTAATCAGTTTATATTAAGGCAATTTTAGTTTTCAGTATTTTGCATTTTTATGATTTAATAAATTAATATCCTCAAATAAATAAATGATCCATTTGGGGTTATTCTTCATCTGTATCCTTCAGGTCTTCTACTTCCTCTTCTTCAGGAATTTCTTCCAATTGCTCATTATTTTCGAAAGCCTTTATTAATCGTTTAAGGCGACTTTCGGGAGCCAAAATAAAAGAATATGATTTTTCGCTCATACCAGTTTTTAACTTTCTATCTTCAGGTTTTAATGTTTGTACATTCAAATTGTAATCGTTATTGGATGAACGCGTTTGCATCATCCCATTTCGGTAGCTGAATAAGAAATATGTTTTTTCGGCTGGTTCAATATATAAGTCAAACGAATTACCACCTCTGCTAAATCCAATAATGGCTTTAATGTTGACTTTGCGGTTAACCGGATTATTTTTTATCCAAAGTAGGGTTGCCTCACCATTAGCTCTGTAACTTCTTGAGGGTTGGTCCCATTCCCATTGCAGGCTGTCGATTACCAGCATGTGCTGGTTGTTAATAGGCAACGACTTAATTTTTTCGATTGAATTGAGCTCTTTGCTAACCTTTTGGGCGTTATCTAAACTCATCCAATCAGCCATCCGTTTAAGGGTGTTCTTGTTTTCAGGATTACCTTTGTTTTCGTTATTGGCATCGCGTATGGTATTCACCATCATTTCAGTAGATAATGGATCAAGCATGAAATCAACACCAAACAGACTTGTTAATTCTACTTTTTCACTTTGTCTGTCGTGATAAATTGTGCCGGCTGCCTGAAGTTTTACTTGTTGTAGCTCAAGTCCCATATTAATTGGTCCTTCAGCAGTAACCCGGCATCCATCTTCATGGAACTTCAAGATAGATGCAATAGTATCGGGATTAGCAATTTTTTCAGCCGAAGCGATAACGAAACTTTGTATTGATTCATTATAGTGTAAAAATCCATTGACAGAAATAATTGGAACATCAGTGTGGAATCGTCGTTTTTCAATGAAGGAACTGTAAATAATATTAGAATCACGGTTGAGAAAAAACTCACGATATATTGGTTCGAATTCGTAATTCTGAAGATCATCTCCAATAGGGATTTTAACATCCTTAGGATCAATTTCGGATTCAAACCGAACATATTCCTGTGGTCCCAATCCTGAGCATTTATGAAGTATTTGAGTGCCACCCTTGAAGTTTAGCAAAGGATTTCCGCCATTTATAACAACATCCCCTTTAAATCCAAAATGTTTGTTGAACGAAAAGAACTCATTTTCAGAAATAGCACCTTCGGCAATCGACTTACGATCATCTGAGACTATTATATTATTAATGTTGATTGTTTTAGTAGCTCCTTCACCATTGATATAATCATATTTACCCGATCCCTTGTATGAATTTTTACTTTCAATAGTCACGTTAGCCTCATAGAATTTATGAATGGAATCATTTAATACGATTCGAACAGAATCAAGAGGATCCATTACCGCATCAGCGTGGAGAGTAACCTTACCATCGTTAAGGAATAAATTGGCATCTGCAACCTTGATATTCTTAACATCAGAGGCTCTTATTATACGGTTTTGCACATCGTATAATGCCATTGGTGCAATAAAATCCAATGAGTCCTGTCGGCGGTGGGTGGAAACAAACCTGTTACCTCTAGAACCTTTGGCTCCTAAATAAATATTGTTGTTATCCATATCCCACGAAAATTCACTAATGTATGAAATATATCTGTTTTCGGTAAATTCAACAATGTTGTTAAGGTTACGAGAAGTAAAGCGACCCAGCCGGGTTTTAAAATCAATATTTGATAGAAGGTTATTTGTCTTAAAATTCACATCCTGAGTGCCGGGATCGCTGATCATAATAAAATCCGATGAATCGGCAATAACTGTGTGGTGACCAAGATCCATCAGCTGAGCTTCCAGTTTTGCTTTCGACATATTTAATGTACCATTGCCTTCGAGTCCTGAAGGTCGAACCGTCAGACTACCTTCAAGAGAGGTTTCCTGATTAAAAAGAGTAAAGGGTTCTTCTTGAGATCGTGCTATCAGTTGATCCTGAAATGGTAAAAACTGCATACGATCAAATTTTCCCTGAACGTCGGGGAATTCAACTCCCGTTTCCTGCGGTTGTACAGTAAAGCTGTGGATCAAACCAACGGTTTGATCGGGCAGGAATGTAAAATCTTCCGAATCACTTCGTGAGCTGATGTATGAAATGTAACCATTTCCTTTTAATCCTTCATTACTTAGATCAATGATATTTGTAAACAGAGCCTTATCGCCATAGATGGGATAACCTTCGGGTGGAGAGTTTCTTCTGAAGCCCAGCGAGAAATCTTTTCGTACTATCAGGGTTTCTTCAATTACCGGAAGAATATTGGACTCCAACTTGCCGGTGAAGGCAATATTCTTCATGCTTAAATTGCTGATACTGTCGATTTCAAACGGATCGAGTATAAAAAAGAATTTGTCTTTTTTATAAGCTCCGTTTTGAGTAGAGGCGTAATCGTAATAAACATTTGAGTTTGTTGAACTGGTTAATCGTGGGTATTCGGGTAGTTTTTCCTTTCCGGATTTATTGATAGATCTGTCAACTTCAAGATATCCTGATAATTGTGATATGGTGTTGTTTATTCTTTGTAGAGCAGGTCTTCCATAATAATCGAGCTCTTCAGTTTCAATTTTCATCGACATGGAATCAATTATCTTTAGGTCAATTCTGAAATCCTGATAATTGAACCGGAAACCGTTACCAAAAAGATTGATCATACCAGCCGTAATTGTTCCATCGAAACTGAAATTTCTGTCTCTTTTAAGGAGGATTTTTTCGTTACGTGGGAAGAATACTACATTTTGGTGATCACTGATTGATACTGCCGGCACTCCATTCATTGAAAGGTCATAATTCCGCAGATCGAATGTTGCATTGGGAGTAGTACCAGGAGTGAGTGATTTAAAACGTATCACATCATAATCCTTTACTCCGTTTCTGAACAATAAATAATCGGTTAATCTGTCCCTTATATCAATGGTATCATTATTAACATTATAACCAACAAATCCGTGAAATGACAGCCCTATTATTTGCTGGCGTACCTGACTTTCAGGCATATTTAAGTATTGGGCGTAATCTGATGCTGTAAACGATTTTGATCGTATCCTTTTAGAGCAATTCAATAATGCCTGAAGAGGATGAATGGCATCCATTCCCTGAATCTGATTAAAAAATTCCTCCCGGTAATAACTAATTGATTCAAAAAACGCATGGTTTTCAGATGCCCCACTAAGCATACGGAGTTCCATAATGGGGTTGCCTATTGTCCATTTTATCAGCTCTGCATCCATGCTGATATTATGATAAGTATTAAAATATGGGCTTTTTGAAAGGCCTTCACCATCGCGTATAAGATGCACTTCTTTTACGTTATCCATGTATTTAAACGTAAGTCCCGGATGGTATATAAAACCTGTATCCAAATGGATTTCAATCTCTGTATTAATACTTACAATCTGGTCTTTACGTAAAGCAAAGTAAAGCGATTTAGCTGTAATGAACAGGGTATCGTTGCGAAAAATACTTATCTCGGCCGGTTTTTGGTCGGTACCTGACCCAAGGAATTTTGCGCCATGCTGCGAAAACCCCCCTTCATAGTTAAATCCTTTATGAATGTTGTTAATTTGATATCGTTGCTCATAGGATTCAAATTTTGGATAGGTTGAATTGGCCGGATTATTGATGGACATTACTTTATGATATAAACTACCCGGGAGGGGATGGTCAAAATATGTTCGGTTATAAAACTCAACGCTATCTATTCGAACCTCGTTTGATGACATATTAATTTTGTAATTTCCAAATCGTGCAAAAACCTGATTGGCTTCAAATCCGCTTTGCTCCCAGGTAATAAGACCTTTAGCACCATTCCAATAACCACTTTGAAGGTTAAGGATTCCTTGCGTTTCCAAAACACTGATGCTGTCGTTCTTTGCCAGGCATACCAGATTGGTTGGATCAAAAACGGCCCTTAAAGAGTCGGTAAATACAAACTGGTATTTAGGTGATTTTGCTACCCACCTCAGCGCTGGAGTTGAAAAAACGATGTTTTCGTTTAGAAGATTTTTTGAATGGTCAAATAAGCGAATCACATTTCTTAATGGAAAGCGTGGTTCGTTTAATAATTTATTAATTCCTTGTTGCCAGTTGTTAAAACTTTCGGCGGGATGATTGGCCTGTTTAAACGCTATTACTAAAGAAAGGTATGAATAATAATCGGGAAAGGGACGTCCTTTTTTATCAGCGATTTGATCACAAGTTGCAATTATTAATTCTTTTTGTTTTGAAGTAACTTCAGGGGAGTTCCAGAAAATCTTTACTTCAGTCATGAAGTCTTTAGCTGTTTTTTTATCCGACGAAATATTAAATATCTCCTCCATGTTTTGAAGAAAACCTGCTTCACCACCTTCTACAAAAACTTTGCTTTGCGACCACACAGAAGGATTTAAAAGAATAAATAGCAGTAATATAGTTGATGGTAAATGTTTTAGCATAAGCAAAATTATTCCTTTTTAAGGTGTTTATTGTTTCTATTGCATCTTTTCATACGACACAGCTACCCAATTGTTATTCTCTTTTACGTTTTTTCTTAATAAATTTTCTTTTTGTGCTATATCATCGATTGATTCAAGATCTGTTTTATAAAATCCGCTTAATATCAAAGTTCCCGCAGGTTTAAGGATTTTACTATAAGCCGGGATATCCTGGAGTAATATGTTTCGGTTAATATTGGCCAAAATAATATCAAATGTTTGCATGTTAGCAAGTAATGAGGCATCGCCCAGTAAAATGCTCATGTTGGAAATGTTGTTCAGTTGGCAGTTTTCTTCACTGTTTTCGGTACACCAGTGGTCAATATCGATACCAATAACGCTGGCGGCACCTCTCATTGATGCCAGAATTCCAAGTATTCCTGTTCCACAACCCATGTCAAGTATTTTTTTTCCTTTCATGTTTGTTTCCAGAATGTGTTGCATTACCAAACCAGTTGTTTCGTGGTGACCTGTACCGAAAGCCATTTTCGGTTCGATAACAATTTGATGTTTTATGTGTGGAAATTCCTCGTGAAACGGACTTCTTATTACACATTCATCTCCAATAATGATGGGTTTAAAATAGTTTTTCTCCCATACCTCGTTCCAGTTTTGGTCAGGAATAGTATTTACATTGTATTTAAAGATTATTTCATTTGATTCCAACTGAAGGGTTTTGAGTTTGACTTCATTGAATTTATTTGAAGGAACATAAGCCTCAAAACCCGATTCCGTTTCCATAAAACTTTCAAAGTCAATATCACTCATCCATGCTATTAATATTTCAACATTTTGAGGTGTAAATGGCTGAAGAGTAACGGATATGCATTTATAATCCATAATTGTTTTGAAGATTTTAAATAACGTGAACGTATTGTAAATAATTTTCTT
This sequence comes from uncultured Marinilabiliaceae bacterium, assembly GCA_964608615.1. Lineage (GTDB taxonomy): Bacteria > Bacteroidota > Bacteroidia > Bacteroidales > Marinilabiliaceae > CALEUX01. The sequence goes on from CAZSQG010000023.1 coordinate 13,550, forward strand.
TGTTTTTTTTCTCCTGATTAATCTTGAAATTAATGGTTTAAGCAAGGATTAATCAGGAAGCAATTGTAAATACCCACAAACAGGAATAGAATACTTTTGTCACAAGCCAGGTATTTTGGTGCTTGACAAATTTATAAAAAAATCAGACGGTTTATGACGGACAAATGAAGAAAAACAAATGTATAATTATAAATACTGGCTGGATACTTTATGGTTGCTCTTTTAAAGACCATGGCATAGCTTGTTATTGTATAATTAGCTAAACCTAAATCAAATAAAAAAGGCGTCCTATTGGAACGCCCTTTAATCAAATACTTTAAAAAAATTAGAATGCATTGATAATAGCAAGAAAATCAGGCGCTTTAAGCGATGCTCCGCCAATTAAGCCACCATCTACATCCGGGTTGGCAAATAATTCTTTGGCGTTTGAAGCGTTACAGCTACCACCATAAAGAATACTGGTATTATCGGCTACTTTAGCACCATATTTAGTAACTAAAAGACTACGGATGAATGCATGAATCTCCTGAGCCTGTTCGCTTGAGGCTGTTTTACCTGTTCCAATTGCCCAAACTGGTTCATAAGCAAGTACTATTTTTCCAAATTCTTCTGCAGAAAGATGGAAAAGACCTTCTTCAATTTGTTTTTTAACCACATCGAAATGGATGTTTGATTCACGCTCAGCCAAAACCTCACCAATACAAAATATAGGAATGAGGTTATTGGCAAGAGCCAGATTGGTTTTTTCTTTAAGAGTGGCATTGGTTTCACCATAATATGCGCGACGCTCAGAGTGTCCAAGAATTACATATTTGGCACCAGTAGATTGAATCATGGCAGCAGAGACTTCACCAGTGAAGGCTCCTGATACTTTATCAGCACAGTTTTGGGCAGCAATACCAATTTTTGAACTGTTAACGCTTTTTACTACCTCTGAAAGGTGAATAAATGGAGTGCCAAGTACAATCTCGCATTTGGGAGATATAGCAGTAACTAAACTATTAACTTCCTTTGCAAGTTCAATCCCTTCCTGAAGGGTTTTGTTCATTTTCCAGTTTCCTGCAACAATGTTCTTTCTCATTTTCTTTTGTTTATTGTTTTAGAATTTATTATCAATGAAGGTATTAGTATCAAGCCTAAAAGATTGGCCCATATTAAAAGATGTACATTTTTTTTATTATGATTTGCCAAGGAGTAGGGCAATGGGTTTTTTATTATTGTTTTATCAGGAATATTCCGATAATGCCATTTCCCGGCAATGGTTCCATCATAAAGTAATATAAGGCCCGGGTTGGAACGAATCATGGTTTTAAGCGTGATTTCATCACTATTTAGAAACTGGAACATGGTTTTGTTTTTAAGATCAAAATCCATTGTCACATCCGACCCCGATGCGGTTACGCAATAAAAAGGAATTTCGTTTTCTCGCGCCAGTTCAGCTAATTCAGCTAAAGGCAGAATGGATTGCTGATCAATTTCTTCAATACGTGGCGATATCATTAAAAAAAGAGGACCCTGGTGATTTACAATTCTTTGGGTTTCTTCATCAAGGTTGGGATTCATCAGGTTAAAGTCATACAAAGGCGGTTGGAAACCTTCTTTGATGTTTTTGGTTTCGGTGTCGATAAAAACCCAGGTGGTATCATCATAGGGATAATCATTCTCAGTAAAGGTCTTTCTTTGTCCATCCTTCTCTAAAATAAAAAGGGTTTCAAATTCAGGTTGTTCAGCACCTTCGGGTATTTCCATTTGGGAAGCTATATGGGTACCGATATTAAACGGACGGAAATCAATAACAGGAAGATTATTAATACTCCATATATTAAGCATTATTATATATGCTGCAAGAGCAATGCCAGTATAAGCTATTTGTATTTTCCCGGTTTTGTTAGTGAACGATTTTCGGAAAAGAAAAAGTCCTATAGTGAAAGAAACAATAACAATATTCTTCCAGAATGTTTCCCAATTCGATAGTTTTAAGGCATCACCAAAGCATCCACAATCGGATACCGGATTGAAAATTGCAAGGAAAAGTGCCAGTATGGTGAAAAAAGACATGATTAAAAGCGCAACTGAAGAAAGTCGCATTACATAAAAACCCAACAAAAGATAAAAACCTAATAAAAACTCAACTGAAGCCAGAACAATTGCAAGGGGAAGCGCAATTGGAATAAGCATGTCGAGATGAAAAGCAACAAAGTAATCTTCAAATTTTATTGCTCCACCAACTGGATCAATGGCTTTTACTAATCCACTAAAAATAAAAGTAATAGCAGGAATTATTCTACAAAGAAATTTGAATATTGTTAACATGGTTAATCATTTTTATTGGAATCCTGATCGGGGAATTCCATTTTTATCAATGCAAAAACAGCATAGTTTATTATGTCCATATAGTTAGCTTCTACTCCTTCCGATATAAGCGTTTGACCCTGGTTGTCTTCAATTTGTTTTGTTCGGTAAAGCTTCATCAGAATTAAGTCGGTAAAAGAACTGATTCGCATGCTACGCCATGCCTCATCGTAATCATGATTTTTATCCTGCATCAATTGTTTAGCACTGTACAAGTGTTTGTTATATAGTTCTAAAGCTATTTGTGGGGGCATGTCGGCATTTTCGGAAATTCCAATTTCAAGCTGAATAAGAGCCATAACAGCATAATTTACTATGCCTATAAACTCTGGTTTTATACCTTCATCAACACGAGATTTTTTTTTTGTTTCCAAACTTCGGATACGCTGAGCTTTAATGAGAATTTGATCGGTCATTGAAGATGATCGAAGAATGCGCCAGGCAGTACCGTAATCAGTCATCTTTTTTTCAAAGATATCACGACAAATGCTAATTACATGTTCAAATTGTTGATCTGTATTTTGAGCCATGGGTAAATTTTGAGCTGTAAAAATACCAAAAAAATGAATAATTCCTTACTAATTAAGTTACGATTAGGGTATAATTGTTTTAAATGGTATGTTTATCAGCAATGCACAGGTTCTTGATTTTAATTACATCGTTTGGTTTGAAATAAACGCGTTTTTCTTTTCTTTTGTATAATTTGATACTGTTCACATTTTTATATTTCTAAAGGTCATCAGATCACTAATTGTAATCGTGAATAACGAGGTTAATTTATTTATGCGATTACATTTATTTCAAGTTATATGTTATGATATCAGAGTCGGAACAAAATATGGAATCATTTTTAAAAGTCAGGAGATATATTAATTGCCGGGGGCGTTTGGTTGATTTATCTATTCCTGTTGTAATGGGCATTATCAATCTTACCCCCGATTCATTTTACTCAGCAAGTCGGTTCAGCAATCACACTTCTGTATTAAAAAGGGTTGAAGAGATTATTGATCAGGGTGGAGCTATGGTTGATTTGGGGGCATACTCAACTCGGCCCGGAGGAGTTCACATATCTGCTGAGGAAGAAATTGAGCGATTAGTTCCATTTTTGAACATTATTAGGAAGCATTTTCCTGATGTCATTATTTCTATTGATACATTCAGGTCGGAGGTAGCAAAAAAAGCTGTTGTTGAATATGAAGCAGACCTAATTAATGACATCTCGGGAGGAGAAATGGATGATAAGATGGTGGAAACTGTTGCGCAATTAAATGTGCCCTATGTTTTAATGCACATGCAGGGAACGCCGCAAACCATGCAACAGAACCCGGTTTACAAGGATGTTATTGCTGAAGTATTACTTTTACTTTCTAGAAAGGTGGAAAGCTTAAGGGCAAATGGCGTTAATGATGTAATTATTGATCCAGGTTTTGGTTTTGGAAAAACACTTGATCATAACTTTCAGTTACTGAAGAACCTTGATCAGTTTGCGATGTTTGAATTACCTGTATTGGTTGGAGTATCGCGTAAGTCAATGATATATAGACTACTTAACAGTCAGCCGGAAGCCAGTTTGAATGGAACTACTGTACTTAATACCATTGCCTTAAGCAAGGGGGCCTCAATTTTACGTGTACATGATGTGAGGGAAGCTGTGGAATGTGTTAAATTAGCAGGAAAAATAAATGAAGTTTAAACTTTTGCTATTAGTATAAGTTTTGAAACGATGAAAAATTGAAAATCTAACATAGGAACTATGACTTTTCTTGATATTAGGTTGATTGATCTTGTTGATATTGTATTGGTTGCCTACCTGATGTATCGGCTATACAAGCTTATTAGGGGAACGGTTGCATTAAATATATTTCTTGGGATATTTGCTTTTATAATATTCTGGCTGATGATAAAGTCCATGAATATGCAGCTTTTATCTACTATTCTTGATAATTTTGTAAATGTTGGAGTCTTGGCTCTTATTGTTGTTTTTCAGCAGGAGATAAGACGCTTTTTATTGCTAATTGGGAGCAGATACCATATTTCACAACGCTTTTCTCTCGATCGTCTTTTTGTCAATAATAATAAGGGAATGATGAGCATTTATATTCAACCGGTAATTAAATCATGTGAAGATTTTTCACGCAGTAAAACCGGAGCCCTAATTATTATAGCCAGAAAGTCAGAGTTATTAGATTTTGTGCAGACAGGTGAATTGTTGAATGCCGTTATTTCAAAGCAATTATTGAAATCAATTTTTTACAAAAACAGTCCATTACACGATGGAGCTGTAATAATTAATGAGAGTAAGATAAAAGCCGCAGGTTGTATTCTACCCGTTTCACAAAACATGGATCTTCCAAAGCAATATGGTTTAAGGCATCGTGCCGCTATGGGTATTACCGAGCTTACTGATGCTGTTTCGATTGTTGTTTCAGAAGAAACCGGACATATTTCGGTTTATCATAATGGGAAAGGCAATAATAATCTTACAATCAATGAGCTTGAAAAAATCCTTGATGAAGCAATGAAATAATAAATGAATAATACCATAGTAAGAGGTATGGTAAAATGCCTAATAGCAGTTAAGTATGCAAAATTGTTTGGTTAATACCATTGGGGATAACATGGATGGTTATTTAGTATAGCAGTTTATCGGTATCTGATGATGACTGGTTTATCGGTACTTGTCTGTATTGTTTGGCTGCTATTGAAGAGCCTCTTCGGTTTACTATTGACACGAAATTTAGGTAAAACAAAAATCCTATTTCTACTAATGATATCCATTTAATACTCAAATTCAGTAAGGGGTAGCTTTAAAAATATAGTAATGAAAATAGCAATTTGTGGAATATCTGGTTTTATTGGAAGTACAGTATCTCGATTTTTTCAGGAGTCGGGACATAAAGTGGTTGGTATAGGCCGATATGATTTGGCCAAAGGTATTGGCTATATTCAGCAAGTTCTTTTAGGTACAGATGTTCTGATAAATCTTGCAGGAGCCCCAATTTTAAAACGTTGGACAACCAGATGGAAACAAGAAATATATAGTAGCAGAGTTGAAACAACGCGGCTTCTGGTTGAAGCCATGAACGGTATGAGTCAACCTCCGGCAACATTTATTTCTACTTCAGCGGTAGGTATTTATGATGATGAAAATATTCACGATGAATTTTCAGTTAACTTTTCAGATAGTTTTTTAGGAAAGGTTTGTGTGGATTGGGAATCAGAAACATTTAAGATTAATCCCTCAGTCCGACTTTGTGTTTTCCGTCTTGGAGTAGTACTTTCGAAAAGTGGAGGAGCCCTTAAAAAAATGATTATTCCTTTTAAAATGGGCATTGGAGGAAGAATTGGAAACGGATACCAATTTTTTCCTTATATCCATATATTGGATTTATACCATGCTCTTAAATGGGCAATAGAAACGCCTTCGGCTTTGGGTGTTTTCAATTTGGTTTCGCCACAAATAACAACTAATAATGAATTTACAGATAATTTGGCAACAGTATTAAATAGACGCACTTTTATACCAGTGCCGCAGGCGATTTTACATTTGTTTTTTGGCGAAGCTAAGCAAACTCTCCTTTGCGGACAGCATGTAATACCTCAAAGATTGCTTGAAGCCGGGTTTAAATTCCAATTTCCAACATTAATAAATGCGCTTGAATTTGAATTTACCAGAAAAAATAAGAGAAATGATTAAGAAACAAACATTAAAAAAAATCAGAAGGGCCATTAAGTATCCTATATTAATTTTTTTTATCCATCTATTTATTTTCAGTTTACGTTTCATAACACGAAATTTCTTTTTAAAAGTATGCGCCAGGATGGGAAAAATGGCTTTTAAATTGTTAAAGAAGGAACGGGAAAAAACCATTAGAAATCTTTCATTGATTTTTGGAGATATTAAAACTGAAAGTGAAATAGGAGAAATGGCCAAACAGGTATTTGTTCATCAGGCTCTTAATTTTGCTGATTATGCTTACACATTTCATTACTCTACCCGTGAGCAGTTCTCAAAAATTATTGACTTTGTGGGAGAGGAGCATTTAAATGCGGCCTATGCTCAAGGAAACGGAGTTCTCTGTTTGATGTGTCATGTGGGTTCATGGGAGTTTTCAGCCATTATGCCTCCTATAATGGGATATGATACAACGGCTGTTAGCAGGGCAATGCCAAACAAGAAGATTGATAAATTAATTGTTGGATCGCGCGAAAGGCGTGGCATGAAAAACCTCGCACGCGGAAGGGTTTATGATCAACTTGTTGAGGTTTTAAGAAAAGGCGAATGCCTGATAATTATGATTGATCAGGATACTAAGGTGAAAGGGGTTTTTGTTGATTTTATGGGTAAACAAGCTTATACACCAATAGGAGCTGCCCGTTTGGCTATGGATTCCAAATCTCCGGTACTCCCAATGTATATGAAGCGACTGCCGAACAACAAGCATCAGTTTACAATACTTCCACCATTACCATTTATAAATACAGGTGATGATGAGTCAGACATTATTGAGAATACCCGAATTTACAACCAAGCCATTGAAAAAATCATTAAGGAAACGCCCGAGCAATGGGTATGGATGCACGAACGCTGGAAAACTACTCCAGAGGATGTTGAGCGTTTTCTTCAGGAAAAGAGAGAAAAGGAAGGTTTAAAATCTTAATGATAATTGTTTATGTTAATTTGTAGTCGGAGGTTGAGGTTTGCGGTTAAGCCGTAAACCTCAATCTCTAGCTGATTGTTTTTTCGAACGAAGAGAGAAATCTCGAAGTCAAATTGTTTCTCTATGAGAAGTGAAAAAAATGAGTGAAAAGGAAAAGATGCTAATTTGTTCTAACGAACGAATAACAATAAAGGCTGTCTCAACGATTATTCGCAGGCAGCCTTTATTGTTTCGAATAAAAATATTATTTATTGCAATGTGTTATGTTCGTGGGTGATACTGAACAATGGTATTCTTAAGGTATTCCTTATCAAGATGAGTGTAAATTTCAGTTGTGATGATTGATTCGTGTCCAAGCATCTCCTGAACAGCTCGCAGGTTAGCTCCACCATCAATTAAATGAGTGGCAAATGAATGTCGGAAAGTATGAGGACTAATATTCTTATCAAAATCCAATTTTTTGGTTAAGTTTTTTATGATGGTAAAAATCATAACCCTGGAGAGTTTTTTTCCACGTCGGTTAAGAAACAGAACATCTTCATGCAAACCAAAAATTTTCAGCGTTCTTCTGTATTCGCTTAAATAGAGGTTGATCTCTTTAATTGCTTTGTTGCTAATAGGAACAAGGCGTTCCTTGCTTCCTTTGCCCTCAATTTTAATAAATCCCGATTCGAAAAAGAGATTGGATATCTTAAGATCAATAAGTTCAGAAACTCTTAATCCACAACTGTAAAGTGTTTCCAGAATGGCTTTATTGCGTTGACCTTCGGGCTTTTTTGTGTCAACGGCATTAATTATTGTATCAATTTCTTCAACGGAAAGAATCTCAGGCAATTTTCGCCCAACCTTGGGAGCTTCTAAAAGAGCGGTAGGATCCTTTTCAATTTTCTCTTCAATTAAAAGAAATTTGTAAAATGACTTTATTCCGCTGATTATTCGAGCTTGAGTACGAGGACTAATACCTCTGTTGCTTACCCATTCAATCATCTCTTTTAGATGCGAAAGAACCACAACTTCAGGACCAAAAGTATATCCACGGTCGCGTAAGAACTGTACCAACTTAAATAAATCTGTTACGTAAGCATGAATGGAATTGTCTGAAAGTCCTTTTTCAAGCTTCAGATAATTTCTGAATTCACTAATTTCTGATTCCCAATTCATAATAATTACTTTTGATTAATTATAGCCCATTTTATTTCGCTAACATTCCTGAATAATATTTGTATGAATAATAAACAATTTGTGGTAAAAATTGTTTAGCGAAATGTTATATAAGAAAGCTAATGATAATAAGCTGTTAAATTTGCAACTTTTTTTTATGTAAATGCAAATCTTTTAGGTTAAAGTTTAAAAATCCATCGTTTTTTTATTCAAATGAGTTATCGTATTTTTGCACCATAAAATAAAGACTGATAAATGAACGTATTGATTATCAATGGTCCAAACCTGAACCTTTTAGGTGTTAGGGAACCTGAAATTTATGGGTCTCAAACTTTTGAGGCTTATTTGAATTTATTAAAACAAACATTTCCAAAAGTACAACTCCATTATTTTCAGTCAAATCACGAAGGAGAAATAATTGATAGGCTACAAAAAGATGGTTTTAAAATGGATGGAATTGTTATTAATGCCGGAGCTTTTACTCACACATCAGTAGCAATTGCTGATGCCATTTCTGCTATTCAATCGCCTGTGATAGAAGTACATATTTCTAATGTTTTTAAGCGTGAAAGCTTTCGTCATCATTCCTTTATTTCCAAGGTAGCTGCTGGAGTTATTTGTGGATTTGGGATGGATTCATACTTACTGGCTGTTCAGGCTTTGATTAACAGTAAAAAATAATTATGCCAATAAACAATATTCCATTTGTAATTAATTTTATCTAATGAAGAAGTATACTAAAATTGTTGCCACTATATCTGATAAACGATGTGAAGTGGATTTTGTGCGAGAGTTGTATAAAGCAGGGATGAATGTGGTACGAATGAATACTGCTCACCTTGATTATGAAGGCATAACACGTATTATTACGAATGTTCGTGAGGTATCAGAAAAAATAGCATTGCTGATTGATACCAAAGGTCCTGAAATCAGGACTACTGTTTGTAGTGAGAATATTATTCTTACAACTGGTGACCAAATCAGAATTATTGGCGATCCAAGTGGCGAAACAACCAAGGATTGCATATATGTTTCGTACCCTAAAATTGCTGAAGACGTTTTAGTTGGAGGTCACATACTAATTGATGATGGTGAAATTGATCTGGTTGTTGTTGATACTGATGGTAATGCTCTGATTTGTGATGTTTTGAATAATGGAGTACTTGGCAGTCGCAAAAGCATAAATGTTCCCGGGGTTCGCATCAATTTGCCTTCGCTTAGTGAACGCGACTTAGAATTTATTAAATATTCCATTGAGAATAATATCGATTTTATTGCACATTCTTTTGTTCGTAATGCTGCTGATGTTATTGAGATACAGCAGATTTTGGATTCACATGATAGTCCTATTAAAATTATTGCAAAAATTGAAAATCAGGAGGGAGTCGAAAATATTGATGAAATTCTTGAGCATGTTTATGGTGTTATGGTGGCTCGCGGTGATCTTGGAATAGAAATACCTCAGGAAAAGATTCCATTGGTTCAACGGCAACTTATTCGTAAATGTGTTGAGGCCAAAAAACCCGTTATTGTGGCTACTCAAATGCTTCATTCCATGATTAAAAATCCCAGACCAACCAGGGCTGAAGTAACTGATGTGGCTAATGCTATTTATTACCGTACCGATGCTATTATGCTGAGTGGTGAGACTGCTTACGGGGCCTATCCGGTGGAAGCAGTTCAAGTTATGTCAAAGATTGCAAAAGAAGTTGAAGCTTCAAAAGATTCGCGAAACGATATTCCTGTTGATTTGGTTAAACATGATATTACTGCTTACCTGGCTGATACTGCTGTAAAAGCAGCTAAAGAATTACCTATAAAAGCTGTTTTAACTGATAGTTTAACTGGGAAAACAGCTCGTTATCTGGCTGCTTTTCGTGGTACAACGCCCGTTTTTGCTCTTTGTTACAATAAAAGAGTAGGGAGGGAGTTGGCCTTATCATATGGGGTTTTTCCGCGTTTAACAGAGCCGGGAAGCTCAAAAAGTGAAATTATGAACAAAACAGTTAAGAGGCTAAAGAAAAAAAATGTTTTGGATGACGAAGATCTGGTAACTTATCTTGGAGGTAGTTTTGGTATTGGTGGAGGAACCACATATTTGGAAATAATAACGGTGGAGGGTTTAGTTAATAAAATTGACCGGTATCAGGATTAATTACCAAACGAACCATTGCTTGCACAGGTGTATGTTTGTGAACACTTAATATACGCCTTTAGTGCAGTGGAAATTTTTGTTGGAACAATTTGTAACAAATAACTATAATGGGGAACTTTAGCATGGCATATTCTTTTTGACAATAAAAAATGAGTGACAATTGAGAGTTTTGCCGCATAACAATTTTATAAACAAGTTGTTTTATGCTTTTTGTTATTGAAATTAAAAACCCTTATTTATCGATAAATTCTTTCGGAAAATAAGGGTTTAATTTTTTGTTGATAATAAAAAGTAATTCTACTAATTATGGGATAATTAATAGAATATTGAAATTGAGGGTTATAATTACTTGAATTCATAATACCACTTTAACATCGCAAAAAATTCAAAAAAATCCAATTCAAAATGGAGTATTCCTCTTGCAGAAATCAAAAGAACTACTATCTTTGCAACGCTTTTAAAGAAAAGTCAAATCAATAGGTCTGGTAGTTCAGTTGGTTAGAATATCGGCCTGTCACGCCGAGGGTCGCGGGTTCGAGTCCCGTCCAGACCGCCAGAAGGTTTTTTAAGGTTTATTGATTTGTTGGTCTGGTAGTTCAGTTGGTTAGAATATCGGCCTGTCACGCCGAGGGTCACGGGTTCGAGCCCCGTCCAGACCGCCAGAAAAAATAGCCTGATAAATTAATAATTTATCAGGCTGTTTTTTTTCTAATCTACAGGTGGAAATAAAAAATCAGAACGCTTTAGTCTTTAGGGGCCTCAAAAAATGTAAAGCACACTTTCCCGTAATGTCTTGCCTGATTGTATGCCGGATAATTGGAGAAATCGTAATTTGGTCCATGCTCAAGGATCAAAAAACCTCCTGGTTTAAGAACTTTACTCTTCAATATTATATCTGGAATTTCTTTAATTATAGCAAGTTCAAATGGAGGATCGGCAAAAACCAGGTCGATGCTTTGCTCTTTTACTTTAGGCAGATAAGAAAAGACATCCGTCTTAATCGGTTTAATAATAGCAGTAAGCTTTAGTTCTTCGATACATTTTTTGATAAAGCTGTAATGGTGAAAGTCTTTTTCAACTAATGTAACTGATGGACAGCCCCTTGATGCGAACTCGTATGAAATACTACCGGTACCGGAGAATAAATCTAAAACTACGGTTGATTCAAAATCAATGAAATTATTGAGAATATTAAACAGGTTTTCCTTGGCCATGTCAGTAGTAGGGCGGGCCTTAAAACTGGCTTGGGGAGAAAACCTACGGCCTTTAAGGGCTCCGCTGATTATACGCATAATGGAAGGCTTAACAGATTATAAAAACTAGTCATACGGGTTTCGCGAAACTGATAACTATATTGGAAATGATCTGGCAAATCGGTTTGTTTTATATTACGTACATAGTTTGTAAGGTGTTTGTAAAGGCTTGCGTACTGCGGATGCCAACCACTCAAGATAACCTCTGTTTTGGCAGGTTCAAGTTTTAATTGCTCAAAGACAAAAAGGGTGAAATAAATAAAGTCATTGTCGCTTTTGATAGGAAAAGAATTACATAATTTGAGATGATTCTTCCCAAATGCTACCACATCAAAAAAACCTTTATTTAGATTAATGAATAAAGAGGTGTTATCATTACCAGATATTCTTGTTGATAAATTGCTTTCAATTAATGGAGTATGCTGATGGAAGAAAACTGGTTCGGGAAATTGCTTAATCATTATTTTATAAATGGAATTGGATACAGAAAAAACATTATATGTATCCGCCATTTTAATTTTATTAAAAAGAACAAGATGATCATCTTCCGTATTTACACAAAAATTCAACCATTCATTTTTTAATAAAGGATCAAAAATTCCCGAAGGAACAAGCGTTGATTGACGTGATGGTACTAATATTAAGGTCTTCTTAAAGGGCAGATTAAGTATCTCTATTTCTTCAAAAAACCTTTCAATCTGATTCTCTAATGGTTCTTTAACTGAAAATGATATATGACGCAGTTGAATGTACTTATTGCGAACAGGATCAAGCGTACTAAAAGAAAATCCATCCAGATCAATCTGGATGGATAAAAAATATGATAATGATATGTTAGGATCAAAAGTTTCGTCAATTACTGAAAAACTCGTCATAGTAGGTTGGATTATTCCCAATTTCCTGCATTGTTATTTGCTTCCTCAAGTGAGCCAACTTTTAACCCGGCATATTTCTCAAGCTTTTTGCTCTTATCGTTAAGGTTGATAATTTCCTGTTTGTCAAGGCCTTGTAGATAAACGTCGTTGTGGACTTTGGCTTCAAAAACGGGTACTTTAACACCAGAAACAGTATTAATTACTGTTGTCCCCATTTCAAATGTCTTGTTATCTGAAAAAGGAACAATTTGAATAGAATCAGTAATCCATGGTTTATTCCTAAAAAGCGAATCCTGAACACTAATACGAATGGTGTCGCGTTTAATAATGCCCAACTGTAATGCCATCCTTTCGGACATTCCGGCTGCCAGCATACTGTCAGTTAAAGAACCTTCCATACGGACCAATGGCAGAGAATCGTTCTTAATAAAATAAATAAGAGTATCGAAGCTACCTGTGAATTTTTGATTTAATGAACGGTAGGCAGACTGGGCAGAACGGATGTCAACCAATCGTTCAATTACTTTTTGTTTTCTTATTTCGTGATCTTTTTGGAAACGAACAGGTTTATTAATGCTTTCAACACAAAAATAACCCAAAACAAAAATTGCGATGGTAAGTAGAATTTGGAATACTGTTTTCATTATTTTTAGGATTTTGTTTTACTAAACGTTGCACAAATTTATAAAAAATTCTTAATCCAATTTTTATTGTTTTAATATTTACTGAAAAAATGGTTAAAGAACATATTTTAAATCGAATCAGACATCACTTTAGTTTTGATCCAACCTACTCGCAGTGTCTGGCTATCAGTAAGATGGCTGATTTTATGGGGGCCGTTTCTGATATGCCACTTTTTCTTCTAAAAGGTTATGCAGGAACCGGAAAAACTTCTTTGGTGGGTGCTTTTGTAAAAACTCTAAATGAATTTGGTATTAAAACTGTATTATTGGCACCAACAGGCAGAGCCGCTAAAGTTTTAACCAACTATGTTGGACAACCTGCTTACACCATTCATAAAAAAATTTATCGTCAGACATCCTCAAAAGATGGATTTGGTGGTTTTAATCTTAATCACAACCTTAATAAAGATACAATATTTATTGTTGATGAAGCTTCAATGGTCTCGAATGAATCTTATGGTAATACTTCGTTTGGTTCAGGCCGGCTGCTGGATGATCTTATTCACTTTGTTTATGAATCAACAAATTGCCGGTTGATGCTTATTGGTGATACTGCTCAGTTGCCTCCTGTGGGTTTGTCAATTAGTCCGGCACTTGATGATCAAAATTTGCTTGTTTATGGGGTGCAGCTTTGGCAGGAAATACTTACAGATGTTGTACGACAGGAAGAAAACAGCGGAATACTGGTAAATGCTACTTCATTACGAAGATTGTTGGATGAAAAGGAAAAAATTGAAGAATACCCAAATTTGGTAACCAGTGGTTTTAAGGATATACGGGCAATACAAGGAAGCGAGCTGATGGAAGAGCTGGATCAGTGCTATAATGAGTTTGGATTGGAGGAAACGTTGGTAGTTTGCCGCTCCAATAAAAGGGCTAATTTGTACAATAAGGGCATTAGGAATTCTATTCTTTACCGCGAGGACGAATTATCGGCAGGAGATTATCTTTTGATAATGAAAAATAACTATCACTGGTTGAAGGAAAATGAGGAGATAAGCTTTATCGCAAATGGAGATATTGCCCGTATTCTACGTATAAAGAAGTATTATGAACTATACGGACATCGGTTTGCCGACCTAACATGCCAGTTAACCGATTATAAATCAATTGAGCTGGATGTTAGGATCAATTTGGATAGTATAAATACCGATGGGGCAGGGTTTACAATTGAGGAACAGAATCAGTTTTTCAAAAAGATTCTTGACGATTACCAGGATGTTTTACCAATGAAGAAGCAATATGATCAAGCTCGTGAAAACGATTATTACAATGCTTTGCAGGTGAAGTTTGCATACGCTATGACTTGTCATAAGGCTCAGGGTGGGCAATGGAAAGCTGTTTTTATCGATTTGGGTTATTTCACTCAGGAATTCCTGTCAAGAGAGTTGGTTCGATGGTTGTATACTGCTGTTACCAGAGCTACAGTGCGTCTTTATCTTGTTAATTTTCCAGATGGGTTTTTAAGTAAAAAGTAAAAAAAATGCCGCATAATATGCGGCATTTTTTTTGCTTATATGTCTTATCAATCCATGATATTAATTAAGTTTCATATCGGTCACAATCAGGTCAATTTTTTTATTGGCCAATTTTTGAGCAGATTCAAATTGAGCAGCATTTTTCATTTCAACATTTACTTCAAAATAGAACTTTATTTTTGGTTCAGTACCCGAAGGGCGTACCGATATTTTTGATCCGTCCTCAGTGAAAAACTGCAATACATCTGATGTTACAGGTTGTTTAATATCCTCTGATATACCAGTCTGAGGATTGGTGGCTTTTAATGAAAGATAATCCTTTATATTAATAACTTTTGCTCCTCCCAATACCATAGGCGGTTGGTTTCTGAATTGTTCCATTATGGCTTTAATTTCGTCGGCCCCTGATTTACCCTTGCGAACAACCGATATTAATCGTTCCTGTGAGAACCCGTTCTCAATGTATATCTCTTTTAGCAAGTCATATAATGATTTGCCACTTTCCCTGGCCCAGGCTGCAATTTCAGCTAGCATTGTAATAGCACCTACCGAGTCTTTATCACGTACATAATCACCGGGTAAAAAGCCGTAACTCTCTTCACCGCCACAAATGTATTTACGTTTCCCTTCAAGCTCGCGTATAACCATTGCAATCCATTTGAAACCTGTATATACATCAAAACACTCAACCCCAATATTATCGGCTATTCTTTTAATAAGTTCAGTTGTAACAATTGTTTTTACTATATATTCTTTCTTTGTTAATCGTCCTTTTTGTTTCCATTGGTTTAACATATACCAAACTATCAGAGTGGCCGTTTGGTTACCATTAACCAGAATGAACTCACCATTATCGTTACGGATGGCAATGCCAAGACGATCACCATCAGGGTCCGAAGCGGCCACCAGATCGGCATTTACTGCTATGGCTTTTTCAATAGCCATTTTAAGTGCAGCCGGTTCTTCGGGATTAGGTGAAATCACCGTGGGGAAATCTCCACTTACTACATCCTGCTCGGGTACATTAATGATGTTTTTGAATCCTATGCGACGTAAGGCTTCGGGAACAATTTTTACGGTGGTACCATGTATAGGTGTAAAAACAATTTTCATATCCGATTGCCGGGCAATAACCTCTGGATTGAGTGATATTGCCTGAACTTGTTTGAGAAAAAGATCATCCATTTCGGCACCCAGAATTTTTATTTTCTCAGGGTTTCCTTTGAATTTTATTTCGCTAACAGACTGAATTTTATTTACTTCAGCTATTATGTTGGTGTCATGTGGAGCAATTACCTGGGCTCCATCATCCCAATAAGCTTTGTAACCATTGTATTCTTTGGGGTTATGCGATGCCGTTATAATAATCCCACTCTGACAACCCAGTTTACGAATGGCAAAAGATATTTCAGGAGTAGGGCGTAAATCTTCAAAAATGTATGCTATAATGCCGTTGGCTGAAAAAATGTCGGCCATTGTTTCAGCATAATATCTGCTGTTGTTGCGGCAGTCGTATCCAATAACAACTTTAATTTCGGGCAGATGATTAAACTCCTTTTTCAAGTAGTTAGCCAATCCTTGTGTAGCCGATCCGGCAGTATATTTATTCATTCTGTTGCTGCCAACGCCCATTATACCGCGTAAGCCACCAGTACCAAATTCCAGATTTTTATAAAAAGCATCAATAAGCTCAGTTGGATCAGGATTTTTTAATAATTCATTTACTTTTTCTCTCGTTTCGTTATCGTAATCTTCTACAAGCCATTTGTTAGCTTTCTCTTTTACCGATTGAAGAATTTCTTTATTATCCATCTCTATTGATTTTGGGTGTTCAATTTAATTACCTATATTTTATTTAGTTGCGTCTGCTCAAAACAGGCTCTCAAACTGTCAGTCCAGTATGGTATAGATATCCCAAACTGTTTTTTTATAGCTGTTTTATCCAGTACTGAATACATTGGACGAGGCGCCATGGCTTTCATAACATCACTTCGAACAGGATTTACTTTACAATTAATTCCAGCAATATGGTAAATCATTTGAGCAAAATCAAACCAACTGCAAACACCTTCATTGGAATAATGGTAAATTCCGGGTTTAAAGGCCGAAGAATTATTTGATGCAGTTTTCAATATATGAAGAATTGCCTGAGCAAGGTCGTAAGCATATGTAGGCGTTCCTACCTGATCATAAACCACATCTACTTCATTTTGTTTGGTTCCCAGACTTAACATTGTTTTGAAAAAATTCTGTCCGTAAGGTGAATAGAGCCATGAAGTGCGAATTACAATGCTCTTAGGATTCTCGATAAGGAGAAGCTGTTCTCCTTCAAGTTTTGTTTTTCCATAAACCGATTGTGGATTTGCTTTAGCTTCAGGGGTTAGCGGAGTATTTGCATACCCATCAAAAACATAATCGGTTGATATATGAATTACTCCGGCACCAATTGCCGCAGCATTTTTTCCTATGTGTTTAGGTCCTAAAGCATTAACTGATCTTGCTAAATCTTTTTCAAATTCGGCATTCACAACTGCTGTATAGGCAGAACAATTGATAATGTAATCCGGCATTAATTCATTAAATAGCTGCCGAACACTTTCCTCATTGGTAATATCAAGGTCGCCCGATCCGGTACTTTTAAACTCTGCAAATGACTCTTGCTTGGATAAATTAACCAAAGTTGAGCCGAGCTGACCGCCATTCCCAATTATTAATACTTTCATCTTATTCATCCAGCCCAATTAGTATCTATAATATATTTTAGCCAACTTAATCAAATAAAGAAATGCAATTTCAATTGGTGAAAAACTCTTAACTAAATATTTTCTGTAATTAAGGAAATATTTACTTTCACTTTTTTTATAACATTGCATTTTTTCAACTAAAAACTGAGAAACTATAAATTGTTTTCGGTAAAGAAAAAATTCATTTCTGCTTCAGTAAATGAAGGCAACACTCCATCTTTTGGTGAAACAATTGACTTATCGGATGGAATTTTCCAATTAATACCTAACGTTGAGTCATTGTAATTTATTCCTCTTTCACAATCTTTATTGTATTCGTTATCACATTTATAATGAAAAATTGCTTCATCACTTAGCACTGAAAAACCATGAGCAAAACCACGTGGAATAAAAAGCTGTAGTTTGTTTTCGCTGGAGAGTTCTATGGCAAAATGCTTTCCATAAGAAGGGGAGTCCTGTCTTAAGTCAACAGCCACATCTAATACTTTTCCTTTTAAAACTTGTACCATTTTAGCCTGTGCAAAGGGAGCCAGTTGATAGTGTAAACCACGAATAGTTCCTCTTATCGAGAAAGAGATGTTATCTTGTATGAATTCGGCATCTATGCCACTTCTGGAATATCTGATATGGTTATAAACTTCATAAAAACAGCCCCGGTCGTCATTAAAAACGGTTGGTTTGATAATAATTAAACCAGGTATAAAAGTTGTTTTCAATTCCATCTTATAAATTCTGAATTACGTGATAAATTGTGAGTATTAAAAAAGTAAAATTAGTGATTTTGTTTTAACTGCCGGGATAGGCAGTTTATTAAAATGAGTATCTTTTATAAACAGATTTCTTTTTAAAGCATAATTACATGAGGTTATCTTTTATTCGGGACAACTTCATTGGCTATTCTTTTTAAATATTGTCCATAATCATTTTTTTCAAGTTGTTTGGCAAGAATAAGTAGTTCTTCTTTATTAATGTAACCGTTATTATAGGCTATTTCTTCTATGCAGGCAATTTTTAAGCCCTGGCGTTTTTCAATGGTTGCAATAAAATTTGCGGCTTGCAATAAGCTGTCGTGAGTACCAGTATCAAGCCAGGCCATCCCTCGGCCCATTATTTTCATATGAAGGCTACCTTCTTCAAGATATAGCCGGTTTAGATCGGTAATTTCCAATTCACCCCGTTTACTGGGTTTTAATGATTTGGCTTTTTCAACTACGTCGGGGCCGTAAAAATATAACCCGGTAACGGCAAAATTTGATTTGGGTTTTTCAGGCTTTTCTTCAATACCGATCACTTTTCCACTTGCATCAAGCTCAGCTACACCATATCTTTCTGGATCATTAACACAATACCCAAAAACAACAGCACCTTCAGTAAGATTGTTTGCTTTGCGTAATAGTTTACTAAAATCATAACCGTAAAAAATATTGTCACCCAAAATCAGGCAAACAGGATCATTCCCAATAAATTCTTCTCCAATTATAAAGGCTTGAGCCAGTCCGTCAGGATTAGCTTGTTCAGCATAAGTAAACTTAAGTCCCCACGCTGATCCGTCACCAAAAAGATTTTTGTAAAGAGGTAAATCAACGGGTGTTGATATAATCAGTATCTCTCGAATACCCGTTAGCATCAACACCGACAAGGGGTAATAAATCATTGGTTTGTCGTAAACGGGGATTATCTGTTTTGAGATACTCTTTGTTGCCGGGTAAAGACGGGTTCCGGATCCGCCAGCTAGTATTATACCTTTCATGGTTGACATATTAATGTTATTAATTTTGCATGAATCAGTTCATATTTACAAGTTGCAGATTTCCGAAATATGTGTAAACTTAAGAATAACCTGCTAACAAAAACAAATAAATTATAATGAATATCCGTATTTATGCCTGGATGCAAAGTCTTTTTGTGCGATGAACTATCTGAATGCCCCATGGGGCTAAATATATATCAAATAGCCCTCGTAGGGGCGAGAGCAATTTGTTTCAGGTTTCATTTAAGTCAAATCCTGACTGCCAGTCAATCATACATAATAATACCTGCGGATATTATTTAATACTTCGTGGAAGCATCACTCTTTCTGCTTTACTAACTTTGTTTTAATAGTTCGTCAAAATACTCAACAGTCTTTTTTAGACCTTCACGTAATTGAATTTTTGGAGTCCAGTCTAGTTCTTTTTTTGCCAGACTAATGTCCGGTTTCCTTTGGGTAGGATCGTCGGCCGGTAAAGGATTAAAAACCAGCTTTGATTTTGAGTTAGTAAGTTCAAGTATTTCGTTTGCCAATTCCAGCATTGAGAATTCATTTGGATTACCAATATTTATCGGACCAGTGATGTTATCACCTGTAGCCATCATTTTTATCATACCTTCCAGAAGGTCGTCAATGTATTGAAAACTACGCGTTTGAGTGCCATCGCCAAAAATTGTAATGGGTTCTCCTTTAAGTGCCTGAACAATAAAATTCGAAACCACTCTGCCATCGTTCGGATGCATTCTTGGGCCATAGGTATTAAATATACGAATAACCTTAATTCTAAGGTTGTTTTGTCTATGATAGTTAAGAAACAAACTTTCAGCACAACGTTTTCCTTCATCATAACACGATCTGATACCGATAGGGTTTACGTTTCCCCAGTATTCTTCGGGTTGTGGATGAATCAACGGATCTCCATAAACTTCGCTGGTTGAGGCTTGTAAAATTTTTGCCTGGATACGTTTTGCTAAACCAAGCATGTTAATGGCTCCCATTACAGAAGTCTTTATTGTTTTGATGGCATTGTATTGATAATATACAGGTGAAGCAGGACAAGCCAAATTGTATATTTCATCCACTTCAACAAAAAAAGGATGAGTAACATCATGTCTTACCAATTCAAAGTATGGATTTTTTAAAAGATGTACTATGTTATGCTTGTTGCCACTAAAGTAGTTATCCAGACAAATTACCTCATGCCCATTATTCAACAACCGTTCACATAAATGCGAACCAATAAAACCAGCGCCTCCGGTTACTAATATTCTACTCATTTTCTGCTAAATAAATTTATTGTTTCTGAGATTCTTCTATTCGAAGCAATATTTCAACTACTAGAGCTGGTTTTTCTGGGTTTTTCGGCCAATGCCATAATACGTAAAACCGTTATTATTAACTTCCATTGGGTCATAAATGTTTCGGCCATCAAAAATGACTTTTTGATTCATTAGTTTTTCCATTATCTTAAAGTTTGGCATCCTGAATTCAGTCCACTCAGTAACTAATAACAATGCATCTGCTTCAATCAAAACTTCATAAGGATCTTTTCCATACTCTATTTTATTTCCAAAAATCTTTTTGGCTTCTTCTTCTGCAACCGGATCGTATGTTTTAACTTTCGCCCCTGCTTCAAGGAGTTGATTAATAATCACTTCCGAAGGAGCCTCGCGCATATCATCGGTGTTGGGTTTGAATGCAAGTCCCCAAATTGCAAAAGTTTTACCTTTAATATCATTTTTAAAATGCGCTTTAACCTTCTTTACCATAACCAGTTTTTGATCCTTATTAATCTCTTCAACAGCGATTAACATACGTAACGGATAGTCGTAACTTTCAGCGGTTTTAATAATGGCTTTTACATCTTTTGGGAAACAGCTACCACCATAACCAACACCAGCATATATGAATTTATTTCCTATGCGACTGTCGGAACCAATGCCTTTGCGTACCATATTTATATCTGCTCCAACCAGTTCACATAGGTTGGCAATATCATTCATAAAGCTGATTTTTGTTGCCAACAATGCATTTGCAGTATACTTCGTTAATTCGGCCGATGGAATATCCATAATCAGGATGGGATGATTATTGAGTAGAAATGGCTTGTATAGCCTGTTCATCATTATTTCAGCCCTTTCACTTTCTACTCCTACTACAATGCGATCAGGTTTAAGAAAATCTTCAATAGCATTACCCTCTTTTAGAAACTCAGGGTTTGAAGCAACATCAAAATCAATTTCAGCACCTCTTTTTTCCAATTCATCTTTTATTGCTGCTTTCACTTTTATTGAGGTGCCAATGGGTACTGTACTTTTAGTTACAACAACAAGATATTGGTTCATATTACGACCAATTTGCCTTGCAACTTCCAGAACATATTTTAAATCAGCACTTCCATCCTTATCTGATGGGGTGCCAACAGCAATAAAAACAACATCTACCTGATCAATACTCTCCTTTAAATTTGTTGTAAACAATAGACGGTTTTTCTCGACATTGTTTTTAACCATTGTTTCGAGCCCCGGTTCATAAATGGGTATTATACCTTGTCGGAGGTTACTAATTTTGTTTTCGTCAATATCTACGCAAGTTACATTAATACCGGTTTCGGCAAAACACGTTCCGGTAACGAGTCCTACATAACCGGTTCCAACAATTGAGATTTTCATAATGTATACAAAATTAAATGGGTTTGGTTTGATTCTTCCTTTGTAATTGGGCTTAAAATTATAAATATAATCCAAATGGTTTAATCTGTGTTAAAAAAAAATAGAGAATTGACCAATATAATTACTCTTTCAACATAAATGATAAGAATTCTGGTTATTGGAATGTGATTTCATAAGATGGATTTTATTTACAATTATTAATCTCATATAATCCTAACCATATGAACTTTAAAGATAATTTGCGTTATTATTTTCATTAAAGCAAAATTTTGTTTTCCTATAAGTTTCATATTAAGCAGAAAGTTGGTAATTTTGCAACAATTTTTTAAGTAATTATATTGTCTAACCAATTAGTTTGTCAAGAAATTAAATGACTGAATTAGAAGAAAACGGCCAAGCTTTAGAGCCACAGGCTGAAAAAATTGAAAAAAAGGTTGAGCAGGCAACCATTGAAACCTCCAATGCTGATTTTGACTGGGATAGTTTTGAGTCGGATGATGTAGCTGGTGTGAAAGCCATAAAAGAAGACCTGGAAAAATTGTATGATCAGACTCTATCGACCATTTCTGAAAAAGAAGTGATAGACGGAACTGTTATCGCAATGAATAAAAGAGAAGTTGTCATTAACATTGGATTTAAATCTGACGGTATTGTTAGCCGTAACGAATTCCGTTACAACCCTGATTTGGGTGTTGGTGACAAAGTTGAAGTTTATGTAGAAAGCCAGGAAGACAAAAAAGGACAGCTTGTTCTTTCGCATAAAAAAGCCAGAGCTCTGCGTTCATGGGATCGTGTAAACGAAGCTCTTGAAAAAGATGAAGTTATTAAAGGATACATTAAATGTCGTACAAAAGGTGGTATGATTGTCGATGTATTCGGTATTGAAGCATTCCTTCCAGGTTCTCAAATTGATGTGAAACCTATTCGTGACTATGACATATTTGTGGGCAAAACCATGGAATTTAAAGTGGTTAAAATCAACCCTGAGTTTAAAAATGTTGTGGTTTCTCATAAAGCTCTTATTGAAGCTGAACTTGAACAACAGAAAAAAGATATTATATCTAAACTGGAAAAAGGTCAGGTTCTTGAAGGTACAGTTAAAAACATCACTTCTTATGGTGTATTCATTGACCTTGGTGGCGTTGATGGACTTATCCACATCACTGATTTGTCATGGGGACGTGTTTCACATCCCGAAGAAATTGTTCAACTTGACCAAAAGCTTAACGTTGTAATTCTTGATTTCGATGATGAGAAGAAACGTATAGCACTTGGTTTGAAACAGCTTACTTCTCATCCTTGGGATGCGCTGAATGCTGATTTGAAAATTGGAGACGTAGTAAAAGGTAAAGTTGTGGTAATGGCTGATTATGGTGCATTTGTGGAAATTGCTGCCGGTGTTGAAGGTCTTATTCACGTTTCCGAAATGTCATGGTCGCAGCACCTTCGTAGTGCTCAGGACTTCCTAAAAGTTGGAGATGAAGTTGAAGCTACAGTTTTAACACTTGATCGTGATGAGCGCAAAATGTCATTGGGAATCAAACAACTGAAAGCCGATCCATGGGATATGATTGAAGATAAATATCCTATTGGTAGCAAGCATAACGCGAAAGTACGTAATTTCACTAACTTTGGTGTTTTTGTAGAAATTGAAGAAGGTATTGATGGACTTATTCACATTTCTGACCTTTCGTGGACTAAAAAAGTTAAACACCCTGCTGAGTTTACCTCTATAGGTGAAGTAATTGAAGTTGTGGTTCTTGAAATTGATAAGGAAAATCGTCGTTTAAGCCTTGGACATAAGCAACTTGAAGAAAATCCTTGGGATGTTTTTGAAACTATTTTCACTGTTGATTCAGTTCATGAGGGTACAATTGTTGACATTTTCGATAAAGGTGCCGTAATTGCATTACCATATGGTGTTGAAGGTTTCGCCACTCCTCGTCATCTTGTAAAGGAAGATGGTTCATCAGCCAAAGCCGAAGAAAAGATGCAGTTTAAAGTGATTGAATTCAACAAGGGAGCCAAACGGATTATTCTTTCTCACTCACGAATTTTCGAAGATGAGAAGAAGACTGAAGAAGAGGTTGCCAAGAAAGTTCAGGCAAAAGCTGTTTCTACAACCAAAAAGAGTGTTAAGAAAATCAAAGATAACCTTGAGAAAACAACTCTTGGTGACATCACTGAACTGGCTGCACTGAAAGATCAAATGGAAGCTGACGAAAAGAAAGCTCAGGATTAATTCTAACTTAATTGGTTAACTAAGATGGATTTTAAAATTGATAAACTGGATGATTTTATTTTAGTCCAGGTACAAAAAGAAAAACTGGATACAACAATTGCTCCTTCTTTAAAATCAGAATTGGTTCTATTGGCTGGGAACAATGAAAAAAATATCCTGTTGGATCTTAGTAAATGCACTTATTGTGATTCATCTGGTTTAAGTGCCATTTTAGTTGCCAATCGTCTTTGTAAAAATACTGATGGTATTTTTGTGCTTGCCGGATTGCAACCTGCTGTGGAGCGACTTGTGTCTGTATCGCAGCTGGATACAGTTTTGAATATAGCTCCAACGGTTGAGGATGGAATTGAAATGATGCGAAAAGCTCTTCAACCAAAATAAATTAACCTGAATATGGCTGCTCTTTGTTGGGCAGCCATTTCATCAGGATTTTTTATCTGAAATCCTGAATTCAAATTGGTTTTCATGGCTTTTTCTGTTACAATTCTTGGAAGCAATTCTGCACTCCCAACATCTGAAAGATATCCAACCGCTCAGTTACTCAATGTGTCTGAGCGGTTTTTTTTAATCGACTGTGGGGAAGGAACCCAAATCCAACTCCGTAAATACAAAATAAAGTTCTCAAAAATCAATCACATTTTTATCTCTCATCTGCATGGCGACCACTGTTTTGGTCTTATTGGTCTTATCTCTACATTTGGTTTATTGGGGCGAAAAAATGATTTATTGATTTTTTCACATCCACATTTAGAGACAATTCTGCAACCTCAGATAGATTATTTTTGTTCCGATCTGTCTTTTAAGGTTATTTTCCATGCTATTAATCCGTTAGCTAATGATGTGATTTATGAAGATAAAAATCTTATTGTTTCAACGATACCATTAAAACATAGGGTGCCAACCTGTGGCTTCCTTTTTAAGGAAAAGCGTGGATTAAATCATATAAGAAGAGATATGGTTGATTTTTATAATATTCCGGTACGTTTGTTACCTGACATAAAAAATGGAAATGATTTTATTTCACCTGATGGGGAAATAATTGCAAATTCGCGTCTTACAACTCCATCTTCTGAGCCCCGGTCTTATGCCTTTTGTAGCGATACGGCTTATCTAGAGTCAATTATTCCTATTATTAAAGGAGTTGATTTATTATATCATGAAACAACTTTTTTGGCGGCTGATCAGAAACTGGCAAGGAAAACAACTCATTCAACAGCAACAGATGCAGCCCTAATAGCTCAAAAGGCTGAAGCTGGCAAGCTAATTATAGGTCATTTTAGCTCTCGTTATTATGATCTGTCAATTTTTAAAGCAGAAGCAAGTGAGATTTTTCCATTAGTTGAAATTGCTACTGAAGGTTCGGTATTTTCATTGCCTATACGTTAGGTTTATTAAGAATGTGAGTTTAAACCGAATTGTAGTTATATTTGCAAACCTTTTGATAATATAAGATTATTTCAATGCAGAATAAAATCATCATTTTAGATTTCGGATCGCAATATACTCAGTTAATTGCCCGCCGAATAAGAGAAATTAATGTATACTGTGAAATTCATCCTTTCCTTCACATCCCCGATTTGGATGAAACAGTTAAGGGAGTCATTTTATCGGGTAGCCCATCTAGTGTTCGCGAGTTAAATGCCCCAATTCCTAATTTAGCTGGTATTCTTGGGAAAATTCCGGTTCTTGGAATTTGCTATGGAGCACAATACCTGGCACAAAATAACGGAGGACTTGTTGAAGCGTCCCAAACACGTGAGTACGGCCGCGCCAACCTGGAGTTTATTGATTCAACCAGTGAATTATTTTTAGAAGTGGTGACGGGAAGTCAGGTGTGGATGTCGCATGGCGACACTATTGTTAATTTGCCTGATGGATTTAAGATTATTGCCAGTACACACGATGTAAAAGTGGCTGGATATCACGTTGAAGGTCAGGAGACTTATGGAATCCAATTCCATCCCGAAGTATATCACTCTATTCAGGGAACGCAGATATTAAGAAATTTTGTGGTTGATATTTGCGGTTGTTTGCAGGATTGGAGTCCTGCCTCATTTGTTGGATCATCGGTTTCGGAGCTCAAAGCTACAATTGGTAATGATAAAGTGGTGCTTGGACTCTCAGGAGGAGTTGATAGTTCAGTGGCAGCTATGTTACTTCATAAAGCAATTAGCACCAACCTGACTTGTATTTTTGTGGATAATGGGTTATTACGAAAAAATGAATTTGTTAGCGTGTTGGAATCATATAAACATATGGGCCTGAACGTTATTGGAGTTGATGCAAAGAACAAATTTTTAGATGAGCTAAAAGGAGTTTCAGATCCTGAAACAAAACGTAAGATTATTGGTAGGGTGTTCATTGAGGTGTTTGATGAAGAAGCTCATAAGATACAGAACGTAAAATGGTTGGCTCAGGGAACCATCTACCCTGATGTTATTGAATCGGTTTCGGTTAATGGCCCATCAGCTACAATTAAATCGCATCACAATGTGGGTGGGTTACCTGCAAAAATGAACATGAAGATAGTTGAACCTCTCAGATTGCTTTTTAAAGATGAAGTAAGGCGTGTTGGACGTGAGCTTAATATTTCTCCCACCATTCTTGGCCGTCATCCATTTCCGGGTCCGGGATTATCAATTCGAATCCTTGGTGATATTACACCTGAAAAAGTAACACTTTTGCAGGAGGTAGATAGTATTTTTATCGAAGGATTGAAAACCAGTAACCTTTATGACAATGTTTGGCAGGCAGGTGCTATTTTATTGCCTGTTCAGTCAGTTGGAGTGATGGGCGATGAGCGTACGTATGAAAACGTGGTTGCCCTACGCGCAGTAGCATCAACCGACGGAATGACTGCCGATTGGGTTCATTTACCTTATGATTTTTTAAGTCGCATATCAAACGAAATAATTAATAAAGTGAAAGGTGTTAATCGCGTGGTTTATGATATAAGTTCAAAACCACCCGCAACTATTGAATGGGAATAGTTATTGTGGTAAATGAAAATTTTTAAAGGCTGTTTTAAAATCGATGGAATTAATTCCACAATTTTAAAACAGCTTTTTACATAATTACAACTTGGGTTTGGCCTGATATTACATTTTGAGTTAAATATTAATTGAGCCTCTGTGATCTGTTTATATGTATTGTAAATCAGTATGATATCTGATTTGTATGAATTGCTTTTATACTATATTTGTATTTGAATATCTTGTGTGTAAACTTCATTGACTATTGCCAGAGCCTTTGTGTTTTTATAATAATTATGATTGATTTAAAATTATTTTGGAAATACTATAACTGTTTTTACATTATGGCCGTAAACACGTTTATTCTTTTATTATGAGATGGAGATGAGTGTTAATTGAAAATGAATTTCTGATATTATGAAGATTCGCATGCTGCTTGTTTTTTTGTTACCGTTTTGGTCTTTATTTGGTCAAAAGTCTGAACCTGGATTAAATAATATTCAAATCGCCTGGCAACTTATTAATAATTTCTATGTCGATACTGTCGATACAGAAATATTAGCGCGTGAAGCTATTGTTTCTATGCTCAAGAAACTTGATCCTCATAGTGTTTTTATTCCATCGGAAGAGGTAAAGGCAATGAATGAACCTTTAGATGGTAATTTTGAGGGTGTGGGTATTGAATTTGCAATTTTGGATGATACGCTTACTGTTACTTCCACCATACAGGGAGGACCATCCTATAAGGTTGGAGTGCTCAGTGGTGACAGGATTGTGGCAATTAACGGTTCAAACATTGCATCAATAGGACTGCGAAATACCGACGTATTTAACCTCTTAAGAGGCAAAAAAGGAACAGTTGTAGTCATGTCAATATTCAGGAAAGGCAATGACGCCTCGAGCGATTACAGGGTTGTAAGGGATAAAATTCCTATAAACAGTGTTGATGCTGCCTTTATGGCTTCCTCATCCACCGGCTATATTAAAATTAGTCGTTTTGCTGCCACTACTCATAATGAGTTTGCCGATGCTTTAAAAAAGTTGAAGAAGGAGAAGATGAAGAATTTGGTGGTGGATTTGCGTGGTAATGGTGGTGGCTATCTTAAAGCTGCGCTTGATATCACTGATGAATTTATTGGTGAAGGTAAGATGATGCTTTATACACAAGGAGCCTCTGTTCCTAAACGGGAATTTTTATCAACTGGTGGTGGTTTGTGGGAAAAGGGTGATCTATTGATATTGATAGATGAATATTCAGCCTCCGCCAGTGAAATAGTTGCCGGTGCTATCCAGGACTGGGATAGGGGTGTGATTATGGGACGTCGGAGTTTTGGTAAAGGTTTGGTTCAACGACCGTTTACCTTACCCGATGAATCCGAAATTCGTTTAACCATTGCTAAGTATTATACTCCTTCGGGCAGAAGCATACAAAAAGCCTATGAAACCGGATCTGGTGTTTACCGCGAAGAAATAAGTAACCGTTATTTACATGGTGAAATGATGCACCGCGACAGTATTCACTTTAATAATGGAACTAGTTATACAACACTAGCAAGCAAGCGAATAGTTTTTGGTGGTGGCGGAATTATGCCAGATGTATTTGTTCCCTTGGATACTTTGATGTACACTGATTTTTATCGTGAACTATATTCAGATGGTGTTTTTAATCGATATGTAATGCGATATATGGATGAAAACAGGACCCGGTTGCGTAAAAGTTTCACTGATTTTCAGGCGTTTGACGAGGGTTTTAGTGTAGAAAAAGAATTATTGGATGGTTTGCTTTCCGAAGCACGTTTAGTTGGAGTTGAAATAAACACTGAACAGCTTCAAATATCTGAACCTCTGATTAAAATTCATATTAAAGCATTAGTTGCGCGCGATTTGTGGAGTTCAAGCGAGTATTATCAAATTATTAATACAATAACTCCAGCGGTAATAAAGGCAATGGAAGTAATCGAAAATGGGAATCATTATTCTCAAATTCTCTCCGAATTGGATTTGGAGTAATTGCTTTGATTTAAGCGGCATTTCAGTTATTTTTAAGCCATGGAAACATGGCTTTTTTTACATTGGATTGAGGTTGCCGGAACTTTTTTTGCAATAATCTATTTATATTTTTCAATCAACGAGAAAATTTGGTTATGGCCAATCGGTTTTATAACTTCATTGTTTTATCTTATAGTCTTCTTTAAGAGTCGGTTATATGCTGATATGAGTCTACAGGTTTATTATATGGGGGTAAGTATTTATGGTTGGTTTCATTGGATTGGTAAAATAAAACCAACAGGTTCTCAAATCAGTATTACAACAAGTTCGTTGAGTTTATTACAATGGATACCCATTTGCGGGGCAATTATTGTATTAAATTTTATCCTTTACTATTTATTGATTTCATTGCCTGGTATTCTTGAATTACCCGCTTCAGATATGCCAGTACTCGATGCCTTTACCACTGCATCAAGTATTGTAGCAACATGGATGTTGGCGCGTAAAATTCTTGAGAATTGGGTGTTATGGATTGTTATTGATGTTGTTTCCTTGGGAATGTACTTTTATAAAGGGTTGTACGTAACCACCTTTTTATTTATTATTTATACTGTAATGGCTTTTATTGGATATCAGCAATGGAAAAAAAAGATGGTAATAAGCCTGAATAAGAAATAAAAGAATTGATGAAAGTGGTAGTAATCAGTGGACCAGAATCGACAGGCAAGTCAACTCTTACAAAGGATCTTGCCCGTTTTTATTCGGCTAAAGGAATTTCTGAGTATGCACGAGATTATGTTGAACATTTAAAAAGTCCATATACAATAAGGGATGTGGAGACCATTGCATGTCGTCAGATTGCTATTTATAGGATCAATCAACGCAAGAACAATAAGGATGATGTTGTTTTTTTTGATACCTTTCTGGTCATTACAAAAGTTTGGTTTCAGGAAGTTTATAAGTTGTGTCCTATATGGTTGAATTTGGCTATTAAAGAGTTTAAGCCCAATTTGGTTTTGTTATGCAAACCCGATATAAAATGGACTTTTGATGGGGTAAGAGAAAATCCCAACCTTAGGGAATACCTTTTTGAGTGTTATAGCAATGAATTTGATTTCTATGGTATTAACTACCGATTTGTAGAAGGGTCTGGTTCAGATCGACTTAAGAGCGCAATTTCTGCTTTAAACGATTTTGGTATAAAAAAATGACTAATATGAATGCACAAGAATATCCATCTGAATTACGAAAAGTAATAGAGGCGCTTTCGCGCGAAGAATCTTATAAAACAGTTTGTCACCGCCATTATCCTGAGCAGACGATGCCTTCGCAGGAAACAATGTTACGAATTATTGATTTGGTGAGAGAGATAATTTTTCCCGGTTATTTTGGGAATTCACCAACACGTCCGGGAAGCGTTTTATATTACATTGGTGTTAATGTTGAGCTTTTATATGAGTTATTACGACAACAGATATTTGCAGGGCTGTGTTTTGGTTGTTTTCAGGCAGTAGGCAAGGTTGAGATAAGTGAGAAAAAACAAGAAGCAGCAATTTTGGCTGTATCCTTTATTGATCAACTACCTGAAATAAGACATTTACTTTCATCGGATGTTGATGCAGCCTTTTTAGGAGATCCGGCTGCCCAAAGCCAGGCAGAAGTGATTTTTTGTTATCCGGCAATTAAGGCCATTGTAAATTACCGTATAGCCCATGCCCTTCACGAGCTTAAAGTACCCATAATTCCACGCATGATAACAGAGCTGGCTCATTCCGAAACCGGGATTGATATTCATCCACGAGCTAAGATAGGCAGCCATTTTACCATTGATCATGGAACAGGTGTTGTTATTGGTGCAACTTCCATTATCGGTAATAATGTTAAGATTTTTCAGGGCGTAACACTTGGAGCAAAAAGTTTTCCTCTTGATGAGAATGGAAATCCGATAAAAGGAATTCCTCGTCACCCAATTGTTGAGGATAATGTTATTATTTATGCACAGGCAACAATTCTTGGGCGAATAACTATTGGAGCCAATTCAGTTATTGGAGGTAACGTTTGGATTACTTCTGATGTTGCACCAAATAGTAAGGTGGTTCAGGAGAAATTTAAAAATGGTGGTTTTATAGGAGGTGATGGTATTTAGAGCAGTATTAATAATGCAATATTTAGGATAAAGAACAATGCATCAAAAATCGTGTTTTTTTTTAATCAGATAAAAACAAGGTTTGGACAATGTTTTATTGAGTTTTACCAAATTAAGCAAACATACTGATTGTAAAATCAGTAATAATAACAATCTTGTAAAAGTAAAATACAAACTGAATTGTAAATTATTTATCTTTGTGGAAAGCAATTTTCAGATAGTGATGGGATTTGATCTTGATAAATGGTATTCTCAGAAGATGCAAGGGGAGGTAATCCTTAAGTATATGGGTGAGGTTTCTACGGAACGGATATCCGAAGCTCTTGAGGTTATTGAATCAAGTTTGAATTTACAGAATGAAAAATATAAAACAAGGAAAAAGGTTTACAATGTATTTGTTGAGTGTGTTCAAAACCTTTTTCACCATGTTGATCAACCACCTTTGATTGATGATATTGAGCTTGCCTCAAATTTTGCAGTGATTATTTTGTCGAGAGACAGTTCTTTTTATCGAATTTCAACAGGAAATTTTGTTCAAATTAATAAAGTTAGTAATATTAAGGATCGGATTGATCAGGTTAATTCTCTTTCGGACGAGGAAGTAAAAATGCTTTATCGCGAAATTTTGGGCAATGAGGGGATGACATTAAAAGGTGGTGGAGGCTTGGGAATGCTTGATATAGTTAGGAAAACAGGGAATAAGTTGGAATATTGCCTTTATCCTTATGATGATGAATATGTGTTTTTTTCATTAGATGTATATATTAGTTAATGATGATACAGTTTACCGATATGGAAACAATTATTCGTGAAGGGACCCCAAAAACTCCTTATGTAAGGCTCGATAGCGAAAAAGGTTTGATCGAAATCAAAGGTCGTTCAATACCTGAGAATTCGGTTGAATTTTATAAACCTTTAATTGATTGGTTGGATAAATATGGAGGAACACCTCTTGAATCAACTAATGTTAATGTTCAACTTGAGTATTTTAATACCAGTTCATCTAAATGTATTCTTGACATTTTTAAGAAATTGGAATTGATTTATAAGAAAGGGAGTAATGTTGAAATTAATTGGTATTATGAGGAAGATGACGAGGATATGTTTGAAGCTGGCGAAGACTATCAGTCGATTATAAATATCCCGTTTAAAATGATAGAGATGGAGGAATAACGTTATTTGTTTTTAAAAATTTAGAAACCAGCACTATTTTCGAAATTTGGAAATGATGTTGGTTTTATATTAGAGTACAGTTCAAATAATGGAAACGATTATTTAGAATTGTTTTCCTTAATCTGCTGATTTATATGAAATTTTAACACCGGCACACTCTGAGGATCCATCAATAAAAAAGTGAGGAGCAGTGATTTCAATGACTATTTTCATAGTGCTTTGAATTTCAAATAGTTTTGTTGGATTAAAATTATCTACTGCGTTATCATAAAGAACACTTCGCTGATCATCGTCCGATAAAATACGGTATTGTATTTTACCAAGACTGTTTTTTCCACAAACCGATACCTGGTAAGTACGATCACCATATAAAACCTGATTGATTGCTACTTTACGCATTTTACGTAAAGAAATTGAACGCGAAAGTGTACTGGCTTTGAAGTCTTTAGGTGCTGAGGCGCATTTTTTTTCGTATCCACTACAATTTTGGCTAATTGCTTCTCCAGAATTAGCAAGAAAAAATGATACAATTAAGACTATATATAATATGCTATTTTGCTTCATGTCAATAATATTCATGTTATTACAATCAATACTCTTATGAAAATAAATTCCCACAAACCGGGATTCTTTATGCTAAACTTTATATATATTACTTATGCATAATGAAGAGTTTAGGAACAAATTCCTGAGTAAGCTAAGTTTTTTTTAAGGTTTGTTTTCGCT
>CAZSQG010000024.1:0-270 GCA_964608615.1 uncultured Marinilabiliaceae bacterium
CCTTCTATGTTACGGGCAGCGCCAAAGAAACGTTTGGGTTTGTGCAGTGCATTGGCATCTACACCACCTGAAAGTACTTTACCTGAAGCAGGCGATACGGTATTATAAGCCCTGGCCAAACGTGTAATTGAATCAAGAAGTATTACCACATCGTGTCCACACTCTACCATTCTCTTAGCTTTTTCAAGAACAATGTTGGCAACTTTTACATGCCGTTCAGCCGGCTCATCAAAGGTTGAAGAAATAACTTCGGCATTTACGCTTCGTGCC
>CAZSQG010000024.1:280-46163 GCA_964608615.1 uncultured Marinilabiliaceae bacterium
GTAACTTCTTCTGGACGTTCATCGATGAGAAGAATCATCATGTATACTTCGGGATGGTTAAAGGCAATGGCGTTGGCTATGTCTTTAAGTAATACTGTTTTTCCTGTTTTTGGTTGTGCAACAATTAATCCACGTTGTCCCTTACCAATTGGGGAAAACATGTCAACAACACGGGTTGAAAAGTTAGACCTTGGACCGCCGGTTAAATTGAATTTCTCATCAGGGAAAATAGGTGTGAGATGATCGAAAGGAACGCGGTCACGCACATAATCAGGGGTGCGACCGTTAATTGATTCCACTTTAATCAGTGGAAAATATTTTTCACCTTCTTTTGGAGGTCTTATAGAGCCTAAAACCAGGTCTCCGGTTTTTAAACCGAAAAGTTTTATCTGTGATTGTGAAACGTAGATATCGTCAGGTGAGTTGAGATAATTGTAATCTGATGATCTCAGGAATCCATAGCCATCAGGCATGATTTCGAGTACTCCTGAAGCTGAGATAATGCCTTCAAATTCATAGGATTTATCTTCTTTCCTATCACTTCTTTCAGCCCTCATAGGTCTCTCGATCCTTTCAGATCTTACTGTTCTGTCAGGTCTATCAGGCCTTTCAGGTCTTTCGATCCTATCAGGTCTTTCGGTTTTTTCAGTTATATCAGTTTTTTCCTGTGGTTTTTCAGATCTTTCGGGGCGATCAATGAATCTTTTAGGATTCTGGGTATCGGGTTTGTTGAATCTATCATTTCTATCGCCACGTTCATTGCGAGTCCATTTGCGGTTGTCATCAAACTTCTTGTGGGTGTGTGGTGGCTTTTTTTGATCGGTGATATCGTCGTTTGTAACAGGTACCTCAGTTGAAGCGGGAACTTCTTTTTTCTCATCCGAAATAACCGGTTGTGATGGAGAAGGCTCTTGTGCTGAGCGTTCTGCCGGGACTGCTTTTGGCTCTTTTTTTATTACAACGTTTGTTCTTTCCGCTGTTTTAGGAGTTTCCGGTTCAGGTTTTTGTGTAATTACAGGCTTTGGGCTTTCGGTAACAGGGAGAGTTTTATTTTCGGGTAAATTATTTTCTCTTTTAACCGGACGTCCACGCCTGCCACGCGCTTCTTGTTCTTTGTCTGGTGCATTTCCATCTCTGTGTTTTCGCTCAGAGGCTTTTATGGCTTGAGCATCTAAGATGGCATAAATCAAATCTTGTTTTTTAAAAGATTCAACTTTCTTAATATCCAGTTCTTTTGCGACGTTGCGCAAATCAATCAGGAGTTTTTTATTCAACTCTAAAATATCATACATAATGGTAAGAAAACTTAATGGAATAATTTATTTTTTATTGATTAATAATAAATCCTAAGTGGAGTATTTCAATACATAAGAGAATTATGGAAGAGGGTTAGTTATAACCAATATTTTAATTGAGAAAAAAGAATTTGCTTTAGTAATTTTTGAATACTATGCGAAAAATTCAACCACAATCTAATCCAAATCACTATTAAAAAGAAAGATTATTAGGTTTTTGAAAGTTATCTTCTCGGTTCTGCAACTTATTTCACTAAAGAATAACCCTAATTATGCTATTGTATGTGGTACATCTAGGTATAAATTCGGAGAATTGCCACTAGCAACTGGGGTGCAATCTATAACAACTGAAAAACAAGCGGAGAAATCTGAATGAATTTCTGTACAAACATAAACATTACATTTTAACCAGCAAAATTTTAACTGAAAATTTATTCCTGATTTTGAAAAACTTATCAGGATCTGTTTTACTATACAGAAATTTTTGACAATTTTAATCTTAGTACGACGTTTTTTTGTTAATATTACAAAACCTAATTACCCAACCAGACCATCTTAGTAATATGAGACAACTTAAAATTACCAAACAGGTAACTAACAGGGAGGCTCCTTCGCTGGATAAATATTTGCATGAAATAGGTAAGGTTCAGCTTATTACTGCAGAAGAGGAGGTTTCGCTGGCAAAGCGAATCCGCCAGGGAGATGAAGCGTCTTTGGATCGTCTGATAAGTGCCAATCTTCGATTCGTTGTATCTGTAGCAAAGCAATATCAAAATCAGGGCCTAAGTCTTCCAGACCTTATAAACGAGGGAAACCTTGGATTGATAAAAGCCGCTCAGCGTTTCGATGAAACCCGGGGGTTTAAATTTATTTCATACGCTGTTTGGTGGATCAGGCAATCAATACTTCAGGCACTTGCTGAACAGGCACGCATTGTGCGTTTGCCACTTAATAAGATAGGCAGTATCAATAAAGTTAATAATGCTTTTTCACGTCTCGAACAGGAATTTCAGCGTGAGCCTACATCGTATGAGATTGCTGATGTTTTGGATATGGCTCCCAAAGAGGTTAAAGAAGCTTTAAAAGTTTCATCACGTCATGTATCAATGGATGCCCCATTGAAAACCGATGAGGATAATACTTTATATGATGTGCTTTTGTCAGCTGATTCTTCCAGTCCGGATTCACATCTTTTGGATGATTCGCTAAGGAGAGAAATTGAAAGGTCGCTTTCTACGCTTTCGGCCAGAGAAGGTGATATTGTGAGGCTTTATTATGGGTTAAACGGAGAGCCTCCTTATTCACTCGAAGAAATAGGCAAACTCTTTAACCTAACCCGTGAGCGCGTGCGTCAAATTAAAGAAAAAGCTATTAAACGATTAAAACATACTTACCGAAGTAAGATTTTGCGATCTTACCTGGGAGATTAATTAAATATTTATTTTACTTTTTAGTTTGGTAGGAATCCTATGATTAAGTCTGATTCCTGCTTTTTTTTGAAAAAAATTTATGAAGCATTTAATTGCGCCCTCATTATTGGCGGCTGATTTTAGCAATCTGGGCCGCGACATAGAAATGATTAATAAAAGCGAAGCTGACTGGTTTCATCTTGATATTATGGATGGAGTATTTGTGCCTAATATTTCGTTTGGCTTACCTGTAATTGAAGCCGTTAAGAAATATGCTGCAAAACCTCTTGATGTGCACTTAATGATTGTACAACCTGAGCGTTATATTGAAACATTCAAAAATGCTGGTGCCGATTGGTTGAATGTTCATTACGAGGCTAGTACGCATTTGCATCGGACTATTGAATCTATTCATCACTATGGAATGAAGGCTGGTGTTACACTAAATCCTCACACACCGGTTAATCTTCTTGAGGAGGTTATCTCAATGCTTGATCTTGTACTTCTTATGTCGGTTAATCCAGGTTTTGGTGGGCAATCATTTATTCCGGGAACCTATGAGAAAGTGGAAAAGTTAAAAGAGCTGATACTGAAAAAGAACAGTAACGCGCTGATTGAAGTAGATGGAGGTGTGGATGGAGCAAATGCAGCTGATTTGGTTAAATCGGGTGTTGATATCCTTGTATCGGGAAGCTATATTTTTAAATCATCTGATCCTATTGCCACTATAAGGGGCTTGAAAAGAGTGGTTTAGATTATTCAGGAGCAATAGGTTATATTGGGTACTCATCCTGTCACTATTTTTATCCCGATTAAAATTATTGAATTTGTGGATTCTATCAGATTCTTCTTGTTTTATCTCTTTCCAATAATTTTAACTAATTTTGTCCCCGAATAAAATTTTATTGTGGGAAGAATTATTGCTTTTGATGTTGGGAAAAAACGTATTGGCTTAGCTGTAACCGATCCGTTACAGATAATTGCTAACGGACTTACAACTCTGAAGGTTTCCGAAGTGCTGCTATTTCTTTCAGGGTATATAATCAAAGAGAAAGTGGATCTTTTTATAGTTGGTTATGCCCGTCAAACCAATGGTGCCGATTCGGAATCAATGGCCTATATTCAACCTTTTGTGAGAAGTTTAAAGAACAAATTTCCTCATATACCTGTTGAATGGGTGGATGAATGGTTTACCAGCCAAATGGCTTTTCAAACCATGATAGATGCCGGATTAAAAAAAATGGCAAGACGCGATAAGGAATTGGTTGATAAAATAAGTGCCACTATTATTTTACAATCATATATGGAAAAGAGGAAAGATTTATGATTACGAATAATTAGTTGTAGGATTTTTATTTCGTAGTCGGTAATTATTATGTAGAAAGATTATTAAGAGATGATTTACCCAGTAGTAGTTTATGGTCACGCAGTTTTGCGAAAATTGGCCGAAGAGATTGATCGGGATTTTGATGATTTACCTAAATTCATCGAAAATATGTGGGAAACAATGTACTATGCCGATGGAGTTGGCTTGGCTGCTCCTCAGGTGGGTGTTTCAGTACAGTTGTTTGTAATTGATGGGAAAGATTTGGCCGAAGACCACCCCGAATTGAAGAACTTTAAGCAAGTATTTATTAATGCCCGTATTGTTGAATATGACGGATCGCATACAACCACCGAATATGAAGGTTGTTTAAGCTTACCAGGCATCCGCGAGGAAGTTACGCGTCCCTCAAGGATAAGAATTCAATATGTGGATGATAATTTTCAACCGCACGATGAGGTTTATGAAGGTTTTGCTGCCCGTATTATTCAACACGAATATGATCACACTCAGGGAAAGTTATTTATCGATCATCTTGGGCCATTACGAAAACGATTGATAAAAGGAAAGCTGAATGCCATTATTTTTGGCAAGGTGGATGTGGACTATAAAATAAAAATGGCGAAGTAAACAGAAGGCAATTAGTTTGTTTACAGAAGAGTTGTTTGATGTTTTATTTAGGTGATTGTTAAATCATAAATTTTAAAATTCTTGGGACGTGATGATTCAATGTAGGTGTTGATTATTTAAATTTAGGTCGACTTATGAATTAATTGAGTTACGTCATAAGTGTCGGCTTTAAAAAATAGCAGAATCTTGGATTCGGAATGATTATAATAAAGGAAACGCTGGGTTAACCGGCGTTTCCTTTTTTTTTAAGATTGATGCTTTATCATAAATAATGACCAAAGAGGTTATTTGGTTATCAGGAAAACTTTCATATTGTTTGGTCGCAAAAATGAGTTCTTTAATAAACGACTTAATGGCGTTGGTGTAAATGAATCAGGAACTATTCATTAATGGTTTATTTTTAGTGCTTTATTATATACAAATCGTTATTAAGTGGTAAGAAGAAGGGTTAAGCGAAAGTTGCAAAACTGAAAAGAATTGATAGCTTATGTTATTTCTATATTTTGAAAGTAAGTTACTTGTTCGAAGCCATAAAACCTTAATTCAACTTCTTAATGTCATTTTTATCTTAAAGTAAGCACTCTGTTTTTTCTTTTAAGCAGAATGGCTCAATTGATACCGTAAAAAAAAGATCGATTAGGATGAATGTAAAGGGCAAAATTAAACTGTCGGTAGTAACTAAAGAGCGCTATATTCAGAATCTTACCAATTTTAATTATAGTCTTTTTGTTTCTTCTGAATGGGTGGAGTCGTATAGAGGTGAGGAGGATACAGAAATTCAATACTTTGAGTTTTATGATAATGGAGCTACTGTTGGAAAACTTGCAGGTTTGTTAAGAAAGAATTCAGGGATAGGCCGTAAATATTTGTTCTTTTATGCAGGTCCTGCCATTAATGTGGATAGCGAGGAGTTGTACAACCAATGTTTGTATGCGTTGTATAAGTATGCCCGAAAAAAAGGATACTCGCGGATTAATATACAGTTCTTAGACCAACAGTATTTGTATAAATGCAGGATTAAAGGTTATTATAAAAAATCGGCGGGTGAGTTTGTGAAGTTTTTCACTAAGGGGGACGAACAACCCGAGTTTGGAAAATCGTTCCGTTATAATGTAAGAAAGGCAACTAAGGTTGGGGCAAGCTTCCATTGTGAGAGCTCTCGCAGGGTTTTTAATCGATTAATTGAGCTTATTGATGAAACACAAAAGCTTCGTAAGGGACGATGGGGTGAGGGTTTTACTCCTTATTCCTATGCTTTCATGCATAAAGGTACTCTGGACCGTCTTTTTGAATCGGGCATAATGCGTTTATACCATGTGGAAATGGATGGCGTAATTCATTGTGTACGTTGTTCCATGGACGACGGCAAGCGGGTTTATGGTTTGATGATAGGTGCCGATGCAATGGCCTATAAAAACAGCTTGCAACATTTTTTGCAGTTTAATTTAATCAATCTTCTCCAAAATAAAGGTTATGGGTATTACAATATTGCAACAGCCGATAATACCGAAAATGGAGCCGGTCTGGTTCAATATAAGGAATCATTGGGTTGTGTTCAGCGAAATGTGCAAGGCGTATACACGCATTTCCTTTGTTTTCCGCAAAACATCATTAATCCTGTGATGGATTTTGGCAGGCTTCTTTTAAAGAACAAAAAACTATCCAAAATAGTGAAATTTGCATCCGAAATTGTTTCAGGTAAAGATATGGACTAGATTTTTTTTTGGGTGAATTTATATAAGGGGATATAGAAATAAGCTGTCTTAGTTTTTTTGGGGTTTAGGATGATGATCAGTCGTCGTGAGAACCTATAAATATTATGGCCCCGCATTCTTGAATCGATAGTAGTGTGATAAATAAAAAGTTGCTATACCAAACTGGGCTTTAGAAATAAGTATTTGAATTTCCTGGTCAAAGGGAGAGCCTTCTACAAATCAAAGGATGAGGATGTTGTTAAGCAGATTAATATCTTTAAGGAGCGGGCCAGTCAGTTTTAATTATTAGTATTAACTCCTCTTTATTTGTTTTTTTAAATTTTTATTTAGTATTAATAGTCTTGATATCAGAAACATCACGATTTTTACCCATTCGTTTCTGTAAAAGGTATAAAAGCCTGGATAATCAATAATGGCACCTCCCCAGCGCAGTTTGAAATAAGTAGCCCCAAACAGCTCTCTGTTTTTTATTTTCTCCGGGATTTCTTTTTTGGAAAGGATTGCCTTGTATGAAACAGGATCCAATTGGACATAGTCATAGTGTTTAAATCCCATTTCTTTGGCCTTCAACATGTTTTTCCATTGAAAAGTTTCGGTTATTTTTTCTTTAGCATATTCTCCATTCCAGCCCCAGAATTCATACCTATATGTGTCACCAAAAGTATAACTCATTAGGGCACAAACCGGATTGTTTTCAACTTCGGCAATGTACAATTTCATCCAGCCTTTGGGTTGGAACATATCCCATATATTATAAAAATAATTAATATTGGTGAAAAAAGGCCTTGTATCTCTTCTTTTACAAGTGTCTCTAACTAATTTATGGAAAATTGCAATATCTTTTCTTTCTCCTTCTCTAATGGTGAAATCCAGGGCTAAACCACTTTTAATGTTCCTTTTACGCGGGTAGTCAAACTTCTTAAATATTTCTTCCTGAGGTTTGGTTAAATCGGTTATTGTGGTGCTTTCAATAATGGGCTGTGGTGGTAACACTCTGATTGCTTTTTTAAAACCCGCTTTTAATAAAAATATTGGAAGGTGATTCAGATAATTGAAAACATCAATGGTTAGGTAGAGTAGTTTTTTGTTTCGAACAGATTGTTTAATCTCTCTAATTAATAAATCAATGATATCTGGTGTGGCTTCTGCTGAAAGACAAGGGCCTTGTGAAATGATGCCTATTTTTGCAAATTTACCGTAACTTCTAATTAGTACCTGAGTGCCTGCCAGGATTGTGTTTTTTTTGTAGAGAATAATTCTATAGTGCTCATCACAAAAGTTATTCTTAAGGCATGCTTCTGCCCAAACGGATGTTTGCTCATAGTTTACTCCATGGATTTGGGAGATGAATGTATCCCATTGAGGATTTTCTTTTTTTAGACAATATTCTATGGTTATTTCTGTATTTGATTGGAGTGGTGTTTGTATCATAATTGCTTTGGGGTCTAATAGCATTCAAATTAATTTTCCATTTTTTTAGACTGCTGACTATACAAAAAGGCTATATTGTTCGGGATAAATTAAGACTAACTTATTCCAAGTAATCTTGAAAAGTTTCTGAAAAAATTAAAAAAAACATTATCAGGAAGTTTCTTACTTAGTTTCATCATCGGGTTGAGTAGTATTAATGGAAATGTCAGATAAAACGAATAATAGCCAAAACGGGTTACCGGCTTTGCGCCCTGCGATTCCTTATATCGGCGTATTCCTTCACCTCCTTCTTCTTTTTTGGGCACTGGCCCTAAATTATAATAGGACGCATTGTTTGCAATAGCGATTTGGGTGATGGTATGGTCGATAAAGGATGAAACGCCTGATTTATATGCTGATTGATTTGACCCCATTAGCAACCCGTAAATCTGACCATTCTTCTCAATGTTGATCTGAATACTTGAAATCTCCCCTTCATGTTCGGCATAATATAGAACCCCAATACCTGATTCCATAAGGGATCTTAAAGTTGATTCATTTAGGTTCACTAAAAACATTGGATTATAAAACTGCCCGTATTTTTTCACCCTTGATTCCCGTGTGCTATCCATCAATCTTAATAACTGGATAATCATATCAGGAGAGG
Source organism: uncultured Marinilabiliaceae bacterium (assembly GCA_964608615.1). Lineage (GTDB taxonomy): Bacteria > Bacteroidota > Bacteroidia > Bacteroidales > Marinilabiliaceae > CALEUX01. The sequence goes on from CAZSQG010000024.1 coordinate 8,731, forward strand.
TTGTTTTTTTTACTATAAATCCTGCTTTTCGGGCTTTTTTTGCATTTTGCTTAAATCCGAAACTTAACCTGATGGGTTCAGTTTGGGTGTAGTTAATAATAAATTCCTGGGTTTCGGTATGGAAAAAGCCTTTCACCTTAACCAAATCACCCATTATCTGTTCAAAGGGCCGGATGCTCACCCGGGAGTAAGCGTTTTTCCTGGCAAACAGCAACAATGCTTCCAGGCAGGCTTCAAAATTCTCCGGGGTCATCTCTTTCAGTGCTGGTCCCGAGCAGAAATGCAACTGGTTTCCTTTTATTTTACCTCCTTGTAGAATGAGTCCGGCCATCTTGCCCACCACTATCCCGTTTTTAATAAAATCAAGATAAATGGGAGGGTGGTTTTTATCGGATATAGAGCTGACCCACTCAGGTGTGTTAAATAATCCAAAATAAAAAGAACTGAAATCTTTTGCCCAGATATCAGTGTCAACAATTTCAACATTCATTACTATCCCTGATTTTATTGCTTTTTTGTGTTATATGTTTAACCTCTGCAATGCAAATTAGGTATAAATTGGATTGTTCTTTATTTTTTTACATAATCTAATACATTCCTTTTACAAACGTAGTTATAAATGCGATAAACGTTGTTGAAGTCAAAATGTTTGCTCTGGTTATTCTGACATGAAAGCGGGCCTGTCATGAATATTTCTGTTTTTATCAATCATTTTTGGGCATTAAGCAAAAAAATCCAAATGAGATTTGTAAATCCCTTATTTTAGCTCTTATTAGTATGTGAAACAACCCGAAGAAAAACCCATGCACACCATTATTCCTGTTTTAAAAGATGATTATGTTTCAGATTTAATGCTATTTAAGCATAGCTTGTTCGTTAGGCCTGAGTGGATAGAACCGATTTGCAATAGAAAGATAAAACCATTGTATCTAAATATTTATTGTGATAATACCTTAATTGGAAAGGTTGGAGGAGTTGTGAGAAAAAGACCATTTTTCAACAACGATGTTTATTTTTATTCAGAGCCGGCGTTAAATAACTATAACAGTGAAACGCTTAACGAGTGTCTGAAGGCTCTGACTGAATATGCAAAGGCAAATCGTTTTGCAAGGATTACCTTCAACTATTTAGATCAACAATCATCTCTGATCCCTAATGAAGAACTGGGGTTAAAAATTAAAAAAACAGAAGAGTACGTCATTGAGTTAGATGATACTTATAAACAATTTAAGCCTGGAAATAACTTCCGTAATAAACTTAAGAAGGCCAGCAAGGCGCAAACAGAATTTCACAGAGCTACTTCAAAGGAAATGGTTGATGACCTTATTAAATTTCTTACTGTAACGTCTAAAATCAGGATCAGCAAAAAGCGTCATGCTTATAATTTTTTTACGTATAAGTTTGTCGACAGGCAAATGCTTGAGCGCTTTGTTCAATCAGGAGCTGGTGTTTTTTATTATGCAGTAAATAATGGAGCAGTAAATTATATTTCTCTGTGTTATGAGTTAGGCAATAGGGCCTATGAATTATACAACGGTACCAATAGTTTTGGCTATTCAAATGGCCTAACAGGTTGGATGGTCATGAAAAGGTCAGAATACTATCAATCGTTGAATTTTCAATGTTTCAATATGGGTGGCATTCCTCATGAGAAAGGTGATAGAGCAAATCTGGCAGGCTTTAAGGTGCAGAGTGGTTGTATTCCTAAAAGGGTATATATTGCTAAGTCAGACTTTTTGGTCTACCCTGAAAAGGTTTTAAACCCCTTTGTTAACCTTGGGCGATTGGTTCCTTATAATGGTTTTATTCGTTTTTTTATCAGGCTTTTGGGCTGAGAGTTCTTGCTATTACAACAATTTCTTCCTTGTGAGTATTGTGATAAATGCTTTTAAGTCAATAGATATTTTAAGTTTTATTAAATAATCAACGGTTCACTGATGGAGTCGACAATAAACATGGAGCAAAACGTAATTATTAAAAATGCCAATATCCAATCGTGGAATGATGATTTGGAGAGGTTTCATTATAGTTTGCTTCAGTTGAGAGAATGGGTTGAATCAGTATTAACTGCTAAAAGAGAGCCATTCTTTTTGGATTTTTTTTATAATGATGAACTTATCGGAAAAATTTGTGGCATCATTTCCAATGAAACACCCTTATTGGGGAAATTATTGTACTGTTACTCAGGTCCGGCGTTTAAATATGCTGATAACCACGATTTGTATCGTCAGTGCTTAGATGCTTTGGTTGTATATGCTAAAAGCAAAAAATGTTCGCGTATATATGTTGATTTTTGGGATTCAAAATGGGATAAGCCTGTTTCTTCAACATATTATAAGTCAATTGAGTGGCGTGAGTTTGTGGTTTCGCTTTCGAAGGGTGAGACTTATGAAATTCATTCTAAAGATATTAGAAGGAAGATACGATCGGCCAAAACTGCTGGTGTGGAAATAGATGTTTGTTATGATTCGAAAATGGTGGATCAATTGTTCAAATTTATGGAGCTAACACGGCAGCGTCGTGAACAAAAAAACAGGAAGGGTTACAATTTTATAAACATGAGGTTTGTGACTCCGGCATCGTTGAAGAAAATGTTAGAAAGTCGAAAAGCCATAACTCATTTTGCTCATATGAATGGAGATATCCATTATATATCCACTTCCATTTTTAATAATGGCTGTTTTTATGGGTTGTTTAATGGCGCAGATGAAAATGGTTATAAATTAGGCCTTCCTTGTTACACCATTGCAGGTATGTTTGATGATGGAGTGAAATATTTGAATTTTGGGGCCGCTATACCTGATAAAAAGGATAATGAGTATTTGGAGGAGTTTAAAAGAAAAATGGGGGCAGTACCCCGTTCAGTATTTGTTTATAGAACAAAATATATCCGACAGCCACAAAAGAGCTTATATACTATTTATATGTTTGTAAAATCACTAATGCGTTGAATAGGTTTACTGTTAAATTTTATAAAGGGATTTCCCTTTAAGGCAATAATCGGTATAATGGTGTAACAAACCGATTGATTCATAAAAAAGAAATTTTATGAATTTCATTTATTGTTAATTTTCTGTGTTTTGAAGTCAGCATGTGTAATCATTTTGTTGGCAAATGTTTTTTAAGAACATAGAGTGGATATAATTCAGGTTATTACTGAATTTAATTAAGCTATTCTTATGAGTAAAAGAGAAACAATAATAATTAAACAAAGCGAAGCTTCTCAATGGAAAGCTGGAATTTCAGAATACAATTACAGCTTGTTTTTATCTCCCGAATGGATCAACTCGGTTTCGGATTCCACTCATCAGCCACTTTTTCTTGATTTTTTTCAGGGAAACAGTTTGGTGGCCAAACTTTCAGGGTTAATTTGCAAAGAGTCGAGGCTCAAAGGAACTCAACTCTATTTTTATGCGGCACCTGCTTTTTTGCCAGATACCCTTCATCTCTTTGATGCTTGTCACGAAGTTCTAAAGCAATGGGCCATTGATGAAAAATATTCCCGTATCATTATTGCATCGTACGATCAGCAAACGGTTCAACAGTGCAGGATAAAGGATTTCTATACCAATTTGAGGTACGAATATATCGTTGATTTTAAAAGTGATAACGGATTAGGGAAATTTGCAACAGGATTTAAGAAAAACTATAAAAAAGCACAAAAGCTGGGTGCTACTTTTTATCAGGATAATCAAAATGGAAGTCTCGATCGGTTGTTGACTTTAATGGGAGTAACTAAAGACTTACGAGTTAATAAGTATGGCTGCAGCTACAATCCATTTTATTTAAAAAATATGAGTTCCCAATCTTTGCGTAAGTTGGTTGAATCGGGAGTAGGCAAAGTTTATTGTGCTTGTGTTTATGATAAGGTATGCAGCGTGCAGCTTAATATTGAAGATGGAAATCAATCTTACGGGCTGTTAATGGGATCAGATGATTCAGCCTATAAAAGCGGTCTGCCATCGTTTGTGGATTATAACCTGATCGAGCAATACAAGAGTCAGGGGTTTTTATACTATAACCCGGGAGGTGGGCCACAGGATGCCGGGGGGAGTGGAATTGAGCAATATAAAAAGGCTATGGGAGCCGAAAAGTTTGTCTTTGCAGGCTCAACCACAAATTTTTTGGTATACCCGCAAAAGTTGCTTAACCCTTTATTGTATCTGGGGCGAAAACTTCCATCTTCTGAGAAAGGTTTGATTGGTTTTCTCAAGAAAATGATTTGAGCAATGAGGATCTGAACAATTCCAGGTAAAATGAAAGGTTCCTTTTAAATCGCAATCTCAATGGTGAGGAAAAAACATAAGTCTATAGTAAAAGGAATGAGGGTTGATCGTGAGACTTATGATGCTCACTTTTCAGACTATGTGTACAGTCTTTTCACGACCTCTCAGTGGGTCGACTCGATGGCCAATAATGGTCAGGCCATATACATTCATTTTCTGGATGGCGAGCGTGTGGTTGGAAAAGTTTCAGGGCTTGTGGTTAATGGGGGGTTGTTTAGCGGTGAGGTTCTCTCTTTCTATGCAGGGCCTGCGCTTATCGAGAAAGACCAGGCGCTGTATGATGAATGCGTGAAGGCCTTAAAACAGTTTGCTATAAATAAACGTTTTTCGAAGATTGAATTTGCATATCACGATCAGCAATATCCATGGGTCGTTAATAATTTGGGTTTTTTTAAAGAAGGCTGGCACGATTATATCAGGTTTTTTAATCATCACAGTGAAGATCTGGAGTTTGATAAATCGGTGATGGGTAAAGTAAAAAAAGCCTCCAAGGCTGGTGTGACCTTTCATTCCGAAACATCTGAACGAGTTTTAAAAAGGCTTTTTGAACTACTTGATGAAACACAACGATTAAGGTATGGGCTCTACGGCGATGAATACAACCCATTCCCTTACTTTCAAATGAATAAAGAATCCTTAAAGAAACTTTTTTATTCGGGAATTATTAGACTATATCATGCCTCTGTAGGTGACACCATTCATTGTGTACGTTGTTCCATGTGTCAGGATAAGAAAATGGTGGGATTAATGATAGCCTCCGATGAGTTTACCTATAAAAATGGAGTTCAGCAGTTTGTTCAGTATCATGTTATGAGGCAACTTAATCAGGAAGGGTATCACTATTTCAATATTGGGAGCACAGCTCCTGGAGAAAGAGGTAAAGGTTTATCAAAGTACAAGGAGTCTCTTGGTTTTGAACGCATCCCGCTTTATGGTGCTTACACCCATTTTTTAACATTCCCGCAAAACATTATTAATCCCGTAATGCGATTTGGACGAAAGATGTCGAGGTATAAACAATTTGAGAAATTTGCCGGCTTCGTTTCAAGAATGCTGGTTAAAACGCGTCCTTTCTGATGTTTTTTACTTGTTTAGTTGGCATTTGGAAAGATTTCAAATGTTATTGTTTTGTACAAATGTAGCCCATGACTTTAAAGAATAGAATCAAAGTAGTTGAAGTTAAATCTGAAGAATATAAAAGAGACATATCTGCCTTTGACTGCAGTTTGTTTGTAACGCCCCAATGGACCAGTGCCTTCAGCAGTTTATACGAGGTTGTGTTTTACCATTTTAATGATGGAGAAACAACTGTTGGGAAGCTTTCAGGAATAATTCGGCGAGGATCAAAATTCGGTCCTTTCTTATATTCTCATGCTGGTCCGGCTCTTCTTGAGAAGAACCCGGACTTGTATAACCAGTGTTTGGATGCATTATACCGATACGGCCGCAAAAAACGTTTCGGAAGAATTTTTTTACATGCCAACGACCAGCAATATCTATGGCCGGTAAATGCCAAAGGTTATCAAAATCGCGGCTATCTTGAATATGTCAGGCATTTCGACTCTTCGCAGGAAGAACCGACGTTTAACAAATCGGTTATGTACAATGTCCGCAAAGCAGCAAAGGCCGGTGCTACTTTTCATGAAGAGCAGTCGGAACGGATTTTAAACAGATTTTATGAGTTGCTGGCCGAAACGCAACGAGTTAGGTTTGAGAAACATGGCGAGGATTACGAACCCTATCCTTATGATTTTTTAAATACTGAAATAGTTAGTAATCTTTTTAAATCAGGAATTCTTAAACTATATCATGTTGAAGCACAGGGAGAGGTGCATTGTGTCAGATGTGCTCTTGATGAGGATAAGCGTATGTTTGGATTAATGATAGCCTCTGATGCATTTGCCTATAAACACGGGTTGCACCATTTTTTACAGTTTCATTTAATTTCTCAACTACATCACGAGGGTTACAAATATTACAATATTTCTGGTGGCGATTACACCAATAATGAACGGGGGTTATCCAATTACAAGGAATCGCTGGGTTGTTCAGGGCTGAAGGTATACCGGGCTTATACTTATTATTTGTCGTTTCCCTGGAATCTGCTTAATCCTGGAATGAAGCTGGCCAGAATCTTGTCGAAGAAGCAATACCTGAACAGAATAAAAAAGCTCTTGTTTAGGGCAAGTTAATGTTGAAAGGCCCAATAAAAAAACTGTAAGCTTGTTGTTACACTGCTTACAGTTTTTAGAAATGATTAGGGTTTATAAAATGTTATTTGAATTTACTTTAAAAAACAGGGGTTTGATGGTTAATTAAGCTGGCTTTAATCATCGCGATGGTCTCTTGCCAGGCAGTTAAGGCCAAGCTTTCGGGAATCTCTACATCGTCGAAAGTGATCATCTGATTCGGTTCCAGTTTTCGTTTGATATGTGCTTTACTTAATAATCCAATAGGGACCATATTTATTAGGTCGGAGATGTTGATGGCTTCACCGCGTGCGTCAAACGATCCGATTCCTTTTTCAATGAGAGTTCCGGGTATTAGCTCTCTTTTAGCTATGGCAACAACCCCCACGTGTGGAATAACTCCGTTGTCGAGCAATTTATGGTTGTGATGGTAAAACTTATTGATTGTTCCAGGTGTTTGAAAAAAACAGAGATGTGATGGTTTGTAATGTAGGTAAAACGGACCATCTCCCATTTTATAGGTTTTTAGTTCGGGCGAAAGGTCGCTATGGTGGGTTCCAACAATGAACACTCCGGGAGGCGCCTCGGCTGATATGATGTAGTCGCTTAAGACCTTGTTCATGTCGTGTGCCTTTTGAGCCAACGACATGGCCCCGGTTTTTAAATCGGAGATTCTTTCTCCTGTTAATCCCTGACAGGCGATGTCCGTACCCAGTCCATTGGCAACCAAACATTGCTCAATCTGTAGCTTGGTGCCATCGGTGAAAGATGTTACTGATGAAAGTGAATAACGTTGCCGTTTCGACCAGAATTCCATGTCTTCGCGGGTAGGATTGGTGTTGTGAAATCCTTTTATATTTCCGTAAACCAAGGGACTAAACCCCATATCTTCCACCTCTGCCTTTAGCATAGCCAAACAACCTGGCTGGTCACCATCTGATTCGCACAATTTTCCTTTCCGCGACAACCAGGAGCCTGAAACAACCAAGGAGTCAGCGTCCATTGTTACCACCGGGAGGTTATAAGAAAATGCTTTATGTATCATTTCCGTAGTATGAATTGGATCTCCGGTACTTACGAATATCAAATCGGATTTTCCAAATAACTGATCCGCGTTTTGAGTAACCAAATCCTGACTCACCTTCAAATCAGTAATAATACCCGACCGCCTTGTTAGTATCCCCGATACAACCATGTCTTTCCGGTAGGATAATAATAATGCTAATCCCCGGGCAACCATTCCCGTTCCTATAATTCCTACCTTAATTGGATTGTGGTTTAATGATATCATGCTATAGTTTTTTATGATTCTATTTTGGGTTGCGACTAATTGTACCCTAAAAGTAGAGAAGCTTTTTTATTTACCTGTTTTTTTTTGATGGCAGTAATAAAATGTAAGACGAATGGGATGTTTCCAGATATTTAAGTGATTCTACCGGCTACTTTTTTTTGATTTTTATTAATCGTACTATTTTTTGTTTTAAGCAAACTTTTCCTACTGTTGGTCATATTTTAAATAAAGATAGGGTTATGAATGTTAATTTAGCAATCATAAGTTATTTTCGTCTCATGTAACTGAGGGAGGCGGAGCTGTATTAAAAAGTGAGAAGCCGCTTGTTTTATGTCGCATAGAATTGTATCCTTTTTATTTATTTTTAAACCGATTCTTTTTTCTATTTTGAGGATTTGGTTTAGTTTTTTTCCAAAAGGTTTAGTTTATTTTGGTCATGGAATTTCTGATGCCCGACAAGATGCTTTTATTGAGCGAATTCACTTTCCTGTTGATCAACTTGAAGATATAATTATTTTTTGGAAAAGAATAGGGTTTAGGTTCATCTCAATGAATGAACTTAAAATCATTGCTAATAATGGGTTTAAGAGTTCAAAACCCTGGATTCATTTTACTTTCGATGATGGTTATCGCAATAACCTCACCGTTGCTTTACCGGTGTTTGAAAAACATAAGGTTCCGTTTACAGTTTTTGTTTCAACCGATCAGGTTCAATCAGCAAGGCGGTTTGATACTTTTATTATCAGGGCGGCCATATATCATACAAAACATGAGGTGATAATGCCTTATGTTTCTTACATTTTGAGGGCTAATGCCGGCCGAGAAGAGAGAATCAGTTACATCAGGATGGTAAGCAGCACATTTAAACAACTCAATGTCGAAGAGAGTTATAAATTTGTGAAAGCAGCTTCTTATTTGCTAAGTCAGGATGAATGGCATGAGTTGTATAATAATTATCCTAATGATGTTCCAATATCGGAGAAAGAGTTAATTCAGTTGTCGCAAAACAGCCTGGTTTGCATTGGATCTCATGGAGTAAGTCATGCAATTCATAACGAAAAGCATTTGAACCGGCAATGCATTCATGAAGTTGAAGATTCAAAAATATGGCTCGAACAAATTATTGGGAAACCAGTTGATGTCTTTGCATTTCCGAATGGGGGAACAGGAGATTTTTCTCAAAATTGCATTCAAAATTGTAGAAATGCTGGCTATCAATTGGTCTTTACTACTTTAAAAGAGCAGGTCAACAAAAGAACTAGCGCTTTAAGTATTCCACGTCTGTTTTTATCGGGCGATAGCCAGGGAGCCATAAGGTGGCTGATGAAGAATTGAATTTTTTTACTATTTAAATAAACAAGGTAACAGAAATGAATGGATCTGTTTATGCACATGAAATCAAACCTAAAGACAAGGTTTTTGATTTACGGTTAAAAGAAATATGGCGTTATCGGGATTTATTGTTCCTTCTGGTAAGACGTGATTTTGTATCGATATACAAACAAACGATACTGGGGCCTTTATGGTTTTTTATCCAGCCGCTTTTTTCAACTATCATCTACACCTTTATTTTTGGAAGGGTGGCTGATTTACCCGCTGATGGTGTTCCACACGGCTTGTTTTATCTGGCAGGTATAACTGCCTGGAATTACTTTTCCAATAGTTTAACCTCTATTTCTGATACTTTTATCAGTAATTCGCATCTATTTGGGAAAGTATATTTCCCCAGGGCTATAACGCCTTTATCGGTGGTTTTCTCCAATTTAATACAGTTAGCGTTACAGATTCTGCTCTTTGTAATCGTTTATCTTTACTATTTCTTTTATGAAGAGATGAACATTGTTCCCCATATTACAATTGTGATGATGCCGTTGCTGATTGTGACCATGGCATTAATGAGCCTGGGTTTGGGGATGACAATTTCGTCATTAACCACCAAATACCGCGATTTGAAGTTTCTGGTAAAGTTTGGTGTTCAATTGGCGATGTATGGTTCTTCAGTGATTTATCCTTTGTCGGAGATCCCTGAAAAATATCAGTTTATTATGATGTTAAACCCAATGGTTGGGGTTATTGAAACGTTTAAATATATGTTTTTTGGAGTGGGTACCTTCTCGTGGCCGTTAATCAGTTATTCGTTTATATTTTCAGTAGTTTTTTTCATTATTGGACTGGCTATTTTTAATAGGACTGAGAAGAATTTTATGGACACTGTTTAAGAACCAACCCAATAATTTAAGTTGTTTATAAATTGTTTTTAGAATGAAACCAATCATAAAAATTCAGAATGTTTCCAAGCAGTATCGTCTTGGTTTAATTGGTACAGGAACCTTGTCGAACGATTTGAAAAGATGGTACTATAACATCAGGGGTAAGGAAGATCCTTTTTTGAAAATCGGCGAAGTAAACGATCGGGCTCATAAAGGTGACTCTAATTATGTCTGGGCTCTTAAGGATATCAATCTTGACATCAAGCCGGGAGAGGTGTTAGGGATTATTGGAAAAAATGGAGCAGGTAAGTCTACGTTGCTGAAAATATTATCAAAAGTAACAGGCCCAACTACGGGCAGTATTCAATTTGATGGCCGTATAGGTTCATTGCTTGAGGTGGGTACTGGTTTTCATCCCGAACTAACCGGGCGCGAAAATGTTTTTCTTAACGGAGCCATTTTGGGGATGACCAAGAAAGAGATCCGTTCAAAAATAGATGAGATTATTGATTTTTCAGGCTGTGAAAGGTACATCGATACTCCTGTGAAAAGGTATTCATCGGGAATGACGGTGCGATTGGGATTTGCTGTTGCAGCCCACCTGGAGCCTGAAATTCTGGTTGTTGATGAGGTGTTGGCCGTTGGAGATGCTGAGTTTCAGAAGAAGGCCATTGGGAAAATGCAGGATGTATCTCGAAATGATGGCCGTACGGTTCTGTTTGTGAGCCACAATATGAATGCTGTTAAGCGGTTGTGTACCCGTGGAGTTGTTGTGGAAAAGGGTTCCATAGGATTTGATGGTGAGACGGATGAGGCCATTGATTACTATTTGAATGAGAATGAATTATTTGATACATCTATCATAACAAGCAATATTTCTCATTGTGATCCGAGGTTGAGAATTGAAAATATTCGTATTAATGGTAACAATGAGTCGTATGTGCGGCTCGATTCGGGAGTGAGTGTCCTGGAACTTGATATTGAAGGAGAAGTGACAGAAGAGATGGTATTGACTGTTGAAATGCAAATTTACGATACCAATAATAACCGATTACTCTTTTTCAGTCCGGGGCATTTATATGGCGAAATTAAAAAATACCCGAAAGGACGCTTTTCAATTCATGAAAGTATTCAGTTACCTGAGAATATTACCGCCGGTATGTTCTGGATTGATTTATCCCTTACACATCCCAATGTTAGCCGGGCTTTAAAGGCTCCTCACTGTTGCCAGCTCGAAACAAAGGGATTAATTACCCAATCGGGGTATTTCGAGTACAATCAACGCGGTTTGCTTTTTCTTGAACGAAAGAAATGATAATTTGCTATTGGCTTCTTAGGGATTACAATTAACTGTGCAACAATATTTAGGACAAGTTTTATGGATGGTAAGGATAGGTTATCTGTTTGTGTTTTAGGTTTACGTGGATATCCCAAGAGCTTTTCAGCAAAAATTAACCGGTATCTCTCAATTAATAAGATTTTAGCTTCTTCAGGAGCTCAGATTTTGGTGATCAATAAGGAGTTTATGCCGGAGGTGTTAAATGAGCAATTGCCTAACGGGAGCAGTATTAGAGTTGTGGGCAGTTTATCCAGTCCTGGTAAAAGCTATACACTGGCAAAATACTTACGTAAAATAAGCTCTTTACTCGACTTTTTTGCAATATTTAAGCATAATAGGTTTAGAAAGATTGATTTTATCATTGTATATACCTATTCACTAAATTCTTTTTTCTGGTTTTATTTTTATTCGAAAATCTTCCGGGCCAAACTGATTTTAGATTATGTTGAGCGACGCTCAGAAATGGAAGTAAGAAAGAAATTTTTTACTTTCAGGTTGAATGACTATCTTTTTGAGAAGTATGCTTTCAAGTTTTTAGATGGAGCTTTCGTGATTAGCAGATATTTGAAAAAGGAACTTTTGAAGTTTCTTGAGGAAAAAAAGATTTATACTTTACCCCCTTTAAGCGATTTTTGCTATTTTGACAGAGTTAAGGCCAACTCAGATACTGATTACATATTGTATTGTGGTACTACCGATTACCGCCGTGTTGCCGATTTTATTGTTGAAGCTTATACCTTGGCAGGTGTTCAGGATAGGCTTAAACTGGTCATGGTGTTGTCAGGTGATCCCGGAATTGTTGGTTTTTACCGGAAAAAAGTACAGGAGATTCAAGGTGTTGAGTTTTACAGTGATATCCCAAGAGATGAACTGATTGGGAAATATAAGGGCGCAAAGGGATTATTGATACCTATGCGACCAGTAGTGCAGGATATGGCCCGATTTCCTCAAAAAGTTTCAGAGTATGTGGCAAGCAGGAGCGTGATCATTTCAAACGCCATAGGCGAAATTGGACATTATTTCAAGCATAACGAGAATGCGCTTCTGGCCAACGACTACAGCGAAGAAGCCTATGCTACGCTTTTGAAACAAATGGCAGATGGGGTTTTTGATTTAGAGCGCATCGCTGCCAACTCTTATGAACTGGGAATTAATGTGTTTAGTGAAACCAGTCATATCAAGCCATTAAAACAATTTTTGTTATCGTTAAAAAACTAATATTCTGATTAAGTGTGCCGAATAATTGGTGAAGTCTCTTTTAAGGGTGAATTAACGCCTTTTGAACAGTTTAGGTTTTTAACAAGTCTTTCAAAGACCGGAGGACCTGATTCAACAGGGTTCTGGAATGATGATTTATGCAGGTTTGGGTTTAACCGACTGTCAATCATTGATGTATCAGAAAATGGTAATCAGCCTGTTTTATCTCCATCAGGCAGGTATGCCATGGTTTTTAATGGAGAAATATATAATTACAAGGAGCTAAAAACTAAATTTGGGATAACATCTGAAAGACTTAGATCATCATCGGATACAGAAATAATTGCACATTTGCTTGATTTGCTTCCTGTTGAAAAGATGACGGCGCAGTTGGATGGAATGTATGCAATTGCTGTATGGGACCGAACTGAAAAGCAACTTCATTTGATTCGCGATTTTGCAGGAATTAAACCGCTTCATTTTGGGGTTAACCCTAATGGAATTGTGTTTGCAAGCCAATACAACCAAATAGTCAGGCACAACTGGTTTTGTAATGAACCGGTTAATTCTGTGGTTCTTGCTGAATATCTGAAAAGACACTATATCCCGGCTCCTGATGGGTTGAGGATGAATACTTTCCAGGTGAGCCCGGGAGAGATTGTTACTATAAACAGGACACATGTTATTACCCGAAAGCGTTATTGGGAACTGCCACGTTATGTTGAAAGTACCATATCCGATAGAAACGAAGCGCTTGAGTTTATCGCTCATGAGCTTGAGAAAAGCGTTAAAGCTCAGTTGATGTCAGATGTGCCATTAGGAGCCTTTTTATCGGGAGGCATTGATTCTCCGCTGATTTGCAAATATGCCCAGAAAAATATTAAAGAGAAGCTAAAGACATTTACTATTGGTTCTGAAAGTCGCGTACATGATGAAAGCTCTATGGCGCTGGATTATTCCTCACGCCTGAACGCTGATACGGAATTGGAAATAATGAACAGCAATTCAGCGGCTTCCATATTGGAAGAGGTGATGAAAACAGTAGTTGAGCCTTTTGCCGATACATCGATTATTCCAACTTTTTTGGTGTCAAAGCTTGCTGCCCGTAAAGTTAAGGTAGCTTTATCAGGTGATGGTGGCGATGAGCTTTTCTATGGCTATGAGCGTTTTTGGTCGGTGGCAAAAAACCTGCCTTGGCAAAGCTTGCCTTATCCATTGCGTTATATGGCTTATGGTGCTGATAAAGTGATAAGTCATTCCAGTAATATCAATTCAGTTGTTATAGCTAAAAGTCAGGGTGCAGGTCATCAAAAACTTCACAGCGGCACAGTTTTTAATGATTTTCAAGCGCTGGCTCCCGATTTGTCTTTTAATGCCGGTTATGTATCGCCTGAATATCGCTATCGAAATCTCAGGAGCGAATCAGAATTGGTTCAGCAAATGCGTTACAGCGAGTTTTATGATATGATGCAAAAAACTTTACGTAAGGTGGATTTGGCCAGTATGGGTAATTCTCTGGAGGTTCGGGTTCCGTTCCTGCAAAAAAACTTTATTGAAGCATCCATGAAGGTCGATTTTTCTGTTAGTTATGGGAGGAATAAAAAGAAAGAGGTTCTTAAGGGGTTGATAAAAAGGGAATACCCGGGTATAACCATTGATAATAATAAAAAAGGATTTTCTGTTCCTTTTACCCGGTGGCTTCGCGAAGATCTTAAGCAGCAGTTTCAGGAAGTATTGCTGGATAAATCGCTCAATGATTATTTCGGATTCTCGGTCAATAATGTTGAAAGTATTCTTGACCGGCATTTATATAAAGGAGATGATAATAAATGGTTGTTGTTTTCATTGTATTCTTTGTTTAAATGGCAAAGCAGTCTGCACTTATAATATATTACCAAAACCTAATAACCTATGTTTTCTCCAAGAGTTTCGGTAGTCTTGCCTGTTTATAACGGTGAAAGTACCATAAAAGGAGCTGTCGAGAGTTTGTTAAATCAAACTTATAAAGATTTTGAATTATTGGTTTGTATTGATGGAACCAATGACCGGTCAGAAGAGATTCTCAAATCCTTTAATGATAGTCGAATTAGGGTTTTAAAGAATTCTATAAATTTAGGATTGTCCCGAACCCTTAACCGCCTAATATTTAATACTTCGGTTGAATCAGAATATATTGCCATGGCCGAACAGGACGATTGGTTCTATCCCGATCGTTTGCAGGCGCAGGTCGATTTTATGGATGGCAACCAAGAGTATGGGCTGGTTTCGGGAATTGCCGAGTTCTGGACAGGGGAGGATGATGAATGTGGATTATTTCCGGGAATTTTAGTGGATGGAGGCCAATATCCTTCCGATTATAAAGAGTTTTTTTTGCTTAATTATCGAAAGATGATTAAGGTAGTTCACTCGTGCATGATGTTTAGGCGGAGCCTTTATGTCGATTATGGGATGCAGTATAGTAATCATTTTCCCACCATTCATACCGATTGGGATTTTATTATTCGGTTCAGTAAGTATGCCCCGGTTTATGGATTGCATAAAATAATGGTTCGAAAAAACAGGGAGGATGAAAGAGTCTCCATTACAAAAAAACTCGATCGTACCATCCAGTTTGCCAATGAACTGATACGTAACTACCGTTTTGAGTTCACGGATATTATATCCCGTAGTGATTATAGGTATTCCAGTATGACCATTAAAATGCTGAAAGTTGGCCACATGCCCTTTGTAAAAAGGTGGTTGTGGTTATTTTGGCAGTTTATTGAATCATTCGGGCATTCGGTTGTACGTGAACGCCTGGCGTTGGAATTTCGAAGATTGGGCAGTGTAAGCCGATCAAAATGCTTGATTGTTTTCAGTAAGGCCTTTTCTTTTTTTACTCATTTTTTTTAGGGTTTCTGACTTTATTTTTTTTTTAACCAATCTACTATGAATTCAGACATGTTTTCTGCAAAAGCTCCTAAGATAACTGTGATATTGCCTGTTTATAACGGGCAGAGAACTATAAAAACGGCTGTTGAAAGTATCCTAAACCAAACTTTTACTGATTTTGAGTTGATTGCTTGTATTGATGGCACCAACGACCGTTCCGAAGAAATTATCCTATCAATTCAGGATCCACGGATTACAGTGATTAAAAACCCTGTGAACCTGGGTTTGGGGCGTACCCTCAACCGCTTGATTGCTACGGCTAATTCGCAGTCGCAATACATAGCCATGGCAGAGCAGGATGATTGGTATTATCCCGACAGGCTTCAGTCTCAAGTGGATTTTCTGGATCAAAATGATAAGTATGGGCTGGTAACCGGTATTACGGAGCATTGGGATGGTAAGGCCGTCACCGCCAGTTTCCCTTCCATGTTGGTACGGGGAGAGCAGTTTCCAATTGATTATAAGGAGTGTTTTTTGTTGATTTACAGGGAACTCAATATGTTGCCTCAAACCTGTATGATGTTCCGGAAGAAGGTTTTTATTGAGAAAGGACTATATTTTAGCGCTCATTATCCCAGTATGCCTACTGATTGGGATTTTGCATTGCGGTTTTGCAAATTCGCCCCGGTTTATGGACTTCATAAACCCCTTGTCAGACAAGGACGTGAGGCTGATCGGGTTTCTCTTTCAAAAAATCTGAAGCAAACATATTTATCTGGCTTTGAATTATTACGGTCGTTTAGGTATGAGTGTAGCCGTATCATCTCCGAAAATGACTATAAATATGCCTTTGTAAATCTTAAAGTAAGAGAATTATCCAATTTACCGTTTTTTAGAAAATGGTGGGTCCTTTTGGGATTGTTTATCACAACGCAGCATCATTTGGCTTTTGATAGAATCAAGTTGGAGACTCGCAGGTTGTTCAATGGTTATTACCGTTAGGATCAAATAACAGGCAGTTGGTTATATTAATGCCTTAAATAAATGAAGAAACAAAAAATTCTATTCACTATTCCCAATTTCGATACTGCCGGTAGTGGAAAGGCTTTGCTTAAGATTGCAAAAGGGCTCAACCGCGATGAGTACGAACCGCATATTGCTTGTTTTCATACACGGGGAAACTATTTTAAGGAAGTTGAGAAGTCAGGGATACCAGTGCATGTTATTCAGTTTGCATCTGAAATGCGTCCTTTGCTTAAGGGATTGCTTAATTGTTGGAAAGTTTCCCGGTATTTTAGGAAAAACAAATTTGATTTGATACACTCATACCATTACAGTGCAGATTACAGTGAACCTTTAGCTGCAAAGATGGCCGGAATTAAATGGGTGTTTACAAAGAAAAATATGAACTGGGGCGGCCGTTCGGCCAATGGATGGAGACTTAGAAGCAAACTTGCCTGCCGCATCGCAATTCAGAATTATGATATGGGAAGAGAGTTTTTTCCCGGTTCAAAAAAAA
The DNA here is from genome assembly GCA_964608615.1 of uncultured Marinilabiliaceae bacterium. Lineage (GTDB taxonomy): Bacteria > Bacteroidota > Bacteroidia > Bacteroidales > Marinilabiliaceae > CALEUX01. Next base: position 25,633 of record CAZSQG010000024.1, read on the forward strand.
CTTATTACCTCACTCGTGGTGTTGATACAAGTGAATTTTATCCGAGGCCGTATGATTCAAAATTACCTGGAGAGATAGGGATTCAGGACCCTCAGGTACGAATCATTCTTAATGTGGCCAATATGGTACCCATTAAGGGATTGGATATATTAATTAAGGCTTTTGCCCGGCTAACCGATGAAAAACTCCGGCTTGTACTCGTGGGTGATGACAATAACGAATATGGAGAGAGTCTTAAGGAGTTAGTGAAAGAACTTCATTTGGAAAACAAGATTATTTTTCCCGGTAAACGGAGTGATGTAAGTCGTTTTTTATCCATCGCCTCAGTATTTGTTTTACCAACGCTTAATGAAGGCCGCAAAGAGGGTTCTCCTGTGGCTTTGCTCGAAGCCATGGCTTGCGGGGTACCTGTAATAGGTTCTAATATCCCTGGAATTCGAGACCAGTTGGATGGTTATCCTCATTTAGTGGTTGAACCCAAAAATGTTGCAATGCTGGCTGACAAATTGGAATACCTTCTGAAGATGAATGAGACAGAAAAAACTCAATTGAAAGAAAGTCTTGTGGAACGCATCCGCACCTACTTCACCATTGAAAGGGAAATTAAGGATCATGAGAATCTATACCGGCAATGTCTTGGAAAATAAACTCCTAATAATTAACCCATGATTAATTCTATTATTCCTGTAGAACAGCTAATATATAAGACTTCTGGTGAGCATGTTCCCGATTTGGAAGCCATATGCATTTTTGCAGCTCTGGGTTTCTTTTTGGGTTCAGATACCTACTGGCGTAATGAGAAGGTTCTGTTGCCGGCATATTCTTATGAAAAAGATGATATGGGTAACATAATTCCCGGGGAAAAAACATTTGATTGGTTTTATGAACCACGTCAGATTCATTTTAATCAGGTTTTGGACGAGTTTGCAGAATTGTTTGCGACTATAACAAGGGAACAGACAGTAGGGAAGGATGTTATTTTACCGCTTTCAGGCGGATTGGATAGCCGTACACAGGCGGTAGTGTTAAAAAGTATCGGATATGAGAGAGTAAAATGTTATAGTTATGAATTTGCCGGCAGTTTTAATGAAACGCGTTATGGGAAGGAAATTGCCAGGGAGTGTGGATATGATTTTCAGGGTTTGACAATTCCGGAAGGTTATCTTTGGAAAGTTATGGACGAACTGGCTGATATAAACCAGTGTTATTCCGATTTTACTCATCCCAGGCAAATGGCGGTAGTAAATGAGTTGTCTCAGCTTGGTGATTTGTTTTTTCTGGGTCATTGGGGGGATGTGCTTTTTGATGATATGGGAATAGCTGATAATGCAACTGAAGAACAACAGTTTCAACATTTGAGACACAAAGTACTTAAAAAGGGCGGAGTTGAACTGGCTCAGGAACTTTGGAAGGCCTGGCAACTCCCGGGTTCTTTTGTAAATTATCTGGATGATCGTTTACATCAGTTGTTTGATGAAATTAATATTAAAAGTGCCAATGCCCGAATAAGAGCTTTTAAATCATTATACTGGGCTCCCCGCTGGACTTCAGTGAACATTGGAGTATTCTCGAAGTTTCATCCGGTAGCATTGCCTTATTATGACGACAGAATGTGTCGTTTCATATGTACTGTTCCTGAGCAGTATCTGTCGTTCCGACAAGTGCAGATAGAGTATGTAAAGCGGGAAGCTCCTGAAGTGGCGAAAATTGCCTGGCAAACTTTCAATCCTTGTAATCTGTATAATTATCAATCGTTTAGTTCTTTGAAGTATTATCCATATCGTATTTTACGAAAATCCAAAGAAGTTTGGAACCAGAAAATAGGAGGAAAAAGGATGGTAACACGAAATTGGGAGAACCAGTTTCTGGGAAAAAAGAATCAGGAATTTCTTGAAAATCATTTATTTAATAATCAGTCGTTTGCAAATATGGTTCCGGTGGAGATTACACGAAAATTCTATGATAATTTCAAAGAGAGAGATGAAGTATATTATTCACATCCGTTAAGTATGCTGTTAACGCTGAGCCAATTTGCAAATAAGTTCCTATAAACTGATATACTTAAAGCCGGTGAAAATTGCTGTTTATTCAGGAGAAATACCTTCTACTACTTTTATTGAGAATCTGATAAAGGGATTGACAGATAAACATGTCATATTGCTTTTTGGTATTCGAAAACGAAAAGTTAAGTATAATAGTAAAAGTATAAAGGTATATCCTCTTTATAAAAACCCTTTTCTCTTGGGTTACTTCTCATTCTATTGGATGGTTCTGAATGTCTTGAGAAACTATAGTAATTTTATCAGACTAAAATCTCATATTTCAGGTTTGAATGTTTCTTTTCGTTCTAAATTAAGACTTTGGAATAAGTATGGACCTGTTGTGTATACCAGTCCCGATATTTTTCATTTACAATGGGCTAAGGGCGTTGGGGAGTGGTTGTTTCTTAAAGAACAGTTTAATATCAGGCTGGTGGTTAGTTTTAGGGGAGCTCATATGAACTATTCACAGATAACGGATAAAAATCTGGATAAAGTTTATGCAAGAGTTTTACCTCAGTATGATGGTTATCATGCTGTATCTCAGGATATACTTGGTAATGCTTTGACTTATGGAATTGATGAGCAAAAGGCCTGTGTAATTCCACCGGCTGTAAGAGATGAGCTGTTAACGAAACCGGAAAAAACAGCAAATAAAAATAGTGGGACATTTAAAATATTGTCGGTTGGCCGCAACCATTGGATAAAAGGTTATGATGTGGCAATTGATGCCTGTGCTATATTATCGCGTAATAAAATAGACTTTACTTACACAATTATTGGAGGAGAGGCAAACGAAGAATTGCAATTTCAGATTGCGCAGGCAGGTCTTGAGAAGCAGATTTTTTTACTGGGTGTTATGCCTCAAGCTGAGGTTTGGGAATTGTACCGTACTTCTGATTTATTTCTATTACCTAGTCATGCAGAGGGAATTCCCAATGTAGTTCTCGAGGCAATGGCGTTGGGGTTACCAGTAATTTCTACTATGTGTGGTGGTGTTACCGGTATAATAAACCATAATAATAATGGATGGTTGGTTCCGGTAAGAAACCCGCAAGCTATGGCTCGTCAGATTATGGATTTTTGCACTATATCTCATGAGCATAAGGAAATGGTTGTTGAAGCGGCGTTTAATACAGTTAAAGAAAAATATGTTTTATCCCGGCAAATTGATGAGATGAATGCATTTTATCAAAGTGTTGTTAATAGTAATAGATAATTGATGAAAATAGGATTGGTTTTATCGCAGGTTCCGGGATATTCTGAAACTTTTTTCAGGAGTAAAATCAAACTATTACAGGCGTCGGGTCACAAGGTTTTTGTGTTTTCTGAAAACCCCAAAAAGATAAACATTGAAGGAGCAACTGTGGTTGAAGCGCCTCAGCTAAGTAAAAGTTTCAGTTTGGTGGTGGCTTTAAATTTTATTAAAGCCTTGTTAATTTGTATGTTTATTATTCCATTACGGTCTTTTTGTTTTGTTAAAAACGAACGTGATGAAAATGTATCCTGGGTAACAGCCTTTAGTAATCTACTGGCAAATAACCATATTTTACGTTTCAATCTCGACTGGCTTCACTTTGGGTTTGCAACAATGGCCCTAAGGCGCGAAAATATTGGACAAACAATTAATGCCAGGGTGGCTGTAAGCTTTAGAGGATATGATATCGCTATTTATCCGGTTAAAAACCCCGGCTGCTATTCTCTGCTTTGGCGCAAGCTTGATAAGGTTCACACCATTTCGGACGATTTGCTGCAAATAGCTTATGAAAATGGGTTGCCCCGTAATATTCCTGTGGAGAAAATTACCCCTGCCATTGATACAGCGTTTTTCTATAATTCCTCGCGAACAGGCAAGCTAAAGAGAAAAGTTAATATTCTATCGGTTGGGCGTTTACACTGGAAAAAAGGTTATGAATATGCTTTTAGGGCTCTATTATTGTTAAAACAACGTTCTGTTGATTTTGAATTTACTATAATTGGTGAAGGAAAAGATTATGAAAGGCTCTGTTTTTCGGCATGGCAATTGGGATTATCGGGCAATATAACTTTTGCAGGAAAATTACCACATGAGGAAATGCCCGGTTTTATGGAAAAATTTGATGTCTATATTCAGCCCAGTGTGCAGGAGGGATTTTGTAATTCGGTGCTTGAGGCTCAATGTAACGGATTGTTTTGCATTGTGAGCAATGCTGAAGGATTGGCAGAGAATGTTATTAATGGTCAAACGGGTATTGTTATTCCTAAAAGGTCTCCTGAATCTTTGGTTAATGCTTTTGAACAATACATTTCTATGACTGAAGAAGAAAGACTGAGGATTATTACAAATGCTCAAAACAGAGTTTTGGAGCTTTTCTCTCTTGAAAATCAAATGCAAAAGTTTAATGCGTTTTATAAAATTTGAGTATGTTATTTGAGTTCATTAAGTATATACAACCCATTTGGTATTTTAATCAGAAACCTAATGGGAGTGTTCCATATTGGCTGGATTATAAAAAACTCCCTAAGAAGTATTCAGATATAGTTGAAATTGGATCAGGTTATAAAAATGAATCTTCCGCCTTAGCAGATGCTGCTTATCAACTATATTATAACGGTTTAATTTGGCGAAATAGTGATGCTGAACTGCAATTGCAAGAAGTTATAAAGGATGTTGAAGACAATTATTTGTTTGTTAGCAGGTTCTTTTCCAAACATTGGTTGTTATATATTCTGGTTGTAAGGTTATTGGCTTTGAAAAATCCTGTACGTGAGTTTCGTGGTTTTCTAAGTGCGTTAAAGTCAAATCGTTTATCTTTTAAATGGTTTGGGAAATTATATGCGGATTTTGATCTGTTTCATTCAGTATTGGTGGAGAAAAAACCGTTGGTTTCGATTATCATACCAACTCTAAACAGGTATAGTTATCTGGATAATGTTTTGAATGATCTTGAAAAGCAGGATTATGATAATTTTGAGGTGATAATTTGTGATCAGTCCACTCCTGTTAATAAGGAATTTTATGAGAAAAGGAAATTAAACCTGATTCTGATAGAACAGGAAGAGAAAGCTTTATGGCTTGCGCGTAACAGAAGCATCATAGCAGCCAAAGGCGAATATGTGGCATTGTCGGATGATGACATGCGTATTAGTCCTGACTGGATAAGTATGCACCTAAAATGTATCGATTATTTTAATGTTGATATCTCTGCAGGAACATTTGTTCCTGAAAATGTTGATGTAACAAAAAATAAAGCATCTTTTCACTGGGCTTCTCATTTTTCAACCAATAATGTTTTACTTAAAAAGGAGGTGTTTCAAAAAGTAGGTTTGTTCGATCGTCAGTTTGAAAAACTACGAATGGGCGATGGCGAATTTGGTATGCGTTGTTATATGAACGGTCTTACCAGTATCTCAAATCCAGCTGCTATCAGTATTGATATGAAAGCTCCTGTTGGCGGTTTACGACAAATGGGTAGCTGGGATTCAATAAGGCCAACCAAACTTTTTGCTCCACGGCCTGTTCCAAGCGTTTTATATTATGCCCGTAGGTATCATGGGAAGAAAGCTGCATGGTTTTATCTGCTTAAAAACTTTCCTAAGATGCTTTTGCCTTACAAATATCGGAACAAAAAACATTTGTTGCCATTAGCCCTGATTATAGGCATTCTTTTGTTTCCATTATTATTGTTCCAAATAATAATTTCGTGGAACAAATCATCAGATATGATAAAAATTGGACATAAAATCGAGTTCTTTGAATAAAGTTCTTCTTTTAAGCAGTGAATATCCTCCCGGACCCGGAGGGATTGGCAATCATGCTTATTCTCTTTCAAAGGAATTAGCCCGGAGAGGCATTTCTGTATATGTTGTTTGTGATGCTGATTATGCCAGTCGCGATGAGGTTGAGAAACACGATAAGGCTCTTCCTGAAAATCTCGTTGTAAGGAGGGTTTTTAGGGAAGGATTTAAAACATCTTTCAGAAGAATCCAGCAGGCAGCGTTAATTGTAAAGCAAAAGAAAATTACCAGTGTTATTGTTTCAGGTCGTTTCTCTATATGGACAGGAGCGTTGTTAAAGGTATTAGGATTACCCGTAAAGGTTACGGCTGTTTTACATGGTTCGGAGGTTAACCTAAAGCATCGGGTTCTTAGGATTCTTACCCAGTTAGCATTATTAAAGGCAGATATGCTGATTGCTGTGTCTGAATTTACCTATGGACTTTTGTCTGAAAGACTGAAGAAAAAACCTTTTAGGATTATACCAAATGGTATTGATGTTGAAGAATTCAAAGCTTTGGATGGAATATCGGAATGCTTTGCTGTAAAAGGTTCGCCGGCTATACTAACAGTTGGTAATGTTACTCCACGTAAGGGACAGCACAGGGTTATCAAGGCTTTGCCTCATCTGGTGGGTCGGTTCCCTGGAATTCACTATCATATAGTTGGCCTGCCAACCTGTAAGGATGAATTTTTTGAATTGGCCGGGAACCTAAAGGTGAGTGATCATGTCACTTTTCATGGAAGACTTGCCGGACGCGAACAACTGGCTGGAATGTATAAGTCGGCTGATTGCTTTATTATTTTGAGTGAGAATCAAAAAGATGGTGATGTTGAAGGGTTTGGTATTGTGGTGCTTGAAGCCAATTATTTTGGTTTGCCTGCCATTGGTGCTTTGGGGTGCGGTATCTCGGATGCCATTGAAAACGATAAAAACGGAATATTGGTCGATGGCGATGATGCTAGCCGGATTGGAGAAGCATTGGAGAGAATATTAAATTCTAAAGATAAATTCTCAAGTGGTGCACGTGAATGGGCACGTTCGCATGACTGGACTGTTATTGGAGAGTGTTTTGTTGAAGCTTTACGGGGTGATAAATAGTAATTGAGGCTACTTATGGCTGGAGCCTTTTGTAGCAAACCGTAATTGAAGTACTTATTTATAAACCGACAAGTAAAGAATAGATAATGTTGGGATGACAAATAAAAAGATAATATTGATTTGGGATTTTGATGGCCTAATTGGACAGATTAACGCCACCAGACCTTATCGTATGGTGTTGCCCGAAACTTTGCGGGAAGTTGAACAGGTGGAGTGGTTATTGCATTTTTTGGCCAGTCATAACGTTAAGTGTTGTTTTGCTATAACTGGTTTTTCGGCGGAGAAAGACGGATGGCATCCATATAATTTCCCGGAACTGGTGAAAAGAATTTATGATGCCGGACATGAGATAGCCTCTCATAGCTGGAAACATGAATGGATTCCTACATTAAACAGTTTTCAGCTTAATGGGACATTAAAGCGCAGTAAACTGGCACTGGAACGTGCAACTGAGGTAGTTGATTCAGTCAAAGGGTTTGTCCCTCCCCATAATAAACCTTCTTCCTGGATTAAACGAGGAGCCTACAGTATAGAAGATCGTTATTTGTTTCCGTTTTATAAATATGGTGATTTAGGCAATGTGCTTAAGGACGTTACCCTAAATGGATATAAGTGGATGCGTATAAGTTACAACCCTTTATATCATCGTGTTGGTATTGGTAAGACAATGCCGGCTGGAAGGGTTAGGAGACATAATGATTTGTTGCTTGTTGAAAACCAGTATATTGGATTTGATGATTATATTCAACAATATATTGAAGAAACCAACTTGCCTACCTATAATGTTTCCGCCCATCCTCTAATGTTGTCGTTTCTTGATAAACGCTCTGAATCAAAAGATAATTTTATCAGGTTTATTGAACGATTTGCAGGGCGCGAAGATATATCGTTTGTAACTCCATCTATGTTACTGTAGTTGATTAAACTGTTATTAAGGTATTATAACAACCTTGCCAATGGAAATTGTAATTGAGAGATATAGCATCAGGCATGAGAGTTCGCATAAGGATTTTGTGCTTGCAACATATGGAAAAAGGAGAAAAAGGATTAATCCTGATTATATTAAATGGAAATTTGGTGAATATGACAAAATGGAATCTCCAAATTTTGTTCTGGCTATTGATAAAAGCACATATGAGGTTGTTGGGCAGATTGGTTATATTCCCTGTAAATTAAAAATAGGAGATCAGGTTGTTTTATCTCAATGGGCAGGTAATTTAATGATAAGACCGGAGTATCGGGGAAAAGGCATTGGCACTATGTTGTACAATTACGGTGTTGAGCGATTGTTTACCATAGGAAGCAATCCAAGTCCTTCGGCCAATCGTTCGATGGTTAAAGCCGGGTTTAGTATATGTGAAAGTGGATCTTTGTATTTTTTTCCTTCAAAACTGAAGACCATCTTTCAAAAGAAAAATATATCATTGGGTAAACTCATTGACAATTTAAGTTGGCCATTTAAACTTATTAAACCCAAAGCCGAATATGAGCTTGCTGAGATTACAATGAGCAAATTTATAGCTATTTATGATCAAATAATAAGCAATGATAACCAAATACGAGTAATTCATGACGAAGAATTTTGGAATTGGAGGGGAAAGCCATTTAAGGATTATCACTTCCAATCCTTTTTTTATGGTGATAACGGAGCGTGTTGTTTTGTTATAAGGTATATGAATGAATCAATAATTGTTGAAGATTTAGTAGCTGTCGATAAAAAAGTTTATAAGAAATGCATTCGTTTCATCATTAGTTTGTTGAAAAAGAAAAATTTGAGCGAAATACTACTGCTTGAAAATAATCCTGATTTTAACCTTGCTTTGCGAATGAGTGGATTCCTTAAATATGCAACCCCAACCTCAATTATTTATTCCGATAGCGGATGTCAGGAAGGAATAAAAAAAGCTTTTGTAAATCAAAAATTCAGGTATACCCTTTGCGATTCAGATGAAAATCTTTGATGAAGGATAAATTGGGTGTTTTATTTGCGAATTGAAATAGGAATTTATTTTATTAAAAGCCATTTAGAATGAAACTAGCAATTATATCTCATACTATTCATCATAAGGACTCTGAAGGTGAAATTGTTGGGTGGGGACCTACGGTAAGAGAAATTAATTACTTAAGTGGCGGATTTGAGAAAATTATACATGTAGCCCCATTGCATAATGGAGATATACTACCAGGTTGCATGCCGTACAAAAGTGATAGTTTTGAGTTTGTATCATTAAAGCCTTCGGGTGGATCTGGATTCAAAGCTAAATTGTCCATCTTAATAGTTGCATTACATAATATCAGAGTAGTTAGAAGAGTGTTGAAGGATGTTGATGTATACCAGTTTAGAGCACCAACAGGAATGGGTGTTTATTTAATTCCCTGGCTTTATTGGTTCTCAGGCAAAAAAGGATGGGTTAAATATGCCGGTAATTGGCAACAGATTCATCCTCCAATGGCTTATGCTATTCAAAGATGGTTGCTGAAAAAGATGAAGAAAATAAAAGTTACCATAAATGGAAACTGGATTGGTCAGCCTAAACACTGTATAAGCTTTGAGAATCCTTGTCTTACCGAAGTTGAACGTGCTTCGGGAAAAGCGATGATGGAAGCGAAGGATTATAATGGTGTTTTGAATCTTTGTTTTATTGGAAGATTGGATAAAGCAAAGGGAGCTGATATTATTATTGAAGCTATTAAATTAATAGCAACAAACAATCGCATAGGACAGGTTCATTTTATTGGTGATAGTAAAGGCCGGGATTATTTCTATAAACTGGCCGAACCGATTAAGGAAAAATGTGTGTTTCATGGATTTGTACAGAGGGTGGAGATTGCCTCAATTCTGTCAATGTGTCATATATTTGTCTTACCTTCCGAATCAGAAGGATTTCCCAAGGCTATAGCCGAAGCAGCAAATTTTGGCTGTATTCCTGTAGTGTCCGATATTTCATGTATTGGTCAATATGTTAAGAATGGTATCAATGGTTACCTGATACCCCCAGACAACCGTACCGGACATCAACTGGCATCCCTAATTGACGAGATGTTGAAAAATAAATCTCTAAACTTAATGGCCCGGGAAGCTTGGAAAATATCTGAAACCTTTACTTTTGAGTATTATTCGCAACGAATTATCAGAGAAATTGTTAGTTAGTGTTATCTCAAAGAATAAAATAAATCACATATAAATTATGCATATTCTTATAACAGGTTCGGCAGGTTTTATAGGTTTTCATTTAACAAAAGCTCTACTAGATCAGAACAATACAGTTGTAGGTATTGATTCAATCAACAATTATTATTCAACCAAATTAAAGCTGGATAGGTTAGCCATCCTTAACAAAAAAGAGAACTTTGAATTCTTTACTATAAATATTTGTAATAAAGAAGAGCTGGATGAGTTATTTCGGATTCAGAATTTTGATATGGTCATTAATTTGGCTGCTCAGGCCGGGGTACGTTACAGTATTGAGAAACCCTATAAATATTTAGATAGTAACCTTATTGGTTTTGTTAATGTTATTGAAGCATGTCGGAGTTTTAAAGTAGATAAACTCATATTTGCATCATCCAGCTCAGTTTATGGGAACAGCTCAGAGGTTCCATTTTCGGTGTCACAAATGACCGATCAGCCTGAATCTTTATATGCTGCAACAAAGAAAGCCAACGAGCTGATGGCTTATTCCTATTCGCGTATATACGGAATTAAATCAATAGGTCTCCGTTTTTTTACGGTATATGGTCCATGGGGTCGTCCTGACATGGCTTATTTTTCGTTTGCCAATCGAATTATGAAAGGTCAGTCAATTCAGGTTTATAACCATGGTAATATGGAGCGTGATTTTACTTATGTGGATGATATTGTTGCAGGTATATCACAATTAATTGCGAGCTTCGACAATATTCCATATCCATATAAAGTTTATAATCTGGGAAATAATCGCCCTGTTAGATTGATGGATTTTATCCGGAAACTTGAAGAATATCTAGGGAAAGAAGTAAAGATGGAAATGCTCCCGATGCAGCCCGGTGATGTGCTGCAAACTTATGCTGATATAAAAGATGCTCAACACGATTTTGGTTATCAACCACATACTAATATTGATAAAGGTTTAGAGGTTTTTGTGGATTGGTTTAAAGAATATTACGTTCCTGGTTTGAGCTAAGCCAAAAGGGGTTTTAAGTTGTATTATTTATCATTCTTTAATCGATTAAGGCCTTTGGTCTTATCAAAAAAAACAGTATAAAATGTTCCTTATAAGTCGGGATCCCAGATCATTTAAGGTGTTTGAGTTTTTCTTAGGAGAATTGGATGTACAAGCTAATGACATATTCAGATATGAATTGAGAAATGGGTATGAATTAATATGGACAAGTATTAAAACTATCGATAATCTGACTGTTTTTAAGGATGGTTTTGTAGTTGGGAAAACCGACTTTCATCAACAGTATAGTGTAAATCCACTTGAACAAAAAGATGAGTTTGTTCCACATGAGCTTCATCCTTTATTGTTATCATCAATGATCCGAACCACTGAAAATGGGCTTGAGGTTCAGCCGGGAGAACAAATGAGCATTTATTATTCAACCGATAATGTATCAGATTTTTCAATTTTGATATCTTTACTTGAGAACAAGGTTCCATCATTGGAAGCAGTGGGGATGTTATCGGCCACGGGTTATTTTTTGGGTAACGTTACTCTGTTTCCGGGGATTCAAAAGATTAGTTATTTATCACGGCTTGTTCTACCTGAAAATAAGGAGTTTCAGCATTCATCCTTTAGCCCAAAGAAAAATGATGATGACCTTATGGTAAAGAGGTTTCTTGAAGTTATTCCAGAGAAGATTGATACTGCAATATCTTTGTCGGGTGGTATGGACAGCCGCTTTGTTCTTGGTCTTTTATTTAAAAAGGGGTACAAACCCAATGTTTACTCGCGGGTGTGCGATGAAGAGGATATAATAAAGGAAATTTGCGATAAAACAGGGTTGTCGGTAAAGTTTACCAATTTTCCCGAGATGAACGATTATACCTATACGGTTCGGACAGATGCCCGTATTTACCATCGCGGAGGGAATTATTACCGAATGATAAATGATGTAAAGACGGATGAGTTTATTTTTAATGGGTTGAGCGCTGAACCTGCATTAAAACATGTTGACAAGTCTGTTTGGAAGAATCCATTTGTTTTAAAAAAGAATACTGTTAACAGAATCATTAACCTGGGGTATTTAGGTGATGTGAAGGAGAAAATTGACGGATTGTTGATTGAAAAAAAACAGCTCAGGTTGTTTTATCAAGAATGTATTAACCCAATTAATCAGAGGTTAAACGTAGAAAAGAAACATGAAATAACCAGGTTTTTCGATCACTTTAATTGCAGCATGAACCTTACCCATGCTCATACCGCTGATTTGGCTTACTTTCGGTACCCTATATTTTTACTGGCCGAGAAAGGTGCCGTTGAATGGGGGCTTCGTAGCCCATTATATCTGGGATTAAACGATGATCGTCTACGTAGATTGAATTTAAAACTGACGCCACAATTTCCTATTGATTATTCTTCGGGTAGGTTGTTTAAAGAAAGGCCGTTTATAATCAATGATATTTATAAATTATACATAGAATACGTCCAACGTTTCATTGTCTTTATCCGTTATGTTAGAAATCGTCGCAAGGGTACAGCAAAAAAGTATCTGAAACCGGAAGCTAAGCTTTCTTTTATAACAAATCCCGGCTTTTTAAACTATTTCGACCGTGATTTAGCGAATTTGCAAGCCAGTAGCGATGTTACGGGTAATGTGAAAAGAGCGGCTATAACTGTAAATAATGTTTTGAAATTACATCATAAATTTAAAGAGTTTAGCAAGGTTTTTTAGTGTTAGATTTTTACTTTTGACAAACGCTCTTTTATTGGTTTAGTATGATAGAATTAATTGGGAAAAAAGGTTGGCATCTTTTCTTTATCGTAATTCATGTATTATTAGGAATGGTAATGGGAACTAATCCTATGATTATTGCATGGGCGTATCTTGCATTTTCGGTGCTGGCGGTTTTAGATATCGTATACACTGCTGATCGGAACAGTATAGCTGGTTTTTATGCTATCTACCTAATGGGATATGAGATTTTATATCGCATGGTTGGAGCTCCGTTTGTTTGGGAATATGGCAAATATGTTAGTATTGGTGTTCTTTTAATTGGCTTGGTAGTAGGAAAACGAAGGTATATTAACTGGACTTTTGTATTGCTTTTGATACTGCTGATCCCGGCAATCTTTTTAACTGAATCCTCATATTCTGGAAGAATTAGGGAGCTTATCCTTTTTAACATGTCCGGTCCCTTGACATTTGTTGTTGCCGGAATGTATTTTTATAAACGTCCAATTGAGACGGATGAATTTTTTGAAAAGATTAAATTTGCGTTTCTCCCAGCTTTTACCCTAATCGTAGGATTATCATTAGTGGCAGCCATTAGCACACTGCATTATACCAAATTAAAATCAAATATGGCTTCTACCGGAGGATTTGGTGCAAATCAGGTATCCACGATTCTGGGGTGGTTTATGTTATTGTTGCTTCTCTTTAAAATAAATGGAAAAAAAATAACTCCATGGTCCTGGTTGGATTGGTTAATGCTTTTTTATATTGTATTACGTGCCTTGCTTACTTTTTCCAGAGGAGGGGTTCTCGGAAGTGTTCTGGCTCTTTCGGGTTCTGTTCTGGTTCTTTATTTTTCATATAGAAGTTTTCGCCAGAAAGTTATAAAGGCAATTCCTTATTTAGCTTTTGGAGTGGTGTTTTTTGTGGGGGTTTTTTTATTTGCCAATAAAATAACCAATAATTTGTTGGTGTACAGGTATCAGGGACTAACAACGAATGAGATGATAGCAGGGGAAAAGATCTCTGGTACAGGAATGCTTACCGGGCGTGATTATTTGATTGAAGCTGAATTAATGGCATTTAAAGATTTTCCCCTTTTAGGAACCGGTTATGGAATGAGTGAATCATACAGGGCAGCTTATTTTGGAGAACCCATTGCCTCTCATACTGAGTACTCCCGGTTAATAGGAGAACATGGCCTTTTGGGCATTTTTTTTATACTTATTGGATTTATTGGTTTGCCAATTTATTTCTTCTTTAAAGAACCCAATCCTGAAACCAGGTGCTTTTTTATTGCTTTTTTTCTATTAGGTTTGTTTACCATGTTTCACGCAGCTATGAGGCTGGCATTACCGGGTCTTCTTCTTGGGGCTGCCTTTATGCGAATTGTTCCTATACAATTAAACGCTGAAGAAGATCATGAAAAAACAACCTGAAAGATTAGGCATAACTTAATTAAATTTTTATGATTTTTTATGTAGGCAATAAACTTGCTTCTCATGGTGCTTCTTTAACGGGGATTGAAACATTGTCGGCACAGCTTGAAGGAATAGGAATAAAGGTTATATCTGTATCCGATAAGAAAAATATTGTTTTGAGATTGGTTGATATGGTGATTTCTCTTTTATCTCATAAAAGGAAAATTGACGTAGTTTTAATTGATACATACAGTAAAAAGGGTTTTTGGTATGCAGTAATTATAGGGTTTTTATGTAGAAGGTTAAGGATTCCATATGTTCCAATACTTAGAGGCGGTGGATTACCACTGCGACTTCCCAAATCACCGCAGTTATCACGTGTTTTGTTTTCAGGTAGCGCAATGAATGTAGCACCTTCGAAAGGATTTGTTGATTTGTTTAGAAAAAATGGATATAAAGTTATTTGTATTCCCAATAATATAAACCTGGCTGAATATACTTTTAAGGAAAGATCTGTGTTCAAGATGAATTTGTTATGGGTAAGAAGCTTTCATAGTATATATAATCCGGGACTGGCAATACGGTTGTTGCATGAATTATTAAAAATGGGTTATGATGCCAAATTATGTATGGTAGGACCTGATAAGGATGGTTCTCTTGATAATTGCAAGGAGTTAGCCAACAAATTGAATGTGCAGGATAAAGTTGTTTTTACAGGGATGTTGTCGAAATCTAAATGGCATAAATTGGCTGCTGATTATGATATTTTTATTAATACAACAAATTTTGATAATACCCCGGTTAGCGTGATTGAAGCTATGGCACTGGGACTTCCGGTGGTTTCAACTAATGTTGGGGGAATTCCATATCTTCTGTCAAATAAGGAAGATGCTTTATTGGTTTCTCCTGATAACCTGGACGAATTTTTGGCTGCTGTTATTGAAACGAAAGAAGAAGTTGAACAAACCGGGAAACGGATTTTAGCAGCTCGCAAAAAGGTAGAAGATTTTGATTGGGAAGTGGTGAAAGATAAATGGATTGAGTTGTTTAAGCCTTATTCTCATGCTTGATTTTTTTACTCTTTTGAAATGTCAGGGATACCCTGTAAAGGACGCATTGAATAAGTTGAACGAACTTAAGAGGTTAAATAATCTGCAGGTTTGGCAAAAGGAACAAGCTTGGCGCATGGTGCATTATCACTATTTAAATAACAGTGGTTATGCCCGGTTTGTAAAGGATATACCTGAGGAATGGAGTAGTTTGCCTGTGCTGGATAAAGATGTGATGCGTAAATTTGCCATGAACGACCAGGCTAAGCTAAAAAATGATCAGAAGTTTTATTTTGCATCAACATCAGGATCAACTGGAAAACCTTTTCGGTTTGCAAAGGATTTGTTTTCTCATGCTCTAACATGGATATATATTGCTGATTGTTATGAACAAACTGGGGTTAAACTGACTGATTTACAGGCCCGGTTTTATGGAATACCTTCAACTTTTGTGGCAGGAGGTGTTGAACGTTTTAAGGATTATCTGGCTCACAGATGGCGATTCCCTTTGTTGGACTTGTCAGATAAGGCTTTAGAGAAGTGGATAAAAATTTTTTCGCGGAAACGTTTTGTGTACCTTTATGGGTACTCTTATCCGATTATTATCTTTGCCAAATTTCTCGAAAAATCTAACCGTATTTTAAAGGATATTGTTCCTTCACTTAAGTGTTGCATCCTCACTGCTGAGATGTGTGGCGTAGGTGAGCGCGACCTTGTTGAAAGGGCATTTGGTGTACCGGTTTGCAATGAGTATGGCGCATCAGAGTTTGGGATACTGGGTTTTGCAAAAGAGGAATACTGGGAACTACCACAGGAATTACTGTTAACTGAGATACTTGATGATAATGGTAATTCGTTACCCTATGGCGAGTTGGGAAACATTACGGTTACCTCTTTATTTAGTAAGGGAACCCCGTTTATTCGATACCAGACAGGAGATTTGGGGGTGATGAACGAATTTAATAACCGGCAGGTGTTAACACAATTGTTCGGACGTCGTGAAGGAATGGCTGTTTTGCCATCGGGGAAACAAACTCCCGGAGATACGGTGTTTTATTACATCATTAGAGATTTCACCTCCAAATACAATTTGTTAACCGAGTATAAAGTTATTCAAAAGGCTAAAGATTTGTTTGAAATAAGATATACTGCTCCCCGTGATTTGGAGAAAAATGAAGAGGAGTTTTTAAAGAGATTATGCCATGATTCTCTGGAAAAAGGGATTGAATTTCGTTTTTTAAGGTTGGAGGAGTTGGATCGAACGCGAATGGGAAAATTCAAACGTTTTGTTTCGGAACTGGAATAAATACCCAAAAGAGTGTTTTAATAAAATTGAATAACACCGTGAATGGTGCTTCTAATAAGCATTTCAAAGTAATTCTTGTTATTTTGTATTGTTCGTTTAGCAAATAATATGCAAAGCAAAAAAGTCTCCATCATCATGCCTGCCCGAAATGAGGCTGGTTATATCAGTAATGCACTGGAAGCAATATACAAACAGGATTATCCTTCCGAATTGATTGAAGTTATTGTTGCTGACGGAATGTCGGATGATGGTACACTTGAGCAAATTAATCTTTTTATAACCAATCATCCTGGTTGCAATATACGGGTAATTGAAAATAAAGAAAGGATTGTTCCAACAGCACTGAATAAAGCCATTAAGCTTTGTAATAATGATATCATAATTAGGCTGGATGCCCATTCTGTTTATCCTCATAATTACGTAAGCCGGTTGGTGGATGGGTTGCATAAATATGAGGCTCATAATATTGGTGGTGTCTTTAGGACGTTACCTGTTAATGATTCGCTTATTTCCAGGGCTATTGCTTATGCAATGAGTTCTCCTTTTGGAGTTGGTAATTCGTATCACCGCATAGGAACCCAACAGCCTTGTGAGGTTGATACTGTTCCATATGGTTGTTTCCGCAAGGAGGTGTTTGATAATATTGGCCTTTTTGATGAGGAGTTGGTTCGAAATCAGGATGACGAATTTAATGGCCGAATGCGGAAAAATGGGTTGAAAGTTTTTATGATCCCGGATTTGCATATCGACTATTATGCTCGTGATTCGTTTAAAAAATTGGCCAGGATGTTTTACCAGTATGGTTTGTTTAAACCCTTAACGGTTCAGAAACTAAAAACCATGCCTTCGGTAAGGCAATTGGTACCAGCATTTTTTGTTTTATTTTTGGCCGGTGGATGGATTCCTGGTTTATGGTGGGCACCTTTATGGATGATATATGGCTCATTACTATTGCTTTATGTTATTCTAATTATTGGGTTAACCATGAAGCAGGGATTAAAACTGGCTCCGTTTATAGCTGTAGGGTTTTTTATTATCCATGTTTCATATGGGTTTGGTTATTTAAAAGGATTAGCAGCGTTGCTGATTGGCCGGAGAAAAACTTTTGTAGTTAATAATATTTCGCGGTAAAAATACCTAAGCATGAAAAGGTTTCTGGACGTTATCTTATCATTAGTGTTAATTATTGTGATATCTCCGGTATTTATAGGTATTGCATTGGCTATTGTCATTAATTCAGGATTTCCGGTTTTTTTTATTCAACAAAGAGTTGGTATAAATGGGAAGCCTTTTAGTATTATGAAATTTCGTACTATGACTGTTCTAAAGGAAGCCCGCCTAGGGTCTTTTGATGCAGGTGATAGTAGTAGAGTAACTCGTGTGGGGCAATGGCTGAGACGTACCAAATTGGATGAACTTCCGCAATTGCTGAATGTTTTTATAGGAGAGATGTCTTTTGTGGGTCCTCGACCTGAAGTGAGAAAATGGGTGGAAGTTTACCCCGAAAGATGGCAAAAGGTTTTGAAGGTGCGTCCCGGCATAACCGATAATGCCAGTATTGAGTTTCGTAATGAAGAGGAAATTTTAAAAGTATCTTCCAATCCGCAACAAACCTATCGCGATGAGATATTACCACAAAAGTTGGATTTGTACGAGGGGTATATTGATAATCAAAGCTTAATTGGTGATTTGAAGATAATTTTTAAGACCTTTTTTTCTGTTATTCGCAAATAATTAACTTTATGCTAAAAGTTCCGTTTTCAAGAATTTCTTGTAGTGGCAACGAACTAAAATACGTTACCGAAGTGCTCGAAAGTGGCTGGTTGACTACAGCAGGAAAAGCCCAGTTGTTCGAGAAGCTTTTTGCCGAAAAGGTAAAAGCTGGATATGCCTGCGCAGTAAATAGTTGTACAGCAGCCTTACACTTGGGGCTTGAAGCTTTGGGGGTGCAACCCGGTGATAAGGTTTTTGTTCCTGACATGACCTTTACAGCTACTGCCGAAGTAATACGCTATTTAAATGCCGATCCGGTTTTTCTGGATGTGGATTATTCCACTTTGCTTTTAACACCTGAAATTCTGAATTCAGCTATTCTTGAGCATCCTGATGTTAAGTACCTTATAATGGTTCATTATGGAGGACATCCGGCCGAAATGGTGAATGCAGCTGGTACGGGAATCCTGAATATTTGTAAGAAACATGGAATTAAGGTTATGGAGGATGCTGCGCATGCATTCCCCGCCTCAATAAACACGACACCGGTTGGATCCATGTCGGATATTACCTGTTTTAGTTTTTATGCCAATAAAACCATAACCACTGGCGAAGGGGGTATGCTGACAACCAATAATGAAGAAATTTATAAGCGGGTTAAAACCATGCGTCTTCATGGTATTAATCGCGATGTTTGGGACAGGTTTACATCTGACAAACCATCATGGGAATACGATGTGGTAGCACCAGGATATAAATACAACATGCCCGATATTAATGCTGCTATTGGATTAGCTCAACTGGAATATGCCGACGAAATGCGGTTGGCAAGGCAAAAAATTGCTGAGTATTATTATGCGGAACTATCTGATATGGAAATGATTGATCTCCCTGGGTGTAATGTTCCTTTTGAGAACCATGCATGGCATTTGTTTCCTGTTGTTTTGAATGAGCAATCTCCCATATCTCGTAATCTTTTTATTGAAAAAATGTCAGAGTTGGGAATAGGTACTTCCGTTCATTATAAACCCATGCACCGAATGACTTATTACCGAAATAAATATAATCTGACACCTGAAGCATTTCCTGTTGCAGAGAAAATATGGAGGGGAAATGTTTCCTTGCCTATCTACCCCTTATTATCGCAAGACGATTTGATTGAAACTGTTAATGCAATTAAGACGATACTGCGTTAGAAGTATAGTAGAAACAAAAAACAAAAAGGGCTGTGCAATCTGTACAGCCCTTTTTGTTTTTTAACTTCTAAATACGGACTTGTTCTTTTTGCCGTATGAATTCTCTATCTGTCTATTACAAGAACCTTTATCATAACAAATCCACCCTCCTGAGAAGTGATTTTTAATAGAAAAACGCCATATCCAAAATCGGAAAGATTAATGGTTGTTTTATCTACACCATTATAATTAAGCGTTTTTACCCAGAGCCCATTTAACATAAAGATGTCGATGTTTCTGATTGGGAAATTTGTTTGGATTTCAGTTGAGTTTATGGTCGGATTGGGAGCTGCTGAAACATTTTTTGTTTTTTTATTGCTAATAAAACTAGCTTCCTCTTGTTTTACTGTAACATTCCATACTTTCTGAGCACCGCTTTCGGAACGCACGGTGTAGATCTTTGTTTCAGTAAAATCTACCAATTCTCCTGATCCAGGAGAAATTGAAGCATAGGGCGAAACGGTTATTGTTGGTGTCAATGATTTGATATTAAAGCTAAATGGCACTGTTAATTCAATGCTTCTTTCCAGAGTGTTTATTGTTGTTTCTTCTATTTGACCTTCTATATTGAAGGTTATAATATCGTTCTCATCATTTTTTTTATTAGTAACGATAACAGAGTAGGAGCGCTCATTACCATTTTCAGCCTTAACGGTATAGATAATAGTTCCGGCAAAACTACGGGAGACTCCGGAAGCTGGGCTTACCGATGCTGCGGGTGAAACTTCAATGGAAGGAGTTAAAGCAGATAAATTGGTGCCATAGGGCATTAAAATTTCAATTGACTTAGCAGCCTCATTTATGGTCGATTGCACCTGTCCGGGAATGTTAAAGGCGGTGATCAGGTTTTGATCATTTTTTTCATTAGTAACGATAACAGAGTAGGAGCGCTCAGTGCCATTTTCAGCCTTAACGGTATAGATAACAGTTCCGGTAAAATTACGGGAGACTCCGGAAGCTGGGCTTACCGATGCTGCCGGTGAAACTTCAATGGAAGGAGTTAAAGCAGATAAATTGGTGCCATAGGGCATTA
>CAZSQG010000025.1:0-43270 GCA_964608615.1 uncultured Marinilabiliaceae bacterium
TCCACTATGGTGCGGTTAAAAGTTTCACCATTTTCATTTGCTTAAGTTAAATGATTCAATTTCAATTCCACTATGGTGCGGTTAAAAGACAGGGGTTTAAAAGCGGCGTTTCGAACGTTTGCTCATTTCAATTCCACTATGGTGCGGTTAAAAGGATTAAGCCGTGTAGGTATTACAGAAGCGGACACAATTTCAATTCCACTATGGTGCGGTTAAAAGGGACAAAGCACATGGGTTACTTGATTCATCCTTGCGGATTTCAATTCCACTATGGTGCGGTTAAAAGTATTGCAGCAAATCACAGTAAATCGGGCCGCCCATATTTCAATTCCACTATGGTGCGGTTAAAAGTTTGCTTCCTGATTAACCTTAAAGGCCCTGATTTTTTATTTCAATTCCACTATGGTGCGGTTAAAAGTGATAATTGTCATAAGGATAACCATAACTCAAAAATATTTCAATTCCACTATGGTGCGGTTAAAAGCAATAAAAATGAGAGGCTATTCACTGGTGATCACAATTTCAATTCCACTATGGTGCGGTTAAAAGACTTCCAGAGCCTAATATATTACGAATGTATAAGTTATTTCAATTCCACTATGGTGCGGTTAAAAGATAAAAACCTTGGCTTTGCGTATATTATCCCTTACAAATTTCAATTCCACTATGGTGCGGTTAAAAGACAATTGGTTCGTTAAGTGAACTTGCCGAAAATGAATTTCAATTCCACTATGGTGCGGTTAAAAGAAAGCAATTGCATCGCTTAGCGCAGTTACTGGCGTATTTCAATTCCACTATGGTGCGGTTAAAAGCAACCCCATTTCATTGGCACATCGTTTTTATGGTTATTTCAATTCCACTATGGTGCGGTTAAAAGTCAATAATCGAACTTCACTTTCAGTCATATTGACTTGCATTTCAATTCCACTATGGTGCGGTTAAAAGGAGTATGCGGATAGATTCCCAACTATAAACCAAGATATTTCAATTCCACTATGGTGCGGTTAAAAGGTAGTATGGATGCCAGACTGATGCTCCGGAGCGCAATTTCAATTCCACTATGGTGCGGTTAAAAGACAATTATTACTCGCTTGCTTTGGTTGACCCTCCGTAATTTCAATTCCACTATGGTGCGGTTAAAAGTTATTGGCAGCGGAAGCATAACTATCAATTAACTCATTTCAATTCCACTATGGTGCGGTTAAAAGAGCAGAAACAGCAGGAAATAAAACATTGGTTAAGTTATTTCAATTCCACTATGGTGCGGTTAAAAGGCGTTAGTTTTTTGAAAAAAATAACAGTTTTACAGGTGTAAAGATAGCTGTTTGATGGCATTTTGCAAGGGGAAAGTTGTCGATGCCTAATAGTTCAAAAAGCCCCGGGAATCGACAACCAGATCTAAGTCGTTTATTTTCAGTATGCCAAAGGACTTGACATTACTTTGAATGGCATTAAACATCTTATAAAATTGGTCCTCGCGCAGGCATCGACAACCTTCAATCGATTATAATCAACAATATCAGTATGTTATATCACAGTCGGATTGAACGTTTTATTGTATCATAAATATAATTAAACTATTGCTTTGCTGTAACGAAATCACTTGTCCGGTAAAAATCTCAAATTAAATCATAATTTTTCTTTCATCCAATTATTGAAAGCCAGGTTGGGATGAAACTACACTCAGGAAAATAAAATTAGTTCATTTAAGTGTTGTAACAAGTCGCCTCGTTGGCAAATCAGTCTATCATTTTGTGTGATGTTTACAAAAAATTATCAATACCAGACCGCTCCAGTCCGATAACTTCTTTATCGAGCCATTTTTCTTGTCGTGTTTTAAATATGATCAAGCTGTCGGTTTGCGGATCCATGATTTTTAAGGCGTTAAATTTGAGTTCAGATAGTTTTACTTCTGATATTTCTCCTTCAAAAACAGAATTTTGAATCCAGTTCAGATACTTGCGACAAAGTCGGAGCATTTTGCCAACGCGCTTCTGATTTATGTCATATACAAGAATAATATACATGAGAGGATGGTAATTGATTGGTTACTATTGCACAATTTTCAGTGCCTACAAATAATTTTTGGATGGCTACAGCGACAACAAATCACTACCACCACATTTTAAACGGCTTGTAGTCCTCAATATCTAAAAGGTGTTTACTAAGTTTATAGCATTCCAGTTTAACCAGGTGTTTGTAACTCACATTGCGGTTGAGTTTCCGGTGCTTAATAGTTTCGCTGAGGCGATCTTCAAAGGCCTGTACAAATATCTTTTTGCCCGAAGGGTTTAGCAGGCAGCGGTTGAGTTGACGGTCGAAATGCTTTTCCTGTATCTCCTTTTTGTTTAACACTTTAAAGATGACCCTATCAACCAAAAGCGGCTTAAATATTTCGGACAAATCGAGTGCCAGTGAATAGCGACGTTCACCGGGCGTGTGTAGGTAACTGATAACCGGGTTGAGCTGCGTTTGGTGAATGGCTCGCAAGCATTGGGTGTAGCACATCATGTTTCCGAACGAGATGAGCGCATTCACCTCGTTTTGTGGGGGCTGTTTGGTACGGTTACCCATGGAGAAGTCGTTGATGATGAGATTGAATGCATCATAATAAGTCATGCGAATATTTCCTTCGATGCCCATTAGTTGGTCGATGGCCAATGTATTGCCGATGGATACGCGCAGTGTTTCAATCTTTTCAATTATTTCGGCCATATCCTTATCGCGGTTGTGATAGTATTTCAGGTTTTTTAGGATGTTGAAAGAAGCTCCCTCTATAAAATTCCGTGCAATGATTTGGCGTTTTGCCTTATCGATGTAATGCGCTGTTTGTGCCATGAGCATGCGGCCAGACAGCAACTGGTCACGAGGCATAAACGACCCTGTGTAATTTTCATAATAGTCGAAAAAGTGCACAGCAATGTTACTTTGACCCAAAAAATTGAGTAGGGCGCTATTGACATCCAGTGATCCAAACACGTACAAATCCTCAATACCCTCCACAGGAAGATAACGGGGAGCTGCAACAGGATTACCCGATTCCGTCATCGGGGTAAATTTAAGAGTGTTGTCCTTGCGGCTCAGCTGTCCGGGATTAAAGAGGTAGTAGGTTTTTTTCATATACTTAATTATCCTTCAATAAATGACCAGGTTTTCTAATTGGTATAATGACACTTTCATTCAAAAATTCCCACTATAAATCAAATTATCTCACCACTCCTTAATGAATCATCGTCCTTTTCGCCCGAATA
Source organism: uncultured Marinilabiliaceae bacterium (assembly GCA_964608615.1). Taxonomy (GTDB): domain Bacteria; phylum Bacteroidota; class Bacteroidia; order Bacteroidales; family Marinilabiliaceae; genus CALEUX01. The sequence goes on from CAZSQG010000025.1 coordinate 3,252, forward strand.
ACAAAAATCAAAGTACGCACAGTTAAGGCATTTTTTGTTGTGCAAGAGAGACGGACAACCAGGAGAAGTTATGACTTGCTCGATATTGCTACGCATTTCTGTGATTGTTTTCTCATCATCAGATGTCAGCTCCAATGTCAGCGTTTTCCTTAGTGTAGGATATTCCAGCACCGCAGTGGCTCCATCTACGCCATTTAGTTTCAGCACATACAGGTAGTATTTTACCTGCCACTCGTGCGCCTCCTCATGGCTCCTGCTCTTTTTTATTTCGTGTACCACCTTATTGCGGGCATCGTAGAAGTCGATTTTAACACCATCAATTTCGATCTCCGTGTATTTATCATTGCGAAAAGGATAGGTATTTTCGTGTATCAGCTTGCCCTCAGCCACCAGATCGCTGGTATGTTCCATATTAATACCATTGCCAAACAACCATAGTTTGCGGTGACATACCTGATAGTAGTTAAAATGAGTTCCGGTTATTTGCATGCAATATCTGTTTTCTATGATAACACAATAAATTTAAAGCTCCAACCAACTTTCAATGGTCGTTATTTCTTTGGTAGTGTCGTGCATTTGTTTAAAATTGGCCTTGTCACCAAACCATTCTATTATTTGATTTCTATTTAACTTGGTTGGGCTTTCAGATACGCAAGATAGATAACTGCTCCAAGGATATTCCAAGGCATGGCTGCAAAAACCATGATGAACAGGATTGTTATGGATGTATATTAAAACATGTTTTAGGTACGACTCATGGTCGACGTGTTTGCGTTTAAAAGCCCGCTCAAAAAGGGAACCATGGCGCTTGTATTTAAAGTTGAAATACTTGGCGTAGGCATTGAAAAGATGGGATAGGTGGGAGGATGGGTTGGGGGTTTTAAATTCTTTACGTCCGGTGCTGCAGACGCCATCGTTGGTGGTGCTGCAGACGCCATCGTTGCTGCAGAGAAAGGTCAGTTGTTTCCCATTTGGCAAGTTCAAGGGCTTCCTTGACTAACATGGCGGCATCGGCAGATGAGGAGGCGGTGGCGCGTATGTACATCGCATCCAGCTCATCCATTGTATATCGATACACCATATGGCTCTTTATTCGAATTAACAAATGAAGATGATTTTTCATCAACACCCAAGCCAAGGTGTCGGCAATGGGATGAATATACTTTTCATACAACTTCAAAAAATGGAGGTAATCATTTTCATCAATAAAAATATTGCAACTATTAATGCCCCTGTTGTAAACGTGGTAATAGTTGTTGGGTGTTAATGGAATTTTGGGGTCGGGCATAGCGGAATTAGGAATAAAATATCCCCGGGATACTTTCCCTTCCCGGGGATAAATGATAATTAATTCAATTGATTTTCGTAGTCGAAGTCCATCATTAAATCAATAAGTTTTTGTTCGGCTTTGTCTAGAGCATCGACGGATTCCTTTTTAGTCCGAATGTAGCCGCCGGCTTGTAGGGTTACAAAAGTGTCCACTCCAACCATATCTTCTTCTATAATAGGCTCGGCTTTATTCTCTTCTTCCTCTTTAAGTTTTGCACGGATACTTCCGGCAATTCTATTTGCATTTGCAGATACTGAAACAGCAAGTGTTTCCATAAGGCTAAATGTACGCGACTGATTTGAGGTAATAGTCCAATTAATAATGGCATACGCCAGAGCTTTCACCAATTGTTCTCTTTTTTCTTTTGGCACAACCAAACATGTCCCAAAAACGGTTTCGGTTTCAATCCAGCCTGCTTCACGTAATTTTGCTTCTGTTTCTTCAGTAATTTCTGGTTCTAATTTGTTTAACAATACACAAAACAAGCGGCGTAAGTCAATTGCCATGTCTTGAACAAAAAGACCTGTAGCACGGCGATTATCTGGAATCCATTTTCTGCTCAAACTTCTATCTTTTCCTTGAAGTAATTCAGCAATTTCAGTTTCGTTTAATTCAACACCATCCTCATTTCTAATAATTACTTCGTTATTTGGTCTATCACTTCTATCGAAAGACACATTCTCAGAATCAACACCTGCAAGCAATGGATGCAATCCTCTCATTGATGAAATTGAGAGTGGACTTCTTCGTTTAATTGTTCGATCCTTTCCTCCTTTTGCTGCTTTCATCCACCCTCCTAATAACTGATCAGCATAACTTGGATTGCAAGTTGCATATACCTCACCTTCTTTCATTTCACCTTTTTTATTAACATCAAACAAAAAGGTTGTTGGAGATGGAACTTCATTCAAGGCTTTTGCAAGAGCATCCACCAGAGAACGTTTTACTTGTTGCCCACTTGAATAAGGAATTCTTCGACTAAACTGTGGATCGTAGTATGTTTTTTGTCCATCAGCTACGCAAAACACAGTATGTTCAGCTCTCTTTAATGTTCTAATATAAATTGTACTCATTTTATTATAATTTAAATTGATTAGACCTATTTCATAAATTAACTACGTTCTCTTTCGGCAAAAGCATAATCGAATTTCAGCAGCACTACGAAATATCCAAAATCTTCAGCAGACATTAAGTGAACTTTATCACGAAGCACTTTAAATACTTGAAGCGAATCCTTTTCAGCTTCTTTAACAATGGTAACCAAGGCATCTAAAAACTGTTTTTTTGATTTGGCTGATAACAACTCCTTATCAATTAGGTTTTTTCTATCATTTTTAGATGCTTTATCTCTATACTCGTGAAGTGCATTAGCAACTTCTGCAGTATATTCCAGCGATTCTTCTTTGTTTTTTGTAATCATAGCTAATAACCAAGTTTTATATGTTCTAAATGTTACAATATTCTCATAATCTTTCTGAAGTGCTTTACTATTCTTTTCTTCATCGTTATCGGGTTTAGGTTTAACTAATTTCAAATTTGAGTCATTGCCAAAGTATTTCCTAAGGTCTTTAGGTTCTAATGCTTGAAGGCCGATAGAACCAAGCTCACACGCTCGCTTTATGTGAATGCCAAATAGACATTCATAATCTTTTGCTTCAGTTATTGCAGCTTGTTCACCAAAAAGTATTGTATAATATTTTCTTAATGTATTTGCTTTTTCAAAATTAAAGGGATAGAAACCTAGGGTTTTATTAGTTTGCCCTAAACTGAATACATATCCCGTAATAATTTTTTGAGAGAATTTATTTGAAATCTCGAAAAAAAGCTCACTCCAACTGATTGTATTTACCTCAACCAATTTATCAGACACAGAAATTGCATTTCTACTATGTAAATGGGTAAAATCAAAATCTTCTCTGAAATATTTATTGTATTTATAGCTCAACCACTGCCCGTTCCATGTATTTATTTGATTGCCTCGCATTAAATTGAGCAAGCTATCATTTAACAGATTCCTATACACTTGCCATCCGTTATATAACTCGAAGAGAATATCAGGCTCATCAAAATATATAGAATATCCTCCAGCAATCCCGACACCTAATCCTCCACCGATCCACGAATAATAAATATCTTCTTTATCAAAAACTGTATTGATATCAGTAACTAAGCCTGATGTTGTTGCAAATTCTTTCACCTCCGAGGCAGGGAAACCAATTGCAATACTTGCGTCACATTCTCCATCTTCAATTTTTTTATGAAGATCGTTAAGCTTTTCAATACGTTCTTTTGGTTTTAGCAAATCAGGTTTTTGTCCTGCTTTCATTTGAACAAAAGGAGAATTCGTGACCCATTGCATATATTTGGAATGATTGTAAAAACATTCAAAATATTCCTTTTCAAAAAACTCTTTCGCCGAATAGTTCTTTCCGGTTTTCTCGTTAAAAGTCTTAAGAAATGTTTTTCCTATTGTTGCTGCTATCATAATATTTGTTTTTCTGCTGAAAATTTCATGTTATAATTTTCCGGTCTTGCCATTTCAACATTCAAACCCAATTCTGAACTATATGCAATATCAGGTATCACAAACGGACATGAACCTTTTTCTACTTGTCTCAATCCACGAACAGCATAAAATCTTGTACTTACTTCCATCATAACTTTTTGTTCGGGAGTAGCTATTTCATAATTATCTTCATGGTCCTCACAAATACAAGTTACACTGTCAATGTCAAGCAAATCCATGAGAATAGCTTTAGAGTTATGAGTTAACTTATCAATATTCCATTTACCGGTTTCTTTAAAAACTGAATGTTGTTCTATCTTCAAAAAATCAATTTCAGTAAAAACAGTATCAATTTTTTCTTGCAATAAGCTTTCTTGCATTAATTCGCCATTGGGCAATACACTAAAACTCCTTTTTACAATTTCCAGATTATAAGGCAATGCTTCTTTTTCATCGTCAGGTGGCGTAAGAACAAATATTGGCTTGTACTTTCCAATAGTATCACTATTCCGTTTTCGGTTAACACGTCCAAATCGTTGTGCCAATGCGTCAAGTGGGGCAGCTTCGGTAATCATTATGTCAAAGCTAATGTCGATACTCACTTCTACGACTTGCGTAGAAACGACAATACAAGCTTTGGTTGATGTATTAAAATTACCAGTAGCATTCCCATTTTCATCTAACCCCATAAGCAAACGTTCCTTTTCATTTCTGTCTCCCTTCGTAAATCGGCTATGGAGCAAAAGAATAGGCGTATCAGAATACATTTCTTTCAGTCGAGCATACTGCTCTTGAGCTGATTTCACTCTGTTGCAGACAACCAGAATCCTTTTGTCATGAGAAACTGCCTTTTGTATTTCTTCATCTGCTATGTCCCATTTATCAATTTTATAAACAATATGCCTGTTAAAATTCTGCAACTCATCTTTATTAAGAGAAACTTCTAAGACATTTTCTTTTCCAAGTATTTCGATTATCTTATTGTACAAGATGCTTGGCATAGTTGCCGTTCCAATATGTATATTGCAGTCAAGATATTTGAGAATTTCGACGATTTTTAAAACAATTGCTTGCGTTATTTCTGTGTATGTATGAATCTCATCGAGAATGACATCACAACCTTTTAAGTCAAGAATCATTGCCTCAAAACCATTTGTCCCAAATGCAATTGCAGCTATTTGATGCGGAGTTAACACTTTCACAGCTGCACCCACATGGCCCTGTATGATTTTTTCTTCTTTCTCTTTACCAGCAAGTACGATACTTGAAGCAGCATGTAGCAAGCGGATGTCAATATTTGGATTATCTTTTTCCAAATCATTCTTGACACGCTTGTACATTGCATTTATGGAGGCTTGAAACGGCAAGGTGTAAAAAACCCTACCTTTACATCGTCTAAACAAATAATCTGTTTTGCCTGCACCAGTAGAGGCCACTACCATCGTGTGTTTCTTTGGAGAATCAGAACTTTTCAACGACAATGGATACAATTCATGTTGACGGTTGAAAAAATTCAGATTTGGCGTTTTAAACAAGCACTCAAGATAATTCTCAGTCTTGTTTGACAAGGCGGAAGCAAAATGATCGGCAGCCATCAATAACCCCCGCCACTCTGAATAGCCTCTTATCCTTACAGTATTCTCACAGTATTCAAGGACTAACTCAAAATTCCTTTGTGCTTCTTCCCTAGATATATCGTGAACAGTAATACCAAAACCACGAAGTATGTCAAAAGCATCGTTTTTCCATAATTCCCAATCTTTTATATGATAATTAAAATTGTTTTCGTCTAACTCTTCCATCAAATCTAAAATCCCTTTCTTTCGGGTATCGTGAAGAATTGATTTATGATGAGCAATAACCATCTCAATTAATTCAGGTTGAATGCCGAGATCAAACAACGATAAGAAAAAACATGATGCTATTTCATGGCGAAAAGGAGTAGACGGTTTTCTGTTTACATTCAACCGTTTTTGAAAAACTGTGCTAGTTTTACCAATATCATGAAGAATTGCACCCATACGAGCAATTTCTTTATCCATATTAGAATACTCAGCTATTTTTTCTGCAACCATACTAACCAAATACAAATGGTCATATAACGGTGTTTCTTCGGGCAGACCCTTTGCTTTAATATGCGGACAAATTTGCGTCATATTAATAATTGGTTTTTACAGGTGTACCCACAACTTTCAAATAACCGTACATTGGCTCATTTTGCTTAAACCTATTATATCCAACCATAAATGCTTGATCGTTTCGTTCAAAAACAAGTTCGAATCCAGAAAACAATTCTTCATTGGAATCAAATTCATCTTTTGAAATTTCCAAAATCTCTTCATCAGGATAAAGCAAATCCTCATTTCTGGCAAGACAAATATGCTGTTTTGCAGCAATTTCAGCATCTGTTTTTGAGGGGAATGCTAAAAACAGAACAGGTTCTATTAAAACACCCCTCACTAAAATTGCATATGGTCTGCAATATTCCTTATTCTTACCTCGTCCCGTCTCATTCCAACCCCTTGGTTGTATTTGCTCCTGTTGTTGAGATATTTGCTTATATGATAGTCTATGACCTGTGATTTTCGTAATTATTCCTTTATCCTCTTTCAGCAAATGAGGAAAAAGCTTTCGCTCAATACCTGTAACCACGGAGGGAGTTAAAAACTGTTGGCTGTATGTTTCACTATCCCGTACTGCCGTCCAAGGTTTAATAAAGCCAAATGGGCCGGTATATTTTACCACGTAACATATATTCATATCCTCATTTTTTTTAATATCGTAACTCCGAGCCAAGTCTTCATTATTGTAATTATTATTATCATCAAACCCTTCAGCGTCGCCAGACCTGATGGCGTTTGATAATGGTGTTTGTTCCTGACCACGTTTGTTCCTGACCACGTTTGTTCCTGACCACGTTTGTTCCTGATGGCGTTTGTTCCTGATGGCGTTTATTCCTGACCACGTTTGATCCTAATGGTGTTTGTTCCTGACCACCTTTGTTCCTGACGGTCAGACCTGATAGCCTTTGTTTTTTACGGTTTGTTATTTATTTTATCGCCCCAAACCCAATTCCCGTAGAATTCCCAAGACCAACATTCCAGCCAAAAGCTTTTGTCTCAGGTAAACCTTTAATAATTACAGGACAAATATTTGCTCGATTCTGAACTGAATTATAAGTGACCAAGGTTGTTTTAGCTTTGGGGTAAGCTAAGTCAAATTGAATATCCAAAGAATCATCTTCCATTCCAGCTGACTTCATCTTTGACCTCAGTGTTTCAACTAAATATTCTCCTGCTTGGGCATCACTATACTTGATGTGGTCAATCCTATCAGAAACTCTTCGCTTAATAAAGACAGGACTAGCGGCGCTAAAAGAGTCACGCTGAGAAAAATCAGGATCTTCCTGAATGACAATCTCGGAAACTTTTAATCCATGAAACATAAACGGATCGCTCTGAATGCCGGCAATCACCTTTTTTACTAAGTCAACATCTACAGCACTGAAAAACAAACTTGTTCCCTCCCCAAACTTCAAACCACTCTTAGAGGCTTCTCCCCTTTCGAGTCGGGAAAAGCTATACAGTGAAAGCTTTCCGTGTTCTTCGTTTCTTCCTATCCATTTATGTATTACTCCTGTGAGCAAATGTTGATGATTAAAGGGTATTATTTCCCTTGACCCACTAATCTTAAGATGTATTCTCATATTAAACTTATATTGATCATTAATAAAAAATATTATTGTCAACAAACTCACCCCCAAACCTACTTTCCTAAAATGCCAAATACTGTCATTTTAAAAATTCCTGCATCTTTTTTTGAATAAAATGTTTGAGTGCCTCCGGTTCGAGTATGGTCACCTCATCACATAGGCCCAAAACAAAACGTCCAACGCCTTCAAGACTGAAAACATTTGCCTGATATTCGTAATGCGATGGAGCCACTTCTTTTATGTGGGGTTCGGCTAAGGGGTATTCTTCCTTCAAGAGTTCACACGCCCGCAGGGTGAGCGAAAGGCGCACGGGGATGCGCTCTTCTGTACTCATACGAAAATGATCCATCTCGGCCTCCTTATGGCTATTTTGATGTTCCCACGGTTCATTCAGAAGCTCAACGGAGGCTATGCGGGAATTTTTGAAAATCTTGTTTTGCCGGCTTTCTATATCGTAGGCCCAAACAGAAACGTAATTGGTGGTGAATTTATAGGGTTCTACCCGCCTGTTGGATTGCTTACTGCTATTGGCCGACTGGTAGTTGTGCAAGACCACCATTCGACGGTGCTCAATGGCTTTAACCAACTGATGAATATTGCTGGAGTGCTGCTGCTTTACCAGAATATTGGGCACTACCGGTGACTGGTAAAGGGCATATAGTTTTTGAAAAAGATTTTGCTTGATGGTGTTCTCGCTTGATATGGCATGAATGGCATTATAGAGGATCTGAGCTTCCTCGCGGGAGAAATGCACCAATTCACTCAACTCTTTAAAGTAAGGCGATTGCTTGTCGATGTAATAAAGTCCGTTTACCGGACGGGGAATAATAAACCCGGCATCCCGGATGGTTTTAATATATCGCTGCGTGGTACGTGGCGTAAGCTCCAAACGATCGCCTATATGAGTTAAACTGTATTTGATGCCGCTGGACAACAGCATTATTATTTCAAGAAGAGAAGATAATTTGGGTTGGTCCTGCATAAGGCGAATAGATTTCTATTTCTTACAATAAGATGCAGTTATAAATGTACTTTAAATAAACCTAAACCCAAAGTGATAACCACCCTCCTTTTAATTATAAGACTGCTTAAGAAGAACTTCTCAATAAACTCACCTACTATTAGTTAAAGATCATGAAGTCAACAAGGAAGGCTTAATTCGTTATGAAAAGAAGCTCTAACTCTCCCATTTGCCAATTGAAAAGGTGTGAATAACGTAACTCTTTTAGTGAGTTATATACCAGTTGGCCAAGAGTTGATCTTTAACTTTGTTCTCATTAATCTGATAATCAGTGCCCACTTTTTGTGACGGTACATAATAAATCATAGGAAAAACGCTCGAAAGAGAAAAGCCGAAGTGGAAAACTCGAAATCAGTTGCGCTGATTGTCGCTCACCCGGACGACGAAACCTTATGGGCTGGAGGAACCCTATTGATTCATCCCACATGGAAGTGCTTTGTTGTTTGTCTATACCGTGGAAACGTTACAGACCGGGCTCCAAATTTTTTCAGGGCCTTGAAAATACTAAATAACGAAGGAGCGATGGGTGAGATGCACGACGGACCCGAGTAGATACCGTTGAATGAGATATTATTTGAGGATACCATCCTAAAATTATTTCCTTCTCAACATTTCGATCTGATAATTACCCATGAAAACAAAGGAGAATATTCAAGGCACCTGCGACACGAAGAAACCAGTCGCTCGGTAATGCTTATTTGGAGGACAGGTAAAATAACAGCTGATGAACTTGAGCCTTTTTTCTAAGAAGATGACAATAGAAAATATTATACACCCCCATATTTTACTCAAACCTACCTTCACGTAAAAAATTTATTGAAGCATTAATCTCGGGATACATAAACTTATCCTGATCTAGAAATGGAACTACCTGTCGGTATTGGGCAACAAAATTCTCCAGGTAAGGCGACGATTTCATCGGTCGTCGAAAATCCAATGCCTGAGCTGCATTAAACAACTCAATGGCTAGAACTTTCTCTACATTCTCGACTATTTTATGTGCTTTTATCACAGCATTGGCCCCCATACTCACATGGTCTTCCTGCTCGTTCGATGATGGAATGCTGTCGACCGATGAGGGTGTTGCAAGCTGTTTATTCTGGCTTACCACCGATGCTGCAGCATATTGAGGAATCATAAATCCTGAGTTTATTCCAGGATTAGCAACCAAGAACTCGGGCAAACCGCGCTCACCCGAGATTAGGCGATAAGTGCGTCGTTCAGAGATACTGGCCAGCTCACTGAGCGCAATGCCTAAAAAATCGAAAGCAAGAGCCAGCGGCTCACCATGAAAATTGCCCCCCGACAGGATCAATTCCTCATCGGGAAAAACAATGGGATTATCTGTAACAGAATTAATTTCGGTAAGCAGCACCCCTGCTACATAATTTAAGGCATCTTTAACGGCTCCATGTACCTGAGGAATACACCTGAAAGAATAGGGATCCTGAACATGCTTCTTGGGGCGGACAATCAATTCGCTACCCTCAAGTAGAGTTCTGATATTTCTGGCTGTTTCCAATTGCCCCCGATGCGGGCGTATAAGATGCAACAGCTCCAGAAACGGCTCCATTAACCCGTCAAAGGCGTCAAGTGAAAGTGCTGCAATTATATCGGAATACTTTATCAATCTGAAAGCCCTAAACAAAGTATACAAGCCATGCCCACTCATAAACTGAGTGCCATTTAAAAGCGCCAGTCCTTCTTTAGCCTCTAACCTGACAGGCTCCCATCCAAGTTCCTGCAAAACAACTGATGTTGCAAGTTTTTTACCGTTAAAAAAAAACTCTCCATGACCCAGTAATGGGAGAAAAAGATGCGCCAATGGAGCCAGATCGCCCGATGCACCAAGCGATCCTTGTTCATAAACAACAGGAAGGATGTTATGATTAAAAAACTCTATTAGGCGCTCTACCGTTCTTAACTGAACGCCCGATTTGCCTTTACTCAGGGCATGAATCTTTAAAAGCAGCATTAATTTTATCACATCGTGTGGCACCTCCTGACCCAATCCGCAAGCATGACTTAAAACCAGATTCTCCTGCAACAAACTCAGATCATTTTTGGAGATTGAAATATCGTGAAGAGCACCGAACCCGGTATTAATGCCATAAACAGGCCCCTCGTGCGCCTCCAATTCTTTATCGAGCCAATCTTTGCACTTCTGAATCAACATCTTCGATTCTTCTGAAAGCGCCAATAAATAACCCTCTTCAAGAATGGCTTCCATCTTTTCAAATGATAACGGTGCCGGTGAAATGTAATGAAGCTTTTCCATTTATGCAGATTATTATAAATTTAGGCTCTATATGAATTATCATGGGTAAAATCAATAAAGCAGTCATTATATTTAATTGCGCATTTTGTGGCCTCCTGAGAAATTTGTTTCGTTTTTTGTGTCATAACGAAAACGTAATCCCGCTTTTTTCCGGCAAAGGATAACTTAATTGAGATTATTATCTCCTCCACAAATATCCTATTGAACCAAATTCCAGGCTACATTATGATACAAAAAAAGCGGACAGAGTATAAACCCCATCCGCAAATAACAAAAAAACATTTAATTATTGAATGATTTTAATCAACTCTTTAACGGTAACCAACTGTTGCTCGCCACTTACCATATTTTTAAGCGTTACTTTTTCACTTACCATTTCATCCTCGCCAACAATGGCAACAAAAGGAATTCCCTTTTTATCGGCATACGACATCTGCTTTTTCATCTTACCATCATCCGGATAAACCTCGGCTTTAATCCCATCAGCACGTAAAACAGAAGCCAGTTTCATGCTGTATGTTGCTTCGCGGGTCCCAAAATTCACAAATAAAACCTGGGTGGTGGCCGTAACATCCTTTGGATATAAATCAAGTTGATTCATTACATCAAAAATACGGTCGGCACCAAAAGAAATGCCTACACCTGATACCCCAGGTAATCCAAATATCCCAGTCAAATCATCGTAACGGCCACCTCCTGTAATACTGCCAATAGCCACATCAAGCGCTTTAACTTCAAAAATAGCACCGGTATAATAATTTAATCCACGAGCCAGTGTAAGGTCTAGCTCAATGGCCGTTTTCAGTCCCAGTTCTCCAACCAATGAAAGCACAGTAGTAATTTCCTCAATGCCTTTCATTCCTGTTTGAGAATCTTTTAAAATACCCGACAGCGATTGCAATTTCTCCTCATTACTGCCTGAGAGCGCCAGTATGGGTTGAAGCTTTTCTATAGCATTATCGCTTAACCCTCGTTCCTTGAGTTCAGCATTTACTTTTTCAAGCCCTATCTTATCCAACTTATCAATGGCAACAGTAATATCCACTATGCGCGAAACTTCGCCAATAATTTCGGCGATTCCGGCAAGCACTTTACGGTTATTAATTTTTAGCAGCACCCTTATGTTTAACCTACGATAAACCTCATCAACAATCTGAATAAGCTCTACTTCATTAAATAGCCCATTACTGCCAATCACGTCCACATCGCACTGAAAGAACTCACGATAACGTCCTTTCTGAGGCTTGTCCGCACGCCAAACAGGCTGTATCTGATATCGTTTAAAAGGAAAAGCAATATCATTCTGATGCTGCACAACAAAGCGTGCAAAAGGAACGGTTAAATCGTAGCGCAACCCTTTTTCACTAATCTGACTGGTTACACGGTTCGAGTCTCTGGTGGCCAGTAATGAATTATCAGCCTTTGACAGAAAATCGCCCGAATTAAGTATTTTAAAAAGCAGTTTATCACCCTCTTCTCCATACTTACCCAATAAGGTGTCAAGGTTTTCCATTGCAGGTGTCTCAATGGGCTGATATCCATAAAGCTGAAAAACACTTTTTATAGTATCGAAAATATAATTGCGACGAACCATTTCAGCAGGTGAGAAATCGCGTGTTCCCTTTGGTATAGATGGTTTTTGAGCCATTTTTATTAAAGAATTTAAAAGTCAATGATTGAAAATATAGAACGAGCGCACAAAGTTAATTAATTTACCCGAATGGTATTAATCAATTCAGCTCTAACCCGTTTCTCATTAGCACCAAAAGCCAGTTAATAAATGATTCCCTAAATGACCTTTGATTTCCAAAAAACCAATTCATTCTAATGCCAAAATTATTAAATTAGCATAACCCATAAAAAACAAAAAAATGAATACTCTTGAAACCGTATTACACACCATGAAAAATGCCGGCAAACCTTTAAAAGCCGGAGAAATTGCCGAATTATCAGGTATTGACAAAAAAGAAATTGAAAAAGTCATGAAAGAACTTCAAAAAACTGGAGATATTGTTTCACCTAAGAGATGCTACTGGGAACCAAAATGAGTTTCAGGTGGCTCATCATTATTTACGAGATAAGGCTGTTAGCCAAACAGCCCTATTTTGTTTAATAACCCTGTCAGATATTCTTCCACATTCACATCTTCTTCCTTTGGGGCCCAAGGCGCCATTATTTTATCATCCATTGGATTGTAAGGACCATCTTTAATCTCATAAACAACAGTACCTGATTGCAGCGATACAATGGAATGCCACCGGCGCGGTTCTACTTCAACCCCGTAACAACCAGTCTCTCTATTGAGCTCAACGTGGTTGGTTACAGCCCCATTATCATCAAAATAAAACAAAACCAAAGCGCCCCTTAAAACCAAAAAAACTTCACGCTTATCAGGATTCTCATGCTTATGAGGCTGAACATAAGATCCTGGCTCAAGAGCATTGAGCATGCGGTTAATTGGGTCGCTCAGTAATTTATGAAAATTATGGTTCTTTCGCTTACGTTGAGAAGCGATAGCCTCATCTGTTAATGGATTTATTAATGCATCGTCAATAACAATCATTTAATAAGTCTTAAATTAATGGGATAACGGTATGGCTTACCCTCACTGACCGCCATTGCAGCCAAAACAATAAATACAACATTTGCAATACCAATAGCAATCAAAAAAGGAAGTCCTATGAGTATAAACGACAAAACTCCAGCCACAGCAATTGCTATGGTTACGGTTATCTGGAAGTTTAATGCTTCTTTGCCTTCCCTTTCAACCACCGGGGAACTGTCTTTTTTTACTATCCAAACTATTAAGGGTCCCAATATATTACCAAAAGGTATAGCAAACATTGCAAGGGCTGACAAATGACATAACAAAGCCATATTCTTTTCTTCCTGATTCATATCTTAATTAGTTTGATTACAAAGGAGTAAAAACAGTTAGCTTAACACAACTTTTTATTCTTTATTGACGTATAAAAACCATTAATTGCAAATATATTGTTTTTTGCATACAATCATCACTTATGGCTGGCACAAAAATACTTATAGCCGACGACGTAGATTATCTGGTAGATTTCATGATTTTCCATCTGGAAATGATGTTTACTGATGCAACATTTTTAAGGGCTCGTAACGGTTATGAGGTTTTTAGAATGGCTACCAAACACAAACCCGACCTAATTCTTCTCGACTGGGAAATGCCTGAAATATCGGGCATAGAAGCACTTGAAACCCTTAAAAATCAAGATGCAACCAAAGATATTCCGGTAATAATGGTTTCTGGTTTTACCAAACCTGACCATGTAAAAATGGCTCTCGAAGCCGGAGCTATTGACTATTTGAAGAAACCCATTGAGCCCGATGAACTATTAGCCCGTGTGAGAACCTCAATGACCCTTTCTAGCACACTGCAACAACTTACAATTGAAAAAGAAAAGCTCGAAAAAGAAAAGAAAAAAACAGATGTTTTACTCAAAGGACTTCTACCTGCCGAAGTTCTTGAAACAATGATAAATTCAGGTGATATTGCACCAAAACGCTTTCGAAACGTTACTGTTGTAATGGCCGATCTTGTTGATTTTACTGTCAAATCACAAAAGATGTCACCCAAGAGATTGCTTGATGAATTACAAACAATTTTTTCAGCCTTCGACCAAATTGCTTCACGTTACCATTGCACTCGTATAAAAACCATTGGCGATGCTTACCTTGCTGTTAGTGGCATGTGGGAAAACGAACAAAACCATGCCCTGATAGCTGCTAAAATGTGTGAACGTATGCGGCAATATATTACCGAACATAATCAGAGACACAATATTGATTGGGAAATCAGAATTGGAATTAATTCAGGTGATATTATAGCTGGTATAATCAGTGAATCAAACCTTTCTTTCGATATTTTTGGAGATACAGTGAACACCGCTTCACGCATGCAGACTAATTGTGATCCGATGCAGATAAATGTTTCTCAAACAACTTACGATCTCATAAACAGTTATTATAACATGATTAAAAGAATCTCCCGTAAAGTTAAAGGAAAGGGAGCTGTTAACATGTATTATCTCCACAGACCCATACAATCGAGAAGTTCAAAGGCCAATGATCTTGTTGACCAAATAAATAACAAAACAAATTAAACTAAATTAGTGAGTAGCACTTTGTCGATCTGACGATTCTCAAGGTTCGTTTCATCTGCATATAATAATTGAAGCACGCATATTATGAAACACAGATTTTTACTATTATTAGTAGTGGTATCAATATACTCGTGCCACCAACCCATAGAGAATATTAGATCAACTATTGATTTAACTGGAAATTGGCAATTCTCACTAGATACGGCAGATATTGGGATTAATCAAAAATGGTACTTATCAGATTTGCCTGATACCATAAAATTGCCCGGCACAACTGACTTAAATCAGAAAGGATTCATTAATAAGGATACAACCACCCTTCATTTAAACAGGTTATACACCTACGAAGGTCCGGCATGGTACAGGAGGAAAATCAATGTTCCGAATAATTTCCAGAATAAAAATATCAACCTTATTCTGGAACGAACCAAATCGTCAAGCGTTTGGGTTGACAGCATATTTGTTGGGAAATCGCAATTACTGCAGTCTTCACAAACATTTGATTTATCCGAACATCTTTCGCCCGGAGAACATGTCATAACAATTCGAGTTGACAATAGGTTAGAGCTCACACCCTATGGTAACGTCCATATATACTCAGATGATACACAGACCAATTGGGATGGTATTATTGGAGAGATAATACTGGAAGCTTCATCAAAGACCTTTATTTCCAATCTGCAAATTTTTCCCGATGTTGAAAAACAAAAAGCAGATGTTATTATAGCCATCAACAACCGGTACCGTTTGGAAAAAATTGAAATAGAACTGCAAGTACATATAACTACAAATGGCAAAACCCGGCAACTAAAAACGCTTATGCTTGAAGTGCCTTGTGATTCTATTATCAGTATAGAATACTTATTGGGGAATGAAATGCAATTATGGGACGATTACCAGCAGCCACTATATAAATTAACCGTATTAATTAAAGATGGTGATATCATTGATAGCAAAACTGCTTCTTTTGGCATGCGCGAATTTACTTCCAGCGGAACACAGTTTAAGATTAATGGAAGAACAACCTTTTTGAGGGGTAAGCACGATGCCTGTGTTTTCCCTCTTACCGGTCATCCACCAATGGATGTAGAAGATTGGGTGCGCTTATTTAAAATCGCCAGGTCGTATGGTATTAACCATTATCGGTTTCACTCATATTGCCCTCCTGAAGCAGCATTTACAGCTGCTGACCGGGTAGGAATATTCATTCAGGCTGAATTGCCCTTTTGGGGTGGTCTTGAATCCGATTCTGTAGCTGAAATGCTTAAAACAGAGGGATTAGCCATGTTAAAAAGCTATGCCAATCACCCTTCGTTTGTAATGTTTTCACATGGTAACGAAATATGGAGCGGTCATGATCGGGTGGAGCAGAACATCATTGCCTTTAGCTGTTATGACAATCGACCAATTTATACCATGGGGGCCAATAATAATATTGGATATGTCGCTCCCCGTGATTGTTCCGATTTCTTTGTAGCAGCTCGAACACCTTATGCTCACGACACCATATTAACTCACACCCGCCTTACTCAGTCATTTGCCGATTCAAATAATGGAGGCATTCTTAATACCCAACAACCATCAACACAAGTGAATTTTGATTATGCAGTATCGCATATTAAAGTGCCAATTATTAGCCACGAGATAGGTCAATACCAAATTTACCCCGACTTTAAAGAAATTGAAAAATACACAGGAGTCGTCAAAGCATGGAACCTCCAAGTGTTTCGAAATCGATTGGAAAAATCAGGGATGCTGAATCAAAATACTGACTTCCAAAAAGCATCTGGTGCATGGTCGGCGCTGTGTTATAAAGCTGAAATGGAATCTGCTTTGCGCACCAAAGGATTTGCCGGATTTCAGCTGCTGGACTTACAGGATTTCCCAGGACAGGGAACAGCCTTGGTTGGCATTTTAGATGCGTTTATGGACAGCAAGCAGGTTATTAGCAATGAGGAGTGGTTGCAATCGTGCAACGATGTAGTTGCCTTACTAGTGTTTGACAAATACTGCTGGACCAATTCTGAAACCTTTTCGGCAACAGTTAAGATTGCAAATTATTCCAATCTGAATATTACAGATAATCTCAGTTGGTCGGTGGCTGATCAGTCAGGAACCATAATAGAAAAGGGTGCTTTTGAGGGTACTAATATACCAATGGGTGGATTGTACACATTAGGAGAGATTCAAGTGCCTTTATCATCTCAAAAAGCATCTCAAAAACTCACAATTAGTCTTTCAATTAACAACACAGAATACAACAACTCATACCCTATTTGGGTTTATCCCACAAAAGAAAGTCTGGAATCATCTGACGAAATAATTATAACATCCATATTGAGCGATAACATTATTAATCAGCTTAAAGCCGGGAAAAAGGTTTTTCTTATGCCTGATGCAGCTTCGGTGCAAAATAACAGTATTGACGGTTTATTTCCACCAGATTTTTGGAATTATGGTATGTTTAAAGGAATAAGCGAATGGACAAATATGCCAGTATCTCCAGGTACTTTAGGAATCTTAACCAATCCTGAGCATCCTGTTTTTAATAGTTTCCCAACCGAATCGCATACCAATTGGCAATGGTTCTCTATAATTAAAGCAAGTAATCCATTAATTCTGAATTGTACCGATAAAACCTATCGCCCCATTATACAAGTAATTGATAATATGGAGCGAAACAACAAACTTGGTCTTATTTTCGAATTCAAAGTAGGCGAAGGAAAATTGTTGGTTTGTATGTCTGAACTTAAAAAAATAAAAGAGCAACCCGAAGCAGCTCAACTTTATAATTCTATAATCAATTACATGGAATCAGACAAATTTAATCCACTAACAACAATTGATGAAAATTTGTTGAAGAAAATTTTAAACTAGTCGAACACAGCGCATTATACTCCTTTAAGAGAGAATTAAAGAGGCATTAGTCTAATCCTAAAATCAGATAACAATCTGATCTATTTCTGAAATGAACTAAATTTACATAATAAAAAAAACTAAATTAAATAACAATGCTTATAAAGGATTAACCAGAATCCTTTATAAGCATTAATCATTTAGCTTAAAGACAAAATCATACAAGCTTCCGATACCTTATCCGATGCGGGCCGGTATCGCCAAGTCGACGTTTTTTATTCTCTTCGTATTCTGAATAACTACCCTCAAAATAATAAACCGTTGAATTGCCTTCAAACGCCAGGATGTGTGTGGCTATCCTATCGAGAAACCAACGATCGTGAGAAATGACAACAGCACAGCCGGCAAAATCTTCCAACCCCTCTTCAAGTGCCCTAAGTGTGTTAACATCAATATCGTTAGTTGGTTCATCCAATAACAAAACGTTAGCTTCCTCCTTTAAAGTAAGAGCAAGATGTAACCTGTTACGTTCACCACCCGATAAAATACCGCATTTCTTTTCCTGATCGGCTCCAGCAAAATTAAATCTTGATAAAAATGCCCGGGCATTTATTTCGCGCCCACCCAAACGGATGGAATCCAAGCCTCCCGATAAAACCTCAAAAACCGATTTGTTTGGATCAATCGACGCATGAGTCTGATCAACATATCCAACTTTAACAGTCTCACCAACCTCAAAAGTTCCTTTATTAATCGTTTCCTGCCCCATTATCATACGAAAAAGAGTGGTTTTACCGGCACCATTAGGGCCTATAACACCAACAATACCGTTTCGTGGAAGAGTGAACTCCAGCTCTTCAAACAACAACCTATCGCCAAAAGCTTTTGACACAGCATGGGCTTCAATTACCTTATCCCCTAAGCGTGGACCATTTGGAATAAAAATCTCCAACTTTTCTTCCTTCTGTTTCACATCCTCCTTCAACAAACTTTCATAGGCATCCAATCGGGCTTTCGACTTAGCATGGCGCGCTTTGGGTGCCATACGTACCCAATCAAGCTCACGCTCAAGGGTAAGACGACGCTTCGAGGCTTGTTTTTCCTCCTGCTGCATACGTTTGGTTTTCTGTTCAAGCCAGGATGAATAGTTGCCTTCGAACGGTATGCCTTCGCCGCGGTCGAGTTCGAGTATCCATCCGGCAACATTATCAAGAAAATATCTGTCGTGAGTAACTGCAATAACTGTACCTTTATAAAGGCCTAAATGATGCTCCAACCAGGCAACCGATTCGGCATCGAGATGATTGGTAGGTTCATCGAGCAAAAAAATATCAGGCTCCTGAAGCAATAACCGGCATAAAGCTACCCTACGTTTCTCTCCTCCTGAAAGAGTCGATACCAATTGGTCTTCAGGCGGACAACGCAAAGCATCCATGGCCCTATCCAGACGACTATCTAGATTCCAGGCATCCCACAGATCAATTTTCTCCTGTAACTTAGCCTGCTCATCCATCAAAGCCTCCATCTTATCAGGATTTTCAAGCACCTCTGCGTCCCCGAACCTCTCATTTACAGCTTCGTAAGCCTTTAGCGCATCAACCACTTCCTGAACACCTTCCTCTACAACTTGCTTTACAGTCTTACTTCCATCAAGCACTGGCTCCTGCTCAAGATAACCCACTGAATAACCCGGAGAAAAAACCACCTGTCCCTGATAATTCTTTTCCATCCCGGCAATAATCTTCAACAAAGTTGATTTACCAGAACCGTTAAGACCGATGATACCAATTTTAGCACCGTAAAAAAACGATAAATAAATGTTGTTTAATACCTTTTTCTGTGGTGGGTATACCTTACTCAACCCTACCATACTAAAAATAATCTTCTTGTCGTCAGCCATAAAAAATCTTTGTTTTTATACTATCTAGCCAATCTAAAGTTTAGCTATCTTTTTTAAATCCTTAGCCTGAAGTGCATCATCACTTGCAACCTTGATCATTTCATAATCCCAATAATAAAGCTTTGAATCAGAGGCTCCAACCAATAATTTGTAAACCCTGGCACGAACCCTGGTCTTTTCCGGACCCACCTTATGCAAAAAAACCACATCTTTATCCTGACGTTTAATAGCTGCTTCAACTTCTTCTTGTGAAACTATTTCAATTTCATGAGGATAAATGGCTTTAATCTTCCTAATATCTCTGATATCAGGAGCAAGATCTTCCTTTACCAGCAAAAGCTTTTTACCTGACAATCCACCAGTTGCACTATTATATTGCTTAAAGCCTTTTTCTCCAATCATATCAGGATTCTTTAAAACTGCCTTAACGTGCGATTGAATAAACAAAACAAAAGCTTCAAGTTTGTAACTGTAACTTGCATCCTCAACCTGAAGATATGAAAGAGGAAGGGAACACAAATCAGGCATGTCACGTACTGATGTTTTTGGTTCTCCCATCAGCAGACTCAAGAAATTATACCTGGCCTTGGTATTGTCCTTCTTGAATGTAACAATAGTTGTTAACAAAAACGACAAGTTCGGATTGTCTTTAACTTTTTCAAATTCCTTTGTAGTAATAAACTCAACAGGCGTTAGAGTCCATGAACGATTCATAACCTCCTTGATTTTAAGATTAAAATCGCTTAACAAAGCATCATCATAAACCACCATTGTTTTTGTTTTCAAGAAATTGCTATAATCTTGCAATGCAGGAATATGGAGCTGACTAATACCCAGTTGCGACAAAGCCAGCAAAATGAAAATAATTAGTTTTGTTCTCATAGCTAAGAATTAAATTAATGTTTTAAACACTCAGGAATTCCATTTTTAACCACCTATAATGATCTCCTCCTTTTCATGATTAAAATTATTGGAATTATAATCGTTTTATTCAAAAAACATAAAATTCGCAAATTTTAAATTCAGTTATAACTGAATGTACAAAGTTAAAGCAAAAATCAATCCACACGAAAGATTAGTCAAGATTAAAAAAAAGATGATAAAACATCATTACAAATTGAATCTAATAGAAAAAAAATACGTAATTTAACTTTTTTATATATCCAATTGACTAAAAAAAATGATGACCGATATACTAAACAGATTAATAGGCCTTTTCATTTCTGAGCAGGATAAAAAAGCCGACATGGATACTAAAGTAAAATCGTTACTTTTAAATCTTGCCGGACTTTTGTATACATTAATTGTTTTAGCCGAAGGAATATGGTCATTGATTGATGACCGAATTGAGCTGGCTGTTCCGTTTCTTTTTCTGAGTTTTGTTCTTGCATTAAGTTATTTGTATGTTAAAAAATTTACCAGCGTATTCCACCAAAACTATCTCGTTTTAATTGTTTTTATAACGTGTTCCTTTTTTGTTTTCTTTGGAGGTAACTCTGGAATTGGTATAACCTGGTCGTTTTTATTTCCTTTTTTTGCCACTTCATTACGAGGCAGAAAAACAGGAACATACTGGTCGCTGGCATTGCTGAGCATATTTATTATTCACTTTTTCCTTCTTCAGGACCAAAATATTTTTACTCAAACATACTCTTTTTCAACGTCCATCTTCTTAACCACAGTATATATTGTTGCCCTGCTCATTGCTTACTCTTTTCAATTTATTCGTTCAGAAGTATTGCTTGAAAAAGAACGGATTATTCTTGATTCGCAAAATCAGAACAAAGCTCAAGAGGATCTTATTTCCCGACTTTCACATCAGATACGTACACCACTTAGTAATATTACCGGAATATTAGACATGCTGGAAGCATCGCCAATGAACGATGAACAAAGGGATTACATAAATACAATTCATGCCTCGGCCAACAATCTTGTGAGCGTTGTAAACAATCTGGTAATGGCATCTAAAACCGGCATTCCCGAATCTCAGGAAATAACAAACTTCAATTTATATAATACCATTAATAATGTACTTAGGCTATTTCCCTTCGAATTCAGTAAGACCAGATTTAACCTGTCATTAGCCGCAGATATACCTGGTCAGTTAACTGGTAATAGTATTAAGCTAAAACAAATCTTGCTTAACCTTACAAACAGCATTATACGCCATAACAAAACTGATCACAGGCAAATAACGCTTGAAGTATCTCGCCTCGAAAGTATGCCTGGAAGAGTAGAACTAATATTCCGCATTATTAGTGATTTTGTCTATTCTTCATCCAAAGGAGATACTAACGCCAGTGAAGAGTTCTTTAATTATCAGGACTTTCTTAGTTTAAATGCCAGTAAAATAATTAATTACCTAGACCTGGCTATTACCCAGAAAATGATAGAGGTGGACGGACATACCCTCGTTATTATACCCCATCCCGACAAAACAGTTTTTGAATTTGGAGCAGCATTTTCAACAGCTTCATCCAATTTTGCTTCCCTTACCTCACCAGAAAAAACCAGGAAAATTGAAACAACCTTTAAGCCAAAGGTTGACATGAAAAATGCCAGCATTCTTCTTGTTGAAGACAATTTTAGCAATCAACAGATCATTTCGCTTTACATTCGCAATGAGGTAAATAAAATTGACATTGCCTTTAATGGAAAAGAAGCTCTTGAAAAATTTGGACTTGCCAAATACGACTTGATTTTAATGGATGTTCAGATGCCTATTATGGATGGATTTAAAGCAACTCAGAAAATCAGGGAGATAGAAAAAAGTACCAATACACACGTTCCTATAATAGCTGTTACAGCCAATGCATTCCCTGAAGATAAGGAAAGATGTTTGGTTGCAGGAATGGACGACTACATTAGCAAACCTTTTCAACCCGAAGAACTTATCTCGAAAATCCGGGAACATTTATCAAACTAATTAATTCCAAACGGCTTAAATCCAAGAATAAGGATATCGTCTACCTGTTCAAGATCTCCTTTCCATTCTTCCAGTTTTTGATGAAGTATAGCCTTTTGATCATCAGACGATAGTTGATGAATATTAAGTAGTATATGACGGAAACGACGATACTTTAATTTCTTTTTTTCGCTACCACCAAACTGATCGGCATAACCATCGGTAAAAAGATAAAACATATCATCCTTCTCAATTGTTAGGTGTATTGTTTCAAAGCCGTGTGCACTATTATCGGCGTATTGGCCTATTGGGTAACGATTGCCTTTGTAAGGAATAATTTCATTGTTCCTTACAAGATAAAGCACATTAACAGCTCCGGCAAAATCAACGCTTTCATTTTCACGATCAATAACACACAAGCCAATATCCATGCCATCTCTAAGAACTAAAGCCCCTTCCTCGTGCGATGCCTCATCGTTTCTTAACGTAGCTCCCAACTCGTGACTCATGATTTCGAGAATACGCGATGGATCCTCTTCTTTATTCCCTTCAATTATTCTTTTTAGCAAATCCATCCCAATAATTGACATGAAAGCTCCCGGAACCCCATGACCCGTACAATCAACAACTGAAATAAAAGTCTTCTGACCATTATCATAAACATAATAAAAATCACCACTTACCATATCTCTTGGTCTGAAATATACGAACGATTCAGGAACAAGTTCCCTTAGTCGCTTCTCAGTTGGAATCATGGCAGACTGAATCCGTGTAGCATATGTAATACTATCAGTAAGACTTTGATTTATATACGACAACGCCTTACTTTGCACTTCAATTCGTTTCTTATCCTGAGCTTTTTCTGTAAGCGAACGATTGGCCTTTCTATAATGACGTATTCTGTAATTAACTATTAATTGAACACTAAAAACAACTACCAAAATATAAAAAGCATAGGCATAAACAGTCATCCATAAAGGAGGATGAATAACCAATGGGAATTCAAGTGGTTTATTGTTCCAAATAAGATCATTATTTGAAGCAATAACTTTGAGATTATACTCTCCGGGCATTAAATTAGAAAAAGTAATGGTATTGTTTTGAGTTACTTGTCGCCAGCCTTTATCATATCCTTCAAGAATCACTCTAAAACGATTTTTCAACGGATGTGTATATTCAAGAGCTGCAAAGCTTATTTCGATCATCATCCCAGGTCGGTATTTTATCTCCAACTCATTCAGCCCTTCATTATAGACTTCCTTACAATCGCCACGATAACATACTGAAATACCGGCAATAGTAATTCTGGGACGATGTAAATTATAACTTATTGAATCGGGATGAAGCCAACACAATCCACTCACACTTCCAAAAAACAGTTCCCCCGAGGATGCCTGATAAACACTTCCCATATTGAAAACATGACCAGGAATTCCATCAATAACATCAAAACTCTGAATTGATTCATCTGGAGCAAGAAATGAGATCCCTTTTTCCGAACTTATCCAAACCTTATGGGTTTTGTCAATGAGAATTCCATTTATCATTTTGTCTTTCAGTCCATCAATAGCACTGACTTCATACTCTCCAACTGAATCCTTTTTTAAAATGAGGAGCCCCGAGTGGGTCCCAATCCAAAGCTTGCCATCGTTGGCTAATGCCAGTGATGAGATCTGTTGCTGTAAATCAGATTGCTGCTTTTTAACCTTAACGGATTGTAGTAATCCTTTTACCAGATCGTAATAACACAATCCTTCTTCAGTCCCAATCCAAAGTTTTCCACTGCCATCAGGAAGAAGCACATTTACCATATCCGATGGTAAATTATCCTCCGATCCTTTAAAAAAAGGAATAATCCGTCCATTGTAATACCTATAAAGACCAAACTTAGTACCAAACCAAATTGCTCCTACACTATCTTTGGTAATAGATACAACATGGTTATTCCTTAGAAGTGTTGAGTATTTTGTATCCCATCCATAATTAAATTCCTTAATCTGTCCAGATTCCGGATTTAATAAATAGATTCCGCTGTTTGTTCCAAACCAAAACACCCCATCATCGTTACGAAAAATAGAAAATACAGCATCATCTTCATTCTGAAAACGATCTGAACTCATCCTGTAATTTTGCAGCTTTTTGCTTTTTCTGTTTAACGAATAAACCCCACTTGATAATGTCCCAATCCAGATGTTCTCATCATCGCCATAATAAACCGATTGAATGTTAAATGATCGTAATGGCCAGTCTTTAACATCCTCTTCTCCTATGGCTGTGAATTTAGGAGGATTAGTGGATAATTTAAATAACCCATTAAACCGCGTTCCAACCCAAATTAAACCTGAAGCATCCTCAATAATGGACGTTACTTCATAAGGAACAACAGGTTGCTTATCGGATCTTTTTTTATAGATTGTTTCATGCACCATTAATTCTGGATTAAACATTTCGAGGCCCTTTTTGGTCCCAACCCAGATAATTCCTTTTTTATCGGAAAAAACGGTGTTAACAGCCAATTCTGTTCCAGGGTATGATTTTGGTGGAATAGAGGTAATACTAACGGATGGTTCAAATAACTGAAGGCCCGAATGGGTTGCAGCAAGGTAAAGATTATACCTTACCTTAACTATTTCAGATATCAAATCATTACAACTATTACTATTTGCGTTAACAAACAGCCTCTCAAATGAACCCATTTTGCTATTAAATCGGTTTATTCCATCCTTTGTTCCTACCAGAAAAGTCGAATCCGATTCATAAACAATCGGATAACCAAACGACATGGCACGTTTAAACAAATTGGAGTAATGCCCAAAATTTGTAAAGTCATTTGTTTCACTTTCAAACCGGCATAAATAACTCTCAGTTTTCACCCATATTTCTCCTTCTTTGGATACAAAAAAACCTAACACATCATTTTCTGGAAGCGACCGAACGTTTCCCTGTTGATGCATAAAGCTTTTAAATCTTCCTGAATTTCTGTTGTAAACACTGATACCTCTATTACGAGTTCCAATCCAGATATTGCCCTCCAAATCCTCAGCAAGTGAAATAATGTAATTACCCGATACCGCGTTTGTGTCAGTTTGCTGATGCTTAAAAACATCGAATTTCTCTCCATCATACCGGTTTAATCCATTTTCAGTTCCAATCCAAATAAAACCTTTACTATCCTGGAAAACCACAATAACTGAGTTTCCCGACAACCCATTTGAAATTGTAAACTGACGGCTTGAATAGACCTGAGCCTGTGCATAAGACTCAAACCTACTTATAAATAACAATAAACAAAATACTAAGAGTAAAAAGTATCGCACTACAAATTATTTATATGATTAATAGCATATGTGTCTAATATAGTAAAAAGCGGGAACATATATCAATGTTTTCGATCTAAAAATCCTTTATTGAATTAAAAGATATTTATTTAAAACAACACTTTCGCACTCCAGAAATTATTTGCTTGATTATCTTAATGTTATATCTCAACATATAATCAGTCAAATACTGACTATAATTAAATCATAACACCTGCAGATTTAGACATATTAATACGCAAATAATATTATAATTTATACGCAAGTTTTTAAATTTGGATATATAAAAAAAGCAAAATATTCCAATAAGGTAACATTTGGGAAGCTATTATTATTACAAAACCAAGAAGGGCTGTTACTTAAAGCAAGCAACAGCCCTTCTTAATCAAAAAAAAGCTGTCCTGAAACTCCAGAACAGCTTTTTGTTTAGTATCAGCAATAAGAAATTATTTCTTAATCACTTTTTTATATCCGTAGATAGCATTTTCCCCTAGTTCTTC
This sequence comes from uncultured Marinilabiliaceae bacterium, assembly GCA_964608615.1. Taxonomy (GTDB): domain Bacteria; phylum Bacteroidota; class Bacteroidia; order Bacteroidales; family Marinilabiliaceae; genus CALEUX01. The sequence continues at coordinate 29,713 of CAZSQG010000025.1, forward strand.
TTCAATGCGAAGCAACTGGTTGTATTTAGCCATCCTGTCAGAACGACTCAATGATCCGGTTTTGATTTGACCACTATTGGTAGCTACAGCTATATCAGCAATGGTTGCATCTTCAGTTTCGCCTGAACGGTGAGAAGTAACTGAAGTATAACCTGCACGATGTGCCATTTCAATAGCATCTAAAGTTTCTGTTAATGAACCTATCTGATTAACTTTTATAAGAATAGAGTTAGCAGCATTAAGTTCAATTCCTTTTTTAAGGTACTCAACATTGGTTACAAAAAGGTCGTCCCCAACCAACTGGCATTTATCGCCAATGGTTTTATTAAGAAGCACCCATCCATCCCAATCACCTTCATGACAACCATCCTCAATGCTGTCGATAGGAAATTTAGCAACCAGTTCGGCAAGATAGGCCACTTGTTCCTGACGGTTTCTTTTTACACCTTTAGGTCCTTCAAACTTAGAGTAGTCATAAATTCCATCCTTATAGAATTCAGAGGCAGCACAATCGAGTGCAATAGAAACCTGCCCTCCATCTTCCAAACGTCCGGCTTTGTAACCTGCATTCTGAATGGCTTTAATTATACTGTTCAAAGCATCTTCAGTTCCATCAAGTGCCGGAGCAAAACCACCTTCGTCACCAACAGCAGTGCTTAGGCCACGATCGTGAAGCACCTTTTTAAGGCTGTGAAATACTTCAGAACCCATACGTAATCCTTCGCGGAAACTTGATGCGCCAACCGGACGAATCATAAATTCCTGGAATGCAATAGGAGCATCAGAGTGAGAACCACCATTAATGATGTTCATCATTGGAACAGGAAGTGTTTTAGCGTTGATTCCACCAATATACCGGTACAAAGGCAGGCCACTGTATTCAGCAGCAGCTTTAGCTGTAGCCAAAGACACTCCAAGAATGGCATTAGCACCAAGTTTGCTTTTAGTTTTTGTTCCATCCATGGCAAGCATTTTACGGTCAACAGAAACCTGATCGATGGCACTCATACCAACTAAGACTGGTGCAATAACGTTGTTAACATTATCTACAGCTTTTAAAACACCTTTACCAAGGTATCTTTTCTTGTCGCCATCACGAAGCTCAAGAGCTTCGTTCTCGCCCGTAGAGGCGCCAGATGGTACTGCAGCTCTTCCAACAATGCCGCTTTCAAGAGTTACCTCAACTTCAATTGTTGGGTTCCCGCGTGAATCAAGAATCTCGCGTGCATGAACATTTGCAATTAATCCCATAATGCAAGGTTTTTATGATAAGTTAATAAATAAGCAATAAAAAAAGGATAAAGTAAAACTCTTTATCCTTTTTAATAAGAACTTTACCTATAAGATCAGATTTATGTAAACCTGAGGTAACATATTATTCTTCTGAAGAAACTTCATTACTTGCTTCCTCCTTTGCAGGAGCAATTTTCTCAGCAGCACCTTCAGTTACAGTAGCAGTAGCTTTTTTTCGGCTTCTGCGAGTTGTAGCCTTCTTTTTGTCGGATGCAGCAGCCGAAGCGGCCAGCATGTTTTCGTTATAATCAACCAACTCAATATAGCACACTTCTGCAGCATCACCTAAGCGGTTACCCAACTTTAAAATACGAGTGTAACCTCCGGGACGCGCGGCAATTTTTTGAGATATTTCACGGAAGAGTTCAGAAACAGCTTCCTTGTTTTTCAAATAACTGAAAACAATTCTACGCGAGTGTGTAGTATCATCTTTCGATTTGCTAATCAAAGGCTCCACATACATTCTCAATGCTTTAGCTTTGGCCACGGTGGTTTTTATCCGCTTGTGCAAAATCAGCGAATTTGCCATATTGGCAAGCATAGCTTTCCTGTGCGAGCTGGTTCTACCCAGGTGGTTATTCTTTTTTTGATGTCTCATCGCGGTTTATTCCTTGTCTAATTTATACTTCATTATATCCATACCAAAATTGAGTCCAAGATTCTGAAGTAAATCATCCAACTCTGTCAATGATTTTTTGCCAAAATTCCTGAATTTCAAAAGATCGTTCCGGTTGTATTGAACCAGTTCGCCCAATGTTTCCACATCGGCTGCTTTTAAACAATTAAGCGCACGAACTGAAAGATCAAGATCAACCAGTTTAGTCTTCAAAAGCTGACGCATATGCAATACTTCTTCATCAAACTCCTCATTACCAAACTTCTCGTCTGAATCAAGTGTAATCTTTTCATCAGAGAAAAGCATGAAATGATAAATAAGAATTTTTGAAGCTTCTTTTAAAGCATCTTTTGGATGAATAGAACCATCAGTTGAAATGTCGATGAGTAACTTTTCATAGTCAGTTTTTTGTTCAACCCTAAAGTTCTCAACGGCATATTTTACATTACGAACCGGCGTAAAAATTGAATCAATTGCTATTGTTCCAAACTCATGCTCAGAATTACGATTCTCGTCGGCAGGAACATAACCTCTACCTTTCTGAATAGTAAGCGTCATTTGTAAATGAACTTCAGGGTTCATCCTAACAATTACCAATTCAGGATTAAGAACCCTGAAACTCGAAAGAACCTGATTCAAATCACCAGCTGTTAAAGTCTCTTTACCCGAAACAGTAACAGTGATTTTTTCGCTTTCGCTATCGTCTGTAGTTTTCTTAAATCTAACCTGTTTAAGATTGAGGATAATCTCTGTTATATCATCAACCACTCCAGGAATACTTGAAAACTCGTGATCAACACCTTCAATTTTAACAGTTGTAATTGCATAACCCTCCAAAGAAGAGAGCAAGATTCTTCTTAAGGCATTTCCAACAGTAATACCATATCCTGGCTCAAGAGGACGAAATTCGAAACGACCGAACTTGTCATCAGCATCAAGCATGATAACTTTATCAGGTTTTTGGAACGCTAATATTGCCATAAGAATAATTTATTTAGAATACAATTCAACAATCAACTGTTCTTTAATATTTTCAGGTATTTCCGATCTTTCGGGAGTATTCAAAAACTTACCTAGCATGGTATGCTGATCCCACTCAAGCCATGAATACTTATGAACACTTGAATTTGATAAAGAAGTACTGATTACTTCAAGGGATTTTGATTTTTCCCTAACACCAATAATCTGACCTGCTTTAACCGAATAAGAAGGAATGTTTACAACTGCTCCATCTACAGTAATATGACGGTGCGACACCAATTGACGAGCACCTGCACGTGTTGGCGAAAGCCCCATACGGTAAACAACATTGTCAAGCCTTGACTCGAGCAATACTAACAACACCTCACCGGTAATACCCTTACTACGGGTAGCCTTTACAAACAGGTTGCTAAATTGTTTTTCAAGAACACCATACGTATATTTTACTTTTTGCTTCTCACGAAGCTGAATACCATATTCACTGGTTTTCTTTCTACGGTTTTGACCGTGTTGTCCCGGAGGATAATTCTTCTTCTCCAGATATTTATCTGCTCCGTAAATTGCTTCTCCAAATTTACGGGCAATTTTTGTTTTTGGACCTATGTATCTAGCCATTCTACTAAATTTTTGATTTTAAATTTTTGATTTTAAATATTGAATTTGACAGCCGCAAGATTATAGAAGGAAGGTATATTATAACCAACAATAATTCAAAATTCAAAACCCAAAACTTATGGTTAACAACTAGTTATGTAATTATACCCTTCTGCGTTTTGGAGGGCGACAACCGTTATGAGGCATTGGTGTTACATCAACAATTTCACTCACTTCAATACCATTAGTATGCATTGAACGAATTGCTGATTCGCGACCATTACCCGGTCCTTTTACATATACTTTAACTTTTCTCAGGCCCAGGTCGTAAGCAACCTTAGCACAATCGGCCGCAGCTACCTGTGCAGCATAAGGTGTGTTCTTTTTAGAACCTCTGAAACCCATTTTGCCCGCGCTCGACCAGGATATAACCTGACCATTTGCATTAGTCAGGCAAACGATGATGTTATTGAACGATGAGTGCACATGCGCCTGTCCAATAGCTTCAACTTTTACAGTCTTCTTTTTTTGTGTTCCTGCCTTTTTTGCCATGTCTCAACGATTATTTACTAGCTTTCTTTTTATTAGCAACGGTCTTCTTTTTACCTTTGCGCGTACGTGCATTATTTTTGGTTGATTGGCCACGTAAAGGCAAACCAATACGGTGACGAATTCCCCTATAGCAACCAATATCCATCAAACGTTTGATGTTTAGTTGTACTTCAGAACGTAATTCACCTTCTGTTTTAATGGTTGAACCAATAATTTCGCGAACAGCTGTAATCTGATCATCGGTCCAATCCTTAACTTTAATATTAACGTCCACCCCTGCTTTGTTAAGTATGGTTGTTGCCATGCTTCTACCTATACCATAGATATAAGTGAGGGCAATCTCTCCTCTTTTCAGTGATGGAATGTCAACTCCTGCAATTCTTGCCATATTCTTAATTTTTATCCTTGACGTTGTTTAAACTTAGGATTTTTTTTGTTAATCACGTACAAGCGACCTTTCCGTTTTACAATCTTGCAATCGGCGCTACGCTTTTTTATTGATGCTCTAACCTTCATTGTATTAAGTATTATTTATACCTGTAACTAATTCTACCTTTGGTCAAATCATATGGAGACATCTCCACTTTAACTCTGTCTCCGGGAAGAATCTTAATGTAATGCATACGCATTTTCCCGGAAATATGAGCAGTGATCACATGGCCATTCTCCAACTCCACACGAAACATGGCATTAGAGAGGGCTTCTATGATGGTACCGTCTTGTTCTATTGAGGCTTGTTTAGCCATAACTAAAACGCTTTAATTTTTTTTTAAGACTGCAAAGTTAACACTTCTTCAACAAATTTGAAACTCGATAAAATATCTGCTTCATTTTTCCCAATTGCTATTGTATGTTCAAAATGAGCCGAAACGCTTTTATCTGATGTACGAATAGTCCAACCATCAGCTTCCTGGATAATTTGCCGCTTTCCAAGGTTAATCATAGGCTCAATGGCAATTACCATTCCTTTTCGTAATTTAATGCCATTTCCTCGCTTACCGTAATTAGGTACCTCAGGCGATTCATGCAAATTCCTACCCACTCCATGTCCAACCATCTCACGAACAACAGAATATCCAAGTTTCTCGCAATGCGTTTGAACTGCATATCCAATATCACCAAGGCGTTGACCATCAACAGCCATTTCAATTCCTTTATAAAGAGATGCTTTAGTAGCTTCCAGTAATGCTTTGATTTCCGGTTTAACCTCACCTACCTCAAAAGTATAAGCCGAGTCACCATAAAAACCATTCAAAAGCACTCCACAATCAACAGAAACAATATCACCCTCTCTTAAAGGTTTTTTATTTGGAATACCATGAACTACCTGTTCGTTAACAGAAGTACAGAGTGTATTAGGAAAACCCTGATAGTTCAAAAAACCCGGGATTCCATGATGATCCCTAATATAAGCTTCAGCAACTTTATCAAGTTCAAGGGTTGTAACTCCTGGTTTCACAAGTTTGGCCATTTCGCCAAGTGTTTGTGCTACCAGTAAATTACTTAACCTTAATAATTCAATTTCTTCGTCAGTCTTTAAATAAATCATATATCTAAATACAGCTATTAATAAGCTGAGGCTCCACCTCCGGTACGTCCTTTAATTCTGCCCGACTTTAACAATCCGTCGTAATGACGCATTAACAAATGACTTTCCACTTGCTGTAAAGTATCTAACACAACACCTACCAAAATGAGTAATGAAGTACCTCCGTAAAATTGAGCAAACGAGTTGTCAACACCTGCAAGCATTGCAAATGCAGGAAGAATAGCAACCATTGCCAAAAAGAATGAACCCGGAAGGGTTATCTTCGACATCACAGAGTCCAGAAACTCAGCTGTTTTTTTGCCGGGTTTAATACCTGGAATAAAACCACCATTTCGCTTCATATCATCCGCCATCTGAGTAGGATTAATAGTGATAGCAGTATAAAAATACGTAAATAGGATAATCATAAATGCAAAAATAAAATTATACCAGAATCCGGTAAAATTTGCAAATATCGCTGCAAAACCGGTTGCTGTTTCGTTGTCCACAAAACCCGCAAAAGTAACAGGTATAAACATAATTGCTTGGGCAAAGATAATGGGCATAACACCCGCAGCATTAACCTTAAGAGGAATATACTGACGTACACCACCATATTGCTTATTACCAACTATTCTTTTAGCATATTGTACCGGAACACGACGTGTTCCCTGTACCAGAAGAATGGTTCCTGCAAATACAAAGAAGAGGATAACAAACTCAATAAGCAACATAACAAGGCCTCCTCCTTCTTCTAAACGAGAGATAAATTCAGCAAACATAGAGAAAGGTAAACGGGCAATAATACCAATCATTATAATAAGGGAAATACCATTTCCTATACCTTTATCAGTAATCCGCTCACCCAACCACATTACAAACATGGTCCCTGCTGTGAGGATAATCGTAGAAGTGATGGTGAAACCTAACCCGGTAGCAACAAAAGCTGAAGATGGAAGTTGTGCGTAAAGGTTAGCTATATAACCGGGAGCCTGAAATAATAGAATCACAACAGTAAGATACCTTGTGATCTGATTAATACGACGACGTCCGCTTTCACCCTCACGTTGCAATCTTTGGAAATAAGGAATAGCGATACCCAAAAGCTGAACAACAATAGAAGCAGATATGTAAGGCATAATACCTAATGCCAGAATAGAAGCATTTGAAAAAGCTCCTCCTGAAAACATATCCAACAAACCCAATACACCTTGACGGGTTTGATTTTCCAAATTAGTTAGCTGGTTAGGATCAATTCCCGGCAAAACAATAAATGAACCCAGACGATATATTAAAAGATATCCAAGGGTTGTAGTGATGCGGGTCTTCAGCTCCTCAATCTTCCAGATGTTACGGATGGTTTCGAATAGTTTCATCAAATTACAATTTTACTACGGTTCCTTGAGCTGCTTCAATAGCTGCCTCAGCAGATTTTGAAAAAGCATGAGCTTTAACTTCGATTTTTGTTGTAATTGTTCCTTTTCCTAAAATCTTCACCTGATCATTTTTGCTGATTAAACCAGCTTCGTTCAGGTTTTCAGGAGAAATTACACTCCATCCGTTTTTCTCAGCTAAACCTTGGAGAACCTCAATGTTAATAGATCTGAACTCTTTACGGTTAATATTCTTGAACCCGAATTTGGGAACCCTTCTTTGAAGTGGCATCTGGCCACCCTCAAATCCGATCTTTTTTGAATAGCCCGAACGTGATTTGGCACCTTTATGTCCACGTGTGGATGTACCACCATGACCAGAACCGGTACCACGACCAATCCGTTTATCGTGGTGTGTTGCACCAGTTGCGGGTTTCAATTGACTTAATTCCATATCAAATATCGATAAACTTCGTTAAAATACTATTTTTCAACACTCACTAGGTGTCTTACTTTTTCTACCATCCCAAGAATCACAAGAGAATCCTCATGTTCTACGGTGCCATTAATTCTACGTAAACCAAGTGCTTCAAGCGTTCTTTTTTGTCTTTGTGTGCACCTGATTTTACTACGAACCTGTGTTACTCTAATTTTAGCCATAGTTCTTTTTGCTTAACCGTTAAACACTTTATCAATAGAAACTCCTCTATGCTGAGCAACTGTACCAGCATCGCGCAATTCGCACAGTGCATTAACAGTAGCTTTAACCAGGTTGTGAGGGTTAGATGAACCTTTTGATTTTGCAAGTACATCATGAATCCCAACACTTTCGAGAACGGCGCGCATAGCACCACCGGCAACAACACCGGTACCGTGCGAAGCTGGTTTCATAAACACACGTGCTCCACCAAACTTGGCTATTTGCTCATGAGGTATTGTTCCTTTAATAAGAGGAATTTTTACCAGATTCTTTTTTGCTGCTTCAACTCCTTTGGCAATGGCGGTGGTTACTTCATTGGCTTTACCAAGCCCCCATCCAACAATACCATTCTCATTTCCAACAACAACAATGGCTGAGAAGCTAAAAGTTCTACCACCTTTGGTAACTTTTGTAACCCTGTTGATAGCGACCAGTCTGTCTTTCAAATCCAGGTCGTTTGTTGTACGAACTCTTTTATTATTTCCTGCCATAATACATTAAAATTTAAGGCCTGCCTCGCGAGCAGCGTCCGCTAATTGTTTTACTCTACCATGATACAGATAACCATTCCGGTCAAATACTACTGATTCAATTCCAGCCTGAAGGGCCTTCTCGGCCAGCAGTTTTCCAACCATGGCAGCTTTTTCACATTTGGTACCAACCTGAGATGCAATTTCTTTTACACCTGAAGTCGCTGACACCAATGTTTTCCCGCTGTTATCGTCGATAAGCTGAACAGAAATCTGTTTATTACTGCGGAACACTGTCATTCTGGGTCTCTCATTACATCCTTCCATTTTACTGCGGATGCGTCTTTTTATTTTGAGTCTTCTTTCAAATTTCAAAAAAGCCATAACACAATCAATTAATCAGATTAAACTTTGGCACTCTTACCGGCCTTACGCCTGATAACCTCACCCACGAAACGAACACCTTTACCTTTGTAAGGTTCAGGTTTCCTCAATGAACGAATCTTGGCACAAACCTGTCCTAAGAGTTGTTTATCGATAGATTCCAGTGTTATGATCGGATTACTTTTCCGGTCAGTAACAGCCTCAACTTTAATTTCCTTAGGTAATTGAATATGAATGGCATGTGAATAACCAAGAGCTAACTCCAATATCTGTCCGGTGGCTGTTGCACGATAACCTACACCTACAAGTTCCATCTTTTTCTGATAACCGCTAGATACACCCTCAATCATATTACTGATCAAAGAGCGATACAAACCGTGCATAGCACGATGTGGCTTTTCATCTGTAGGCCGAATCACTTTGACTTCACCGTCATTAATTTCAACACTGAGATCGGCATGAACATTTTGCTGCAATTCTCCTTTGGGTCCTTTTACAGTCACCAAATTTTCCTTAACCGTTACGCTAACGCCGGCAGGTATGCTGATGGGCAATTTTCCTATCCTTGACATTTCTTACCTCCTTTTTAATAAACGTAACACAAAACTTCACCACCTACTTTTTCCATTCTTGCTTCTTTATCGGTCATTACACCTTTTGAAGTAGATAGAATGGCTACACCAAGCCCGTTCAATACTCTTGGAACCTCACGGTAACCAGTGTATTTCCGCAAACCAGGACTGGAAATCCGGCTCAATTTTTTAATAGCGGGGGCTTTTGATATAGGATCGTACTTAAGAGCAATTTTTATAACGCCCTGTTTGTCATCCTCCATAAATTTGTAATTGAGGATGTAACCTTTTTGAAAAAGGATCTTAGTCATCTCCCTTTTCAGGTTGGAGGATGGAACCTCAACAACCTTGTGCCTTGCCATAATAGCATTCCTGATTCTGGTCAGGAAATCTGCAATTGGATCTGTCATTTATAATAAAGATTAAATTGATTCCGACAAGTCGGAACAATATTTAACACTCGTACCTTGGAAGCTCTGATTACCAACTGGCTTTCTTTACTCCGGGTATTAAACCTGCCGCAGCCATTTCTCTGAAGCAAATACGGCTAATTCCAAACTGCCGCATGAAACCCTTAGGCCTCCCAGTAAGGCTGCATCTATTGTGCATACGAACTGGGGAAGCATTTTTAGGAAGTTTCTGCAACCCGATATAATCGCCTTCCGCTCTAAGTTTTTCACGCTTCTCAGCATATTTGGCAACAAGCTTGGCTCGCTTAACCTCACGAGCTTTCATTGATTCCTTTGCCATATAACTAGTTCTTTTTTAAGTTTTTAAACGGTAATCCGAACTCCCGAAGCAAAGCAAAAGCCTCTTCATCGGTTTTTCCTGAGGTGACAAAGGTAATATTCATACCCATAATCTTACTCACATTATCAATATTTATTTCAGGAAAAATAATCTGCTCTGTAATACCCAAGGTGTAATTACCACGTCCATCAAGTTTACTGCTGATCCCTTTGAAGTCGCGGATACGTGGCAATGCCACTTTAACCAACCGTTCCAGGAACTCATACATATTCTCATGACGTAATGTAACACGCACACCGATAGGCATTTTCTTTCTAAGCTTAAAGTTAGAAATATCCTTTTTTGAAAGACATGCAACCGCTTTTTGTCCTGAAATGGTTGTTAGTTCTTTTAAAGAGGTTTCAATCATTTTTTTGTCAGCAACAGCTGAACCAACGCCCTGATTGATAACGATTTTTTCTAACTTAGGCACCTGCATGATGCTAGTATACCCGAATTCTTTCATCAGGTTTGATACAATTTCGTCTTTGTATCTAGATTTTAAATTTGGTTTATAGCTCATTACTTGATCTCCTCTCCTGACTTTTTAGAATAACGAACAAGTTTACCATTGTCTGCAACCTTGCGACCAATTCTGGTAGCTTTACCCGTTGAAGGATCTTTTAGGTTCAGATTGGAAATATGGATGGAGGCTTCTCTTTTGATGATGCCACCTTGTGGGTTTTCTGCGTTTGGTTTGGTGTGTTTACTCACCAGGTTAACGCCTTCAACAATAGCACGTTGTTTTGCAGGAAGTACTTCAAGAACTTTTCCTTCCAGACCTTTGCTGGTCCCAGCATTAACAATAACTATGTCGCCTTTCTTTATATGTAATTTTGTCATTGCTGATAAATCTTAAACGATTAAAGCACTTCAGGCGCTAAAGATACAATTTTCATATATCCATCGCGTAATTCCCTAGCTACGGGTCCGAAAATACGGGTTCCGCGCATTTCACCGACGTTATTAATAAGTACACAAGCATTATCATCAAAGCGGATATATGATCCATCAGCTCTTCTGATTTCTTTTTTAGTACGTACTATAACGGCTTTACTTACAGTTCCTTTTTTCATATCTGAAGAGGGCACTGCACTTTTTATTGATACCACAATTCGGTCGCCAATTGAGGCATATCTACGTCCGGTACCACCGAGAACGCGGATACATAACACCTCTTTTGCTCCGCTATTGTCGGCAACATTGAGTCTGGATCATGATTACTTAGCTCTTTCAATGATTTCAACTAATCTCCAACGCTTGGTTTTGCTCAGAGGCCGTGTTTCCATAATTCGCACGGTATCTCCGGAATTACTGTCGTTGCTTTCATCGTGTGCGTAGAATTTTTTTGTTTTTTTCATGAACTTCCCGTACATAGGGTGTTTTTCACGAATAACAACGTTAACTACTATGGTTTTATCCATTTTTTCGCTCACAACAACCCCAACACGTTCTTTCCTAAGGTTTCTTGTTTCCATGTTGAAAATTATTTTTCATTTATTTTTTTCTGGCCCAAAATGGTCAGCATACGCGCAATATCTTTACGAGATTGTCTAATCTTCATTGGATTTTCCAACGGAGAAATGTGGTGGTTGAGAGCCATGCGACTAAGTTCCTGTTGCTCGGCATCAATTCTCTCCTCAATCTCGTTGATGGTCATTTCAGTTATTTCGGAAGTTTTCATCATTACGCATTTGTAGGTTCAACAAAATCCCTTCGCACAACAAACTTGGTGGTTACGGGCAACTTTTGTGCAGCAAGACGCAATGCTTCTTTGGCTACTTCAAAAGAGACTCCATCACACTCGAGTATGATACGTCCTGGGGTAACTGGAGCAACAAACCCTTCCGGGCTACCTTTACCTTTACCCATCCTTACTTCAGCTGGTTTCTTGGTAATAGGTTTATCGGGGAAGATACGAATCCATATCTGACCTTGACGTTGCATGTAACGGGTAACGGCAATACGCGCCGCTTCTATTTGACGACCTGTGATCCACTTACTTTGAAGGGATTTAATGCCGAATGAGCCGAATGCCAGTTCATGTCCCCTTTGGGCATTCCCTTTCATTTTTCCCTTCTGCTGTCGTCTGAATTTTACTTTTTTTGGCTGTAACATCCTTTCGCTTTCGATTAACGTTTAAAAAACGATTACTTTTTTCTCTTTTTAAAACCTCCGCCTTGTTGTTGAGGCGCATTTTTACGGTGATTACCACTTGCTGTGTCTTTTGCTCCGAAATTCGGAGAAAGATCAGGTTTACCGTAAATTTCACCTTTACAAATCCAGACTTTGATACCAATCAAACCGGTTTTGGTAAGTGCTTCACCTCTGGCGTAATCAATATCTGCACGGAAAGTATGAAGTGGGGTACGGCCCTCTTTATACATTTCAGAACGAGCCATTTCAGCGCCATTCAAACGACCGGAAATCTGAACTTTAATTCCTTCTGCACCCATACGCATGGTAGATGCTATAGACATTTTTATTGCTCTGCGGTAGGCGATACGTCCTTCCAACTGACGAGCAATATTATTGGCTACAATCATAGAATCCAGTTCTGGTCTTTTTACTTCAAAGATGTTTATTTGAACTTCCTTATCGGTAATTTTCTTAAGTTCTTCTTTCAGCTTATCAACCTCCTGACCACCTTTCCCGATAATAATACCTGGACGAGCGGTATAAACTGTAATGGTAATTAACTTAAGTGTACGTTCAATAATAATGCGCGATATACTGGCTTTAGCCAGACGAGCATTGAGATATTTACGGATTTTTGAATCTTCCAGCAATTTCTCGCCGTAGTTCTTTCCGCCAAACCAGTTAGAGTCCCATCCTCTGATGATACCTAACCTGTTGCTTATAGGATTAACTTTTTGTCCCATTTGGCTCGTTTTAATTTTCCTGGTTAACGTTAGAAACTTTACTATCCACAAGTATTGTTACGTGATTCGATCTTTTACGAATTCTATGTGCCCTTCCCTGCGGAGCAGGTCTAAGACGTTTTAGCATTCGCGCTGAATCAACATAAGCAACTTTCACAAAGAGATCTGCATCTTCAATTCTCTTTCCTTCGTTCTTCTCTTTCCAGTTAGCAACTGCGGATAACAATAACTTTTCTACGCTACGAGAAGCCTCTTTAGTAGAAAACTTTAACATATCAAGTGCCAGGTTTACCTCTTTGCCACGAATTAGATCAACTACTAAACGCATTTTGCGAGGAGAAGTTGGAACATTGCGCAGCATGGCAACAGCCTGGGTCTTTCTGGCTTCCTTAAATTGTTCTGCTTTTATTCTTTTTCTTGCACCCATTTTTTTGGCATTAAAAAATTAACATTTCAGGCAATTAACGTTTTTTATTGCCTGAGTGACCGCGGAATGTACGCGTGGGGGCAAATTCACCCATTTTGTGACCAACCATATTTTCAGTGACATACACAGGGATAAATTTATTACCATTGTGCACAGCAATAGTGTGACCTACAAATTCAGGGGAAATCATTGACGCCCTGGCCCAGGTTTTTATAACTGATTTCTTACCGGATTCATTCATGGCTAACACCTTGCTCTCCAGTTTGAAGTTAATATATGGGCCTTTTTTTAACGATCTGCTCATAACTCAATAATAATTAACCGTTTACTTTTTTCTCCTTTCAAGAATGTACTTACTGGAACCTTTCTTAGGGGCACGTGTTTTGAAACCCTTAGC
>CAZSQG010000025.1:43280-45450 GCA_964608615.1 uncultured Marinilabiliaceae bacterium
TCTCGAGCGCGGATGACCTCCTGAAGCTCTACCTTCACCACCACCCATCGGGTGATCAACAGGGTTCATAACCACACCACGAACCCGTGGACGGCGTCCAAGCCAGCGGCTACGACCTGCTTTTCCTGATTTCTCAAGACCGTGGTCAGAATTACCTACTGCACCTACTGTGGCGCGACAGGTTGTAAGAACCATTCTGGTTTCACCGGAAGGAAGACGTAAAACAACATAATTACCTTCACGAGCAGCCAATTGGGCGAATGTACCAGCACTGCGGGCCATGCTTCCCCCTTGTCCGGGACGAAGCTCAATGTTATGGATGATAGTTCCTAATGGAATTTCACCCAGAGGCAAGGTATTTCCTACTTCAGGAGCGACACCGCTTCCTGATAGGACGTCTTGACCAGCTTTTAAACCGTTTGGTGCAAGAATATAGCGTTTTTCGCCATCTGCATAAACGAGCAAAGCTATTCGTGCGCTCCTGTTAGGATCGTACTGAATTGATTCAACTTTTCCAGGTACACCGTCTTTGTTCCGTTTAAAGTCGATTACCCGATATCTCCTTTTGTGTCCACCTCCCATGTAACGCATTGTCATCCTTCCGGATGAATTACGTCCACCAGATTTTTTCAATGGACTCAGCAAGGATTTCTCTGGTACACTTGAGGTAATCGAATCAAATGCACCAATAATTTTGTGTCTCTGCCCCGGTGTTGTGGGCTTTAGCTTTCTAACTGCCATTTCAATTAAATATTGCTATAAAAATCAATCTTGTTTCCTTCTACTAGTGTTACGATTGCTTTTTTGTAAGCACTTGTGCTACCGGTAACGACGCCGCCCTTTGTATAACGACTTTTCACATCACCTCCGTAACGCATTGTGTTTACAGTTTCAACCGAAACATCGTACATCTCTTCAACGGCTTTTTTAATCTGGAGTTTATTAACTTCCTTATTAACAATAAAGCCATATTTATTAAGGGTATCCCCTGATTTAGTCATCTTCTCAGTGACAATGGGCTTAACGATAATTTCCATGTCTTTCCTCCTTATGCGTTAAAAAGTTTACCTAATTGTTCAACTGAACTTTCAGTAAGTACCAGCGACTGTGCTTTCATAATACTGTAGGTGTTCAGATCAGAAGCAATTGCCACCTCAGTTCTCTGAATATTTCTGGAGGATAAATAGACGTTCTTGTTTTGCTCCTTTAAAACCAACATCGATCTTTTACCTTCAAGCTGAAGGCTTTTGCAAAGAGCGGTATATTCTTTGGTTTTTGGTGCTTCAAACGAAAAATCTTCCACAACAACAATGGCATTGTTTTTTGCTTTATATGTAAGAGCAGATAAACGAGCCAGTTGTTTCAGCTTTTTATTCAGTTTAAAACTGTAATCGCGTGGTTTTGGACCAAAAGCACGGCCTCCTCCACGAAAAACAGGAGATTTAATACTACCTGCTCTAGCAGTTCCCGTTCCCTTTTGCTTCTTAATTTTACGTGTACTACCGGCTATTTCACTCCGCTCCTTGGCTTTGTGCGTCCCCTGACGATTGTTAGCCAGATACTGTTTTACATCCAGATAAATGGCGTGATCGTTGGGCTCTATAGCAAAAACTGAATCAGGTAATTCAACTTTCCTGCCGGTCTCTTTTCCTTGTATGTTTAGTATGTTCAGTTCCATTACTTTTCAATAATTAGATATGAACCTTTTGCACCCGGAACAGATCCTTTAATCAGTAACAGGTTGCTTTCGGGAATCACTTTGATTACTTTCAGATTTTCCACTTTAACACGATCCCCACCAGTACGTCCAGCCATTCTCATGCCTTTAAATACGCGTGATGGAAACGATGATGCTCCAAGAGAACCGGGAGCACGACCACGGTTGTGTTGTCCATGCGTTTGACCTCCAACACCTGCGAATCCATGGCGTTTTACAACACCCTGGAATCCTTTTCCTTTGGAGATTCCGGCAATATCCACAAAAGTGTTCTCTTCAATCAAATCAACAGTGATAACATCACCTAGTTTGTACTCGTTCTCAAATTCTTTGAATTCAACCAGCTTGGTCTTGGGAGTTACTCCAGCTTTATGAAAGTGACCTTTCATAGGTTTAGAAGTACTTTTTTCTCTTTTTTCGTCGAACGCCAACTGTACAGCTTCATAGCCATCA
>CAZSQG010000026.1:0-41287 GCA_964608615.1 uncultured Marinilabiliaceae bacterium
TGCTGTAGAAAAAAAGTAAGAGCCCGTGCGGCTTGAGCACTTGAACGAAGAAAATGTTTTTTACCGGACAATAGTGAATTCAATATATAGTTGATCACGAATCATTAAGTAATATTTTTATTAATTTTCTACATTTAAGGTGTTTAATTAATGCGTTGGATGTTAATGGAATAAACGAGTTCAACGATAATTTGCCATAGTCATGAGGGTTTTAATTCAACGTGTTACAAAAGCAGGTGTGACAACTGCCGAAGGATATGAAAATACTATTAAGCAAGGTCTGCTTATATTTGTTGGAATTGAACATCACGACAATCAGGCTGATTGTGAATGGCTGGCTGCTAAAATCGTATCATTGCGTATTTTTAACGATGAGCAAGGTGTTATGAACAAGTCGGTCATTGATGTTAACGGAAAGGTATTAGTTGTAAGTCAGTTTACTTTGCATGCAAGAACCAAAAAAGGTAACCGTCCTTCATATATGGATGCAGCTCCGCCAGAAATATCAATTCCTTTATATGAGTTCTTTATTGGCTGTTTGGAAAATTTAACCAGGAAGCCTGTTGCCAAGGGTATTTTTGGAGCAACCATGCAAGTAGAGCTGATTAATGATGGTCCGGTTACTATTTGGATGGACTCAAAACAAAAATATTAAAGTATGACTATTGATAAAGCTCAATATCTGGTTGATAACTGGATAAATGAACATGGAGTTAGGTATTTCAGTGAGCTCACTAATACTGCTGTATTAATGGAGGAAGTGGGAGAACTTGCTCGAATTATGGCTCGTAAATATGGCGATCAATCATTTAAAGAAAATGAGCAATCGCTTAATATGGGCGATGAAATGGCTGATGTTCTTTGGGTTTTGTTATGTTTGGCCAATCAAACTGGTGTTAACCTAACAGAAGCATTTGAAGCCAACATTGTTAAGAAAACCCAACGCGACAAAGATCGTCACAAGAATAATCCAAAACTTTAAATAACTATTATTAAAGCATATATTATGAATCCATTATTTGATTTATTTGAAGGTGATTTTAAAAAAATGGCTCCCTGGGATCCATCACTTATTGAAAGAAAAACAATTGATCTGGAGTTGTTGAAGAATATATTTGGGTGCATCGATTTAACCTCTTTAAATACAACGGATAGCAGTAACAAGGTAGAGGACTTTTGCGAGAAGGTTAATAATTTTCAAATGCAATTTCCTGAAATGCCAAATGTAGCTGCTGTTTGCGTTTATCCGGTATTTGCATCTATTCCAACTAAAGTATTAAAAAACATAACCGTTAGGCGAGCAGTTGTTTCTGCCGGGTTCCCTTCTTCTCAGACATTTCTGGATGTAAAGGTGGCTGAAACAAAAAAAGCTTTGTTTTTTGGGGCCAACGAAATTGATATTGTTATCTCTGTGGGAGAGTTTTTGGAAGGGAATTATGAATTTGTTGCTGAAGAAATACGTACTATTAAAGCAGCAATTGGGGAAAATCATTTAAAGGTGATTCTTGAAACAGGAGCGCTTGTTACCCCTGAAAATATCTGGAAAGCCAGTTTGGTGGCCATGGAAGCGGGTGCTGATTTTATTAAAACATCTACCGGAAAAATGTCGCCCGCCGCAACGCCTGAAGCTGCATGGGTAATGACTCATGCAATTAGAGCCTTCGAAAAGCACAATCAGAAAAAAATTGGTTTTAAAGCTGCCGGGGGTATTGTAACCGTGGAGGATGCAATGTTGTATTGGGGCATTATTGAAAAAGTATGCGGAGAGCAATGGCTAAATCCACAACTATTTAGAATTGGAGCCAGTCGTTTGGCTAACAATATATTAACGGAGGGGGAATTGCTTTTAGGCTCTGATAAGGTGATTGGTTATTTCTGATTATTACATTTATGTGTATCAGGCATAAACGCATGTCTATGAGGTATCCGGTGTTTATGAGTTGTGATTTCCCCTTGGTTAACAGGGGGTTTCGGTATTAAGTCATTTTTTATGATAGCATACCGTGCTTTGTGTTTCTTCGTGAAAAAGGCAGAACCTGATACTAGTGTCAGGTCAAAAATAGATTTCTCCTCACGTAACCCCTAACCCCCAAGGGAACCCCAAAACACACAACTAAAAAACGTCATTTTATTGTTGACATGACACTAGCTATTCCTGCTAATGGTAAAATACACCAATTCTCGTAAGGCTTCACGGGCTTCACATTCAGGGTACGAATCCAGCACTTGCAATGCCTTATCGCGAAACTCTGTCATTTTATCACGCGCATAAGCTATGCCGCCCTGATTTTTAACCATCTGTATAATGGGGGCTGTTTTTCGTTCTTTTTTGTGATGGCGTTTAATGGATCTTAAAATGGATTTTCGATTAGATGGAGATAATTGATCCAGGACGTATATCAGTGGTAAAGTAATTTTTTTTTCTTTTAAATCGTTTCCGGTTGGTTTTCCGGCAAAGTTTGTTTTTTCATAATCAAGGAGATCGTCACGAATTTGGAATGCCATACCCAGATATTCTCCAAAAAGATGCATCTTATTTAGTTGTTCCTCATCGGCGTTAACCGAATACGCACCTGCTTTGGTGCATGCAGCAATTAGGGTGGCTGTTTTTTTCCGGATTACATCATAATAAATCTCCTCAGTGATATTAAGACGCCGTGATTTTTCAATTTGTAAAAGTTCGCCTTCACTCATCTCTTTTACGGCACATGAAACTATTTCAAGTACTCCAATCTGTTTAGTCTTTAGTGCGTTAATAAGGCCTATTGAAAGGAAATAATCACCTACTAAAACAGCAATCTTTGAACGCCAAAGGGCATTAATAGAAAAAAAACCTCTGCGTTGATACGTTTCATCCACCACATCGTCGTGTATTAACGTGGCAGTATGTAACAGTTCAATAAGGCTGGCTGCAGTGTAGGAAGCCTCAGTTATTTCGCCATTTAGTTTGGCTGATAAAAAAACCAACATAGGACGCATCTGTTTTCCCTTTCGGCGTAACAAATAGTTGGTTATGATTGTGAGAAGAGGAATTTTAGTGTTAAGCTGCGTTTTAAAGTAGCTCTCAAAAGCCTTCATCTCGTTTTCAATCGGTGCTTTTATTTTAGTTGGAATACTCATGCGGAAATTACCGGTAAAGCTGATATTAATTTATAATGGTGTATGAAAAATCCGAAATTGAAAACAGAAACACTTAACCTAAAATAAATTGTATAATGTTAGCTAATGCAAATTATTCTAGTATTCTGGATAACCACTCATTTATTTCATTCCAAAATTAACAAATTGAACGGGATTAAAGTTTTATAATTAAAAATTATTAATACATTGACTGGGTTATATCTAAGTATCTAAATAAATTTATAAGTTGCATATGTTGCTTTTACATTTCTTTATATCTTTGTGGCCTGATTTTTCCTATGTTATTATTCTGAATTAATTCATATAATATTAATTCGACGGATGACATGATTCAGTATTATAGTGCTGTAAAATAGGATAATAATAGATTTTTGGATGCGCTATGTGTTTTGTTGACAGGTTGGTAATAAGGCGGTTAAGTGAGAGGTGTCAAAAATTTCAAAAATTAATCGATCCCTTTGTTATTGACGGGTTTAATATGAATGATGAAAACCAATTAATAAACCGATGAAAAAAATATCTTCCGAAATTAAAATTAAAGATTTGGATCCTGATATGCTTGAGAGAGCCGCCAGTATGCTAAAGGCTATTGCACATCCTATGCGTATTGCAATTTTGACGCACCTGGAAGACGGGAAAAAATTAACTGTTACTGAAATTCATAGCTTGTTAAATATTGAACAATCAACGACTTCGCACCATTTGGGTATCTGAAAAGATAAAGGGGTGTTGGCATCTCAACGCGATGGTAAAAACACATATTATTATCTTAAGCATGATAGTTTGAATAATATTGTGGAGTGCGTTAGCAAATGTTCTGTGAAATAATAAGATTGATTTTGAGGGAAAGATAATGGCTAAAATACGACTTACTAAAGAGTTCCGTTTTGAGATGGCTCATGCTTTGTGGAATTACGATGGATTGTGTCGCAATATTCATGGTCATTCCTACATTCTTCAGGTGACAGTGATGGGCGAACCCATAAATGATGTACAAAACCCAAAACTGGGAATGGTGATGGATTTTGGCGACCTTAAAGCTATCGTGAATAATGAGATTGTTAAACCTCACGATCATGCTATTGTGATGAGTCATCTGGTTCCCAAAACTCAAATTGAAAACCTTTCGGCGCTCTCCGAAAAAATTATTGTTGTTAACTATCAGCCCACCTGCGAAAATCTTCTTGTCGATTTTGCCCGACGCATTAAAAAACATCTTCCTGAGGGGGTTATACTTTTTAGCCTTAAACTACACGAAACCGGGAACTCTTTTGCCGAATGGTACGCCTCTGATAATGAATAGGGGTTATTGCTAAGAAGTTTCCTTATAAAAAGTTAGCGAACTTATAAAATTCATAAGAACTATCTACTGGTGAAATCAAAAACTTACAATGAATATGAAACAGAACGTGAGGAATGCTCTGATAATCTCCGGGATTATTAGTGCTTCTTATTTTGTAATGGGAATTCTGGCTTTGGCTAGTACAATTACAAATGTTATTCTGGTTGTTTTTTTCCCCATTATTCTTACCAAAATAGTCTGTGAATCGGGGTTTTTATTGGTAGTTCTTTTTTTTCTCCAATTTAGCATCCTTTGGTTAATACTTTATGGCCTTACTTTTTTGATTCTTAAAATCAGGACACAAGATTAGTTTTCAAATCATTATATCTCTTTCTCTTCACTTCTAACCCTTGAATTATTACATATAAACTATCCACCTAATATTCAAATTATTACAAATAGTATCAGTTTTGCAAAAATCACGCGTTTAGGTAAATTGTAGTTTATTGTAATAGTAATGGGCTTTGGTTGGGCTTATACGATGTTTGCAGATTCTGGCCTAGAAAAGTTTGGCTGTGTAAATTTGTCCTACCTTCATTAACTTTTTTAACTTTGGGAGATAAACAATATTTTTTTCCATGGTTGCCATGGACGGATAAACTAAAAACATTTCTTATCATGTTTACTAAGCCATTTTTTCAAAAACCGGCCTTCTATAACCGGCCTGTGCGGTTGATGACTACCGCCTTGTTTGTTGTGGGGATAACTCTGTTAACAGCTTGTAATCCCACGGCTAAAAACCCAAGTAATATTTGGGTGGGAACCTGGGCAACCTCTCCTCAGCTGGTTGAGCCACATAATAATCCACCCGAGCCGGGTTTGACTAACAATACACTACGGCAGGTGGTGAGGGTGTCTATAGGTGGAGATAGCTTAAAAGTAAGGTTTTCAAATGAATTCAGTAACAACCCGGTCGACATTGTTGGTGTGCAAATTGCCGTTTCTAAAGGGGGATGTGTCATTGATTCATCTACCGTTAATATGCTTTTGTTTGGCCAAAAGCCTGGTATTACCATACAACCGGGGCAGGTGGTTACTTCTGATCCTGTTTTGTTCCAATTGTCGCCACGCTCCGATATAGCTATCACGCTCTTATTTGGAGAAACTTCTCCTGATATTACAGGGCATCCTGGTTCACGCACCACTTCATTTATAAAGGCTGGGAACCATCTTTCGGACCCTCTGTTTTCCGATTCAATAACTACCGATCATTGGTATGTGATTAATGGTATCGATGTTAAGGCTTCTGAAAATTCTGGAGCAGTTGTTGTTTTGGGCAATTCTATTACTGATGGTAGGGGTTCGGGAACTAACCAGCAAAACCGTTGGACCGATATTCTTGCCGATCGATTGGTACAGAATCCTTCAGCAAAAAAGGTTGCAGTGCTTAACCATGGAATTGGAGGCAACTGTGTTTTAAAAAGCTGTTTGGGCCCTTCAGCTGTAGACCGGTTTCAAAGCGATGTGTTGAATCAGTCAGCCGTTAAGTGGTTAGTGATTCTTGAGGGGGTAAATGACTTGGGGCAAACTCCGGATAGTATGGCGGCGGCAAAGGTAGCTGACGATTTGATTGTAGCCTTTGAACAAATGATCAATAAAGCCCATAATAACGGAATCCTGGTTTATGGTGCAACCATTTTACCCTTTGGTGAATCGTTTTATTATACCAGCTTCAGAGAAGCAGCCCGAAAGACTGTTAATGAGTGGATATGTAACAGCGGTAAGTTTGATGCGGTGATTGATTTTGACAAAGCGATGCAAAATCCTGAAAATCCACTAACCCTTTTACCCGACGCGCATACAGGCGATTATCTGCATCCCAACGAAGCAGGATATCGGTTGATGGGCGAGTTTGTTGATCTTAAATTATTTGAAAATCAACTGGTACTTGAACAGTAGGTATGTGTTTGGCCCAAAGTTTTTAACCCCTTATTATCAATAAAAATTCAACACCATATATTAACATGGCACAACCTCAGCATAAATTATTTCTATTAGATGCATATGCATTAATTTATAGGGCCTATTATGCATTTATCAGAACACCCCGCATTAATTCAAAAGGACAAAATACTTCGGCGGCATTTGGCTTTACAAATACTCTGCTTGATATACTTAACAGTCAACAACCTTCTCATATTGGGGTGGTTATTGACTATTCGGGGCCTACTTTCCGAAACGAAATGTACGCTGAGTATAAAGCTAATCGTGAATCAACTCCCGAAGACATTAAAAGTGCGGTGCCATATATTCGACGCATTCTTGATGCACTCAACATTCCTCTTCTTGATATTCCGGGATATGAGGCTGATGATGTGATAGGTACTGTGGCGCATAAAGCGGGAGCAATGGGTTATCTCACTTATATGGTTACTCCCGATAAGGATTTTATGCAACTTGTAAATGACAATGTTAAGGTTTATAAGCCTAAGGCCAGGGGCAACGAAATCGAAGTTTGGGGCGTTCAAGAGGTTAAAGATCATTTTGGAGTTAATGAACCAATTAATGTTATTGATATTTTGGCGCTGTGGGGCGATGCTGCCGATAACATTCCGGGATGTCCGGGAATTGGTGAGGTAAGAGCAAAGGAGATCATTGGCAAGTATCACAATCTGGATGCTGTTTATGCTAATTTAGATGATTTTAAAGGCAAACAAAAGGAGAATCTTGTTAATTTTCGCGAGCAGGTTGAACTTGCCCGAAAACTTGTTACGATTGAAACTCAGGTTCCATTTGATTTTAATATTGACGACTTTATTCATCAAGCGCCTAATCTTGAAAAGTTAAAAGCAGTGTTTGAAGATCTTGAGTTTCGTTCACTTTGGGAACGTCTCTCGGGTGAAACAAATGCCCGGCCTCAAATGGTTCAGAGGTCGCTCTTTGATGATGTTCCCGAAATGCCCGTTCAAACCATGGGAGGTTTTAAAACAATTGTTGAAGTGTCGCATAGCTATTATTTGGTTGACAATGATATGGCTCTTCTTTCTCTTGCAGCTGAGCTATCTATTCAAAAAAGTTTTTGCTTTGACACTGAAACCACCGGGCTGGATATTCCTTCGGCTGAATTGGTTGGTATCTCATTTTCCTGGAAAGCTCATGAAGCCTGGTATGTACCAGTACCAGCCGACAAGAATCTGGCATATGGGTTGATAAAACGATTTAAAAAAGTTTTGGAAGATAAGCGTATCGAAAAGGTTGGCCAAAACCTGAAATATGATGCCCTTATTTTGAAGAAATATGATGTGTTTCTTGCAGGACCGGTTTTTGATACAATGGTGGCCCATCATTTAATTCAGCCCGGACTGAAACACAATATGAATTATTTGTCCGAAACTTATCTTAGGTATTCGCCGGTTTCAATAGAATCACTTATTGGGGCAAAAGGAAAAGGTCAGGGTAACATGAGGGATGTTCCAATAGAACAGGTTAAGGAATATGCTGCCGAAGATGCTGATGTAACATGGCAATTGAAAGAAATACTTGAAAAAGAACTAACGAAAGAAGGCGTAGAGTCCTTTTTTCGGGAGGTGGAAATGCCTCTTTTGTTGGTTTTACTCGAGATGGAAGGTCATGGAGTTAAGATTGACGTAAATGAGTTAAAACGGTTTGGTGGTGAACTTAACATACGATTGAATGAACTTGAGAAGACCATTATTGAAATGGCTGGTGTGGAGTTTAACATCAATAGTCCTAAGCAGGTAGGAGAAGTATTGTTTGAAAGACTTAAAGTAGATGTAAAAGCCGGAAAAACAAAATCGGGACAATACAGTACTAATGAGGAAGTACTTCAAAAAATTAAAAATGCTCATCCGATTATTCCATTAATATTGGATCAAAGAGGCCTTAAAAAACTGTTAACTACTTATGTAGAAGCATTACCTCAATTAGTGGTTAAAGAAACTGGACGATTACACACATCCTATAATCAATCAATTGTTGTAACTGGCCGCCTAAGTAGTTCTAATCCAAATCTTCAGAATATTCCAATCCGCGATGATGATGGTCGCGAAATACGTAAGGCATTTATTGTGGAAGGCGAGGATACTTTGTTCCTGAGCGCAGACTATTCACAAGTGGAGCTTCGTTTGATGGCGCATTTGAGCGAAGACCAGCATCTGGTTGAGGCATTTAATCGCGGCGAAGATATTCATGCTGCAACGGCGGCTCGAATTTTTAAAATTCCTTTAGAAGAAGTAACCTCTGATATGCGACGAAAAGCCAAGACTGCTAATTTTGGCATTATATACGGCATTTCTGCCTTTGGGCTTGCCGAAAGGCTCAATATACCTAGAGGGGAAGCCAAGGCCCTTATTGATGGTTATTTTGATAACTTTCCGGGTGTGCGCGTGTATATGGAGAAGTGTGTGCATCAGGCGCGCGAGAATGGCTATGTTGAAACCTTATTTAAGCGTAAGCGCTATTTGCCTGATATAAACTCACGAAATGCTATAGTACGAGGAATGGCCGAACGAAACGCTATTAATGCACCTATTCAGGGAACTGCTGCCGACATCATAAAAAAGGCAATGGTTGTTATTCACAATAGGATAATGGCTGAAGGGTTAAAATCAAAAATGATTTTACAAGTACATGATGAATTAAACTTTGAAGTGTTCAAACCTGAGCTCGATAAAGTTAAAACATTGGTTAAGGAAGCTATGGAATCGGCTTGTGTATTAAAAGTTCCTCTGCTTGTAGATATGGGTGTAGGGCAAAACTGGTTGGAGGCACATTAGTATTGGATTATAAATCCGAGGAATAATTTGTGTAGGTAATCTTGACTCAATAAAGAAATGGGTAATTCTAAAAGCTATTTTTTATGGTTGATATTATTTTTTTATCCGTTGGCATCATTTTTCTTTTAATTGGTTTGGTTGGCTGCATTGTACCTGTTTTACCTGGTCCGCCAATTAGTTTTCTGGCATTATTATTCCTTCAGTTTTCCCGCTGGGGACATTTTAGTGCAGGATTTTTATGGACATGCGCTGCAGTTGCATTATTTGTTACTATTATGGATTACGTTGTACCAATTTGGGGAACAAAGAAGTTTGGCGGAAGCAGTAAGGGAGTTTGGGGTGCATCCATAGGGTTGGTTGTAGGATTATTTTTTGGTCCTGCCGGAGTAATACTTGGTCCGTTTCTGGGAGCTTTGCTGGGTGAACTATCTGAACATTCCGATTCCAATAAAGCCTTCAAAGCTGCAATTGGATCTTTTATAGGCATTCTGACCGGCGTGGTATTAAAGCTAATTGCTTCGGGCATTTTTACCTGGTATTTTATTAAAGAATGGTTAACATAGAGCTTCATTCTAATCACAGATAATTATTTCATCTTCCCTTTTTATACTTGTTAAACATGCTTCCAAAAGTCTTTCAGCATTTAATGTGTTGATTTCAACTGAGATTCTTGCCATTTTATATTTACAAAGAGGGAGTGTATAATAACACTCCCTCTGTAAAGATCTTTGATTGTTTCTCTTGTTTAGTTTTATCTTTTATCACCTGCATGAGTCAGGATGGTTCCTTGAAGCATACCATGGAATGCTTCCTTATTGCTAAGTGTTTCAACAGCTTTTTTTACATCTGTGTCGGAATTAATATTGTGCAGAATGGCACCTTTTTGGTAATAATATCTGCGCATTAGTTCCAGTGATAGTAAATCACTGATTTCTGCTTTAAAAAGCTCCATATCGCGACTAATATTTGGTGCAATATGTTTTTCCAGTTCAGCAAGGCTTTTTTCGGTATTATCAAAATAGCCTTCCCGTTTTGATGCCGACTTCAATTTTGCGAGTAAATCCTGTGATTCGGTGTGATACTGGAATTCTTTTAAAGAATCTACATATGTTTTAAATTCATCATACGAAGCATCAGAAAGCACAAAACTTTCGGGTTTATCAATAGTTGGGTTTGCAACAGAAAACTCGGTGGCGTAATCAAAAATAATTTGTTGGGTCACAAGTGCAATGGAAATGTTTGAATACTTTTCGGATTCAACCGTTATATCCGGCGAAATGCCACCGCCGTCAAAAACAGGTCTGCCACTTTTTGTTTTAAATTCTTTCATCAACGAATCGGGGATAAGACCAACACTTCCATCCTCGTTGCGATGCGAATAGTCAACTGCCTGAATGCATCGTCCACTGGGAATATAATATTTAGCGGTTGTCACTTTAAGCTTAGCATTGTATGCCAGGTTACGAGTGGTTTGTACAAGACCTTTACCATATGATCGTTGGCCAATGATTACAGCGCGGTCGTGATCCTGTAATGCTCCGGCAACAATTTCTGAGGCCGATGCTGATCCTCTGTTAATCAAAACAGTAATAGGCATTTCGGTATCTATCGGCTCACGCGGTGCGCGGAAGGTTTTTTCCCATTGCGACACTTTACCACGGGTGCTTACAACTTCACTTCCACGAGGAAGAAACAGGTTGGCTATTTTTACAGCTTCATCCATTAAACCTCCTGGATTTCCGCGTAAATCGAAAACTAAGCCGGTCATGTTTTTTTTCTTAAGCTCAGTAAAGGCTTTTTCAACTTCGCGCGAGCAGTCCTGAGTAAAGCTATTCAGAATAATGATTCCGGTTTGGTTGTCTAACATACCATAGTAGGGTACCGGATTAATCTGAATTACACGACGCGTGATAAGAATATCCAATGGATTTTTGGTGCCCGGGCGCTCTATTTTTACCTTTAATTCGGTGCTGGCAGGACCTTTTAAACGCTCGCTCACATAAGATGTTTCTTTGTCGTACATACTCTCTCCATTTATTTCAAGTATGCGGTCGCCTGCTTTTAATCCTGATTGTTGAGCCGGAAAACCTTCATAAGGTTCAGAAACCACAACATAATGGTTTCGTTTGGTAATAAGTGCGCCAATGCCTGCGTACTCACCGGTGGTCATAAACCGGAAATCATCCATTTCCGATTCAGGAATGTAAGTGGTATATGGATCCAGCGATTCGAGCATGGCATCAATGCTTGTTTTTATCAGTTTTTCAGGCTCGGTTTCATCAACATAGCTACTGTTTAATTCCCTGAAAAGGGTGTAAAAAACATCCAGGTTCTTTACTATCTCGAAGTTCCTCTGGTCGTTGCTGGCTGCTACAAAAACAAATGTAATTAGTATGCTCAATGAAATGGCTACCCACCATCTGGTCTTGGTTAATCCTCTTGGTTTTTCCATGAATTATGAGTTGTTTATTTGAAATCTGCAATTTTGGTTATTACGTGTCCACTCAAATATTGTTCCAAGTGAAAATTTTAACGACGTATTCTGCAAATTTAATATTTATTGTTATTTAGGTGGGGTTTTTCTGTATTCAATAATTTTCATTTGTTTAATTTATTATATTTTATGGAACAAATCAAGCATTAGATTTGTTTGCAATGGCCTGTCAGGTCTCTTACGACCATATCGTTTTTGTTTCCTGGGGAGCATTTTTGTTATTCTCCGGCACAATTCATTTTTCTTGTTATGCGGTTTCCTTCATCATCTACCACGGTTATGTTATTTATTCCGGTTTTAGGTAATACTTCAAATTGATGTGGAGAATGTGTGATGCCCAGGAATTCGCCGTTAAAATGCCAATATAGAATCGCATCGGCATTTCTATGAACTGCTTTTAGAATAATGCGCGACATCTGTCCATCAAATCCGGTTGGGACAAAAACAGTTGCATTGGCTTGAGGATAAATAAAATCGATGGGAGAGAGCGACTCATTAGTTTCGCAGCCGGGTTTAAAAGGAGGAAGTGATTTATATTCGGGATGACGGGTTTTATAAAACCACTCTATTACCGGTGAAAGAACAAAACGGTTTTCTGTACGAATGGTGCCGTTTGGTTCACAATCAAGACGAGTCTGATATTGTCCATCCTGAGTAAGGTGAATATGTTTATGATAGGGACAGGGTTCGGTTTTTTTGTGAGTTGCCGGAATATAAATGGTGTCAACAGTTTCACAGTATTGTCCTGCGCGATGGCCTGATTTTTGGCATACAGGTATTTTTATGAGTTCATCATAAGGAATCTCAAAGCGAGTGGTGTGAGGCAGAATGTTGAAAAGTTCAAACATTATTGGACCGGCTGTTGCTCCTCCAATAATGCCGGGTCGTCCTTCACCGGTGGCATTGCCCACCCACACAGCAACGATGTATTCAGGTGTTACACCAATACTCCAGGCATCCCGGAATCCATAGCTTGTTCCGGTTTTCCATGCAATTTGTCGCGATGAGGAAAAATGCTCCCAGCCTGTTTCTTCGGGTGGTCGTTGAACACTGGTCATTGCCTGAAGAGTAAAATACAGGGCCGATGCTTGTAATACTGATGCGTGTTCGCTTTTTATTAATTGGGGGCTGTTGTTGGTAAAAGTGGTTGTTACCGGCCTAAAATCATCTTTAAAATATGTTGAATTGTGTGTGTTAAAATGATTAAGGGTTCTTGCCATTGAGGCATAACAACCGGTCAAATCCCAAAGAGTGGTTTCTCCTCCTCCTAAAATAAGGGTTAATCCATAATGCCCGTAAGGCTTCATCATGGTCGAAAAACCGCATTTTTGTAGCAGCGAGAGAAATCGGTCTCCTCCGTAATCGTTCAATAACCTGACAAACGGAACATTTAACGAACGTGAAAGGGCCTCATCAGCCGGAACTGCTCCATCAAACCTTCGTTGATAATTTTGTGGGTTGAAATTTCGGTAATAGGTTGGAATATCAGGGAGAAGTGTTTTTTGAAGTATATACCCATCTTGTAAGGCAGCTGCAAAAAGTATGGGTTTAAGAATGCTTCCGGAACTTCGTGGCGCCTTTATTATATCTACTTGGTGTCCTTTTGACAGATCCTCGCCGTCAGTATTTCCCACATAGGCCAAAACTGATCCGGTTTCAACTGAAACAATAAGAGCAGCCGCATTGTGAATTTGGTTTTGTTTGAGCTGAAATCCATGACGATTAATAATATCGGAGGCAAGTTTTTGAAGATAGGGGTCAACAGTTGTTTTTTTGCGGGTACCACGATTTTTGTTTATTTGTTCATCGAGCAAATGGGGAAGAATACGTGGAATGGGAAGGGGTTCGCCAGGAAGTGATTCAGCAAGAGCTAACTCTAGTGTTACATCATCAATAATCTTTTTTTGATGCAACTTATTAAGGAGGCGGTTGCGCTTTTCAATGAGTTGTTGACGATTCCGCCCGGGATGAACTAATGCCGGGGCGTTGGGAAGCACAGCCAAAAGAGCTGATTCGGCCCATGTAAGTTCATGTGGCGGATGGTTAAAATAGCGCCACGAGGCAGCCTCCAATCCAACTGTGTTGCCACCAAAAGGGGCTTGTGATGAGTAAAGTGACAGAATACTGTCTTTGCTTATGGATATTTCGAGACGAACAGCCAGGAACATCTCCTTAATCTTGTGAAAAATGTTACGTCGAGCTGGCCGTGAAAGTCGAATAACCTGCATGGTAATGGTGCTACCTCCGCTCACCGTTTTACCTGATCGGATATTCTGGATGGTGGCTCTTACAAGTGAAACCGGATTAATTCCGGGATGATAATTGAAATATTCATCTTCGAAATGCAAAAGAGATGTCTTAAATTTCCAGGGAACAGAATCTCCCGGAGGAAAGCGCCATTGTCCGTCTTCAGCAATATATCCCGAGAGAAGAGAGCCATGTTGGTCTGTTAATATAGTGGAGTATGGTGTTTTAAAAAGTTGCCGGGGTAGTGATATGTAAAACAAAACGATTAACACCACTGGAATAGTGAGCCATTTGTTCTTAATCCATATTTTATTTAGCTTTTTCAGAATTACCTGGAGTTATTAAGTTTTCAAAAATACAGATTTAAGTATTATATATGCGAATTAAGGGTTGTATTCTTTGCCACGAAGTGGCTAAATAGTAACCATGGGTGAAGCCCATGGTATTTACAACTGAACCAACTCTGCCCTAAAAATCCTGCCGTCGGCAGAATTTTTAGGGCAGATGAAATGGACTTACTTAAAGCCTTGGAATTCACCCACCGTTATTAAGGTTACGCCCTGTTCTGAGCTTAAAAAGCAGTTGTTCAACTCTTAATTCACATTATATAGTGATTATTACAATTGTTTTTAATAATTGTCGTTTAACTTTTTTTAGTTTCCTTAATTCCATAATAGCTTGACTGTTCGATTAATAAAACCTTACGCTTTAGGTTTCGATTTAAACTAAATCCTCACCAGATGTTAATCCAAATAGTAACTGAGAATTTTTAAAATTTTTATAGATTTCAACGATTAATTATGCAATGATTACAGAAGAATACCATAATTTTGATTCCTGAATTTAACCTCTAAAGCCTATGCGGAGCTCGTTAAGTCAGCTTAAAAGTCGTGGATTTGTTTCAGAGGGCCAGGAATCTGACTTTATTAATCTTTCTTTTTCTGAACAACTGTTGTTACTTGAAAGCAAAAATGCCTGTGATCGGACTATAGGAGCAAGGTTACTTGGAATCCAGGGTAATATTAATGCTATAAGACCTTTGTGTAATGCACTTCGATCAGAGAATAAATTGTATCCTAAACTGGAGATTTGCAGTTCACTAGCAGGTTCTGGGTTGCATGCTGTACCATATTTAGTTTCGATGTTAGGTGACGTTGGAAATAATCAGTATAAAGTAGTTCCTGAGGTTAAGTTCAAAAAGAAAAATCATCCATTACCTCGTGATCTGACGGCTCGCGTACTTATGCGTATTGGTTCGGTAGCAATGCCACATTTACAGAATGTATTGCTTTATGGTACAGAAAAACAAATAATTGAAGCCATTGATGTAATTGGTTACATTAACTTTTATACATTAAATAAAATTGGTCTGCAATCGCTGATCGATTGTTTTGAGAGATTTAAACACAATGATATAATAATATGGAAAATTGTGAGGGCCATGAGTGCATTCCCTCTTTCGGAAGGGTTTTTGCGACAGCTTGACGCATCAATTAATCATTCAGGCATCAAACAGGAAATTTCCAGAAGTCTTGAAATTATTACATCAAATAAAACAAGTTGGGATTAAAGTAAATGTTTATATGAAATCATTAAAAGTAAAGAATAATAATGTAATGCATATTGCAATCTAGATTTCTAATAGTTTTATTTCTGATCATGTGTTTGTATTTTAATTCGAAATGCATAATACTGACTTATATTTAAGTAATGCTTTAAATAAAAGACGCTAAAACATTGATTAAATGAAATAAAAAATAGGATATGATTATTTTAAACGGGCAATATGCTTCACTTATCAATGCGAATTAAGGGTTGTATTCTTTGCCACGAAGTGGCTAAATATAACTAACCATGGGTGAAGCTCACGGTTATTAAGGTTATGCCCTATTCTGGATTTAAAAAGCAATTATTCAACTCTTATCGCATTATCAATAGAAGTTTAACTATGAATAGCAAGGATGGAAAATCACATGCCAAGAGGTTGTGAGGATTCGTTTTATTGTTTATGTTACAAGTCTTAAATATTAGAATAATAACAATATATGAATATCATTAAACAATACTTCAAAGATTATAATAAGTTTGGAGGTACCAAAGAATTACTTGCGTTGGCTTTGCCAATGATTATTTCAACTGCTTGCGATGGGGTGATGACTTTTACCGATCGACTTTTTCTTGCAAAACTGGGACCTGAGCAGATGAATGCAGCAATGGGTGGAGCAGTAACTTTTCAGATGATGATTTTCTTTTTTATGGGCTTAACAGGATATTCAACAGCTTTGGTGGCTCAGTATTTTGGTGCAGGCGAACGATTTAACTCCACGAAAGCTGCTTTTCAGGCTATTCTTATCACCATCCTGGCCTGGCCGTTAGTAGTTTTGGTTAAGCCGTTAGCCATTTCTTTTTTCTACATAATGGAGCTACCAGTTTCTCAAATTGGGTATCAGATTGAGTATTTAAACATACTTGCATGGGGCGGTCTTTTTGGAATGATGCGATATACGTTGGGTTGTTATTTTACCGGTATTGGTAAAACAAAAATTGTGATGACAGCTACATTTGCGGCTATGATTGTGAATGTAGTGCTTGACTATATTTTGATTTTTGGAAAGTTTGGCTTTGAACCAATGGGAATAAAGGGAGCTGGTATAGCCACTATTAGCGGTGCTTTTTTACCTGCAAACCGGAATATGTTTGGTGTAATGAGCTCTTTTAGGTTTAACTGGCCTATAATGAAAACACTGATTCGATTTGGTTATCCTGCAGGTGTTGAATTGTTTCTTAATTTTTTAGCATTTGCCATAATGATTGCTCTTTTTCATGGGAGGGGCGATGTGGTGGCAACTGCAACCACCATAATGTTTAACTGGGATTTGGTTTCGTTTATACCATTATTGGGAATTGAAATTGCTGTAACAAGTCTGGTTGGCAGGTATATGGGTGCCGGTAGGCCTCAGGTAGCTCACAGGGCGGCACTTTCAGGAATACGTACGGGGATTTTTTATTCATTTGTTATTCTTATTCTTTTTGTTTTTATCCCCAAAGCATTAGTCAGGGTATTTCAGCCTGATACTTTTGATCCTATTTTCGAAGAAGCTGTGCCTTTGGCTGTTTCCATGATAAGGGTTGCTGCTTTGTATGTACTAGCCGAAGCAGTCATTGTGTCTTTGGTTGGAGCACTGCGTGGAGCTGGTGATACTGTTTTTACAATGGCTGTATCAGTCCTGACTCATTGGTTGTTTGTTCCAATTCTCTATATCTCTTTTAATGTGTTTAATTTATCGGTGGTTGCTGCGTGGCTTATTTTGGTTATATTTTTTCTCTTGTTTTGTTCAATTCTGGTTATTCGGTTTCAGAGTGGGAAGTGGAAATCAATAAAAGTTATTGAAAAACCCTCAGCTATCTCCCATTAAAAAAGTGCGGTGTCATCCAGAGCGCAGCGATGGATCTAATAATCAATGAATCGTAAACCTCTCATTGTTAGCGCAGCGATGGATCAATTTATCAATGAATCAAAAATCTGTCATTGGTAGAATTAAAACCATGACTCTTAAATTTATTGTTAGATCCCTCACTCCGTTACCAATGACAACTCTCTTTGGTGTGGGAAATGAAAAAAGCAGCCTGTCATTGGTAGTAAAGCGAAGAATATTATTGTTTTAGTCGGTTAGTAGTGGTACTAAAATAAACAGTTCATTTATCTTTTGCATAGTACAGAAAACCAAAAACATAAAATCAAGTAAGGGAAATTAATATTTATTAGGATATTGGAAATAAACACGTATGGTTAACGTTTGAAAATATGGGTACAAAGCAAACTGATTGCTTCCGCCCCGTCAGGGCTTTTGGGATTTTTGACTTTTAACCCCAAAGAGTTGTCAGCATGCTGATGCTTGCTGCCCCTAAGACCTAAAATCTAAGAATGAAACGACTGAACAAGAATATAACTATCCAACAGGACAACTAATAACTTAACAACTAAATTTTTCTTTATGTTGAACCTTTATATAAGGTAATATGGATTAATTCACAGATATTTTGTTTTTTATCTTAACCAGTTGGCACCAGGAATTTTTTCCGTCGTAAACCGAGGTAATTAAACCTGTTATTTTTCCATCTTCGATGAGCAATTGCGGCCGTTCTCTTCTTTTACATTTTATTTTTGAGCCATTGGTTAAACGAATTTTATGGTCATAAGCAATTAATGGCTCTCCTTTATGCCACGATTTCATCTCATTCAGAGAGGTGAGATGGACACCCCACCGGATTTCTCCAGAAATACAGCCAACGTTATCCTCGCAAATCAAATGAACAAGGCTGCCGCTTTTATAGAGATAAAAATCTTCCAGTTTGCAAGAGGGCCAAACATTGTCATTAACCACAGTAAAAGACCCATCAACCGAATCGGCACTGGCCAGGTAAACTCTCAAATTGGCATCACGGTACATAAGCCATATTTTGCCACTATCTTCAAGGATGGCGGGGTTGTTCGATTCGGTTTCTATTAAAGGGCGGTTCGATCGTTTCCAGGGACCATTGATTGATTTTGCCCTGGCAAACCCTACTCGTCGCAGCAGTCTGTCAGATTTTTCCTGAAAGGTTGTGAAATCGCTCCCGATGTAAAAGAGAATGTATTCGTCATTTATTTTATGAATGGTGGGATTGTGCGACATATTTGAATCCCAAAAGGCGCTGTCGCGTTCGCCAATAACGACCTCTTCGAAGGTAAAGGGTCCCTGGGGCGACAGGGAGGAGGCCCGCACAATTTCAGAGTTTGTTTTGTAGCCATGGGGAAATTTGCCGGTTTTGGGCCAGCGTGAGGCAAAAAGATGATAAACGGAATCGACACGGATTATGGAACCACCCCAGATCCAGTAATCATCCATTTTAAACCCGGAGTTTTCGGGAACATCTTCGAGGTCGAACAGTTTTTGTGTTTGCTTACTACAGCCGGCCGCTATAAGGCTAAGTGCCAGCAAAAGAATAGTAATCCGTTTCATTTGATAGTCATTGAAATTTTAAGTATTCAATATCGACTTCAGGATTGCGAAAAGAAGCAATTGAAATAAAAATGTGGTAAAATAATACGCCAAAATCGCAAGGTCCGGGCATTGATGGCAAAAGGAGATTTCTGTCGATACTCATTGCTCACCTAACCCCGGCTTTGCGTTTGTTGCGGTGAAAATTTCTTTTACAACCACTTCTTTTTTGCAAACAGATTCGTATGGGGTTATAAACTCGTTTTTCGATACTCTCTAAATAATGGCCACCGACAGTTGAATTACCATTTTTCTTTAGAGATGGTTGGCCAGATGTGCTGGTCGTAAATCGCTTTTACTTTATTCATCTGTTCGGGCGTAATGTCGGGGATGTTGGCGGCCATCAGGTTCGAGAGTACCTGATCGGGCCGGGAGGCTCCCGGAATAACACAACTGACCTCACGAAACATTAGTATCCATTTCAAGGCTATGGCAGCCAGGTTTTCGGCTTGTGGAAAGACTTTTTTGATGTCTTCAACGGCCTGCAACCCTTTAATGTAATCAACCCCGGAGAAAGTCTCTCCCTTGTCAAATGCTTCGCCATTACGGTTAAAGGTTCGGTGGTCGTCTTGACCAAATGTTGTGGTTTCGGTAAATTTACCGGTAAGAAGACCGCTGGCCAAAGGTACGCGCGTAAGGATGCCGATGTTTCTTTGGGCGGCTGCGGCAAAGAACTCGTCAGCGGGTCGTTGCCGAAGCATATTGAAGATGATTTGGACTGTTGTAACATTGTCGTACTCTATGGCCTTGAGTGCTTCTTCGACCCGTTCAACACTAACGCCGAGGTTCAGGATTTTCCCCTCTTTTTTGAGTTTGTCGAAGAGTTCGAAAATCTCGTGGCGATAATAGGTTTCGGTAGGCGGGCAGTGCAGTTGGATGAGGTCGAGGGTTTCAAGACTCATATTTTTTAAACTGTCTTCCACAAAACCACGAAGCGCTTTTACCTGGTAGGATTGGTCATCATGGGGATTAAACCGGCGTCCGCATTTGGTAGCCACATAGATACGTTCGGAGCGGGAACGAACCAGGCGGCCAACGGCTTTTTCACTTTCGCCGTCACTGTAAACATCTGCTGTGTCGATGAAGTTCACGCCATGGTCAACGGCAGAATTTAAAATGGCATCGGCGTTTGAATGGCTAAAAACAGAGCCCCATTTTCCCCCCACCTGCCAGGTTCCTAATCCGATTTCAGAAATCTCAAATCCGGTTTTCCCAAGTAATCGTTTCTTCATATGCATAAGTTTGATATAACAATAGTGTAAAAATGTTTTTGATTGAAAGGTATAAAAGGTTAATTGACAAATTAAAGATAGCGATTTTTATTGCACGGGGATAAGAAAATAAATCATGGCCGGCATCGGGTGCGAACAAAATACTGTCAGTGTTGTTGGGTGGTGGGTTGATATAATGGTATTTGAGCCCGTGCTGCTTGAGCAATTGAACAAGAAAGTACTTTTACGGACAATAGTGATTTAAAGTATAATATTATCTTTGGTTCATGAAAACAAGCTTTGTTCGAATTTTGAGTAATCTTCACTATGCCAGATCATAATCCGGCAGCTAAAATTTTATATTATGACCAGAGTGATTAATTTATTAATGTTCATTTTTCTTGCTGTCACGGCATCGGGGCAGGATTCTTTGATTTGGAAATTCTCAACCAATAGAAGGATTTTTTCATCACCAGAGATTAGTGAAAACACAATGTACATTGGAAGCAATGATTCCTGTCTTTATGCCTTAAACAAGAAAACCGGGAATCTTGTATACAAATTCAGAACTAACGGAGAAATAAAATCAAAACCCTTAATATATAATAGTTCTGTAATATTTAACAGCTCTGACGGATTGGTTTATGCCATTGATAAAAACGATGCAGAGGTGTTGTGGACGTTCAAAACAAACGGAGAGAATAAACTGGATTTGTGGGACTACTTCCTTTCATCCCCGGTTTGCTCCGGTGATAAAGTATTTGTTGGAAGTGGCGACGGGAATGTATATGCTATTGACCCAAAAACGGGATCATTAATCTGGAAATTTAAAACAGGAGGCATTGTACATGCAACCCCTTTGGTTTATGAAAATACTGTATTTATTGGCAGCTTCGATGGCTTATTCTATGCTTTAAATGCTCAAACCGGAGATTTGATTTGGAAATTCAAGACAATAGGCAGTGAATATTTCCCAAAAGGAGAAATACAAAAAGGGGCGGCACTATATAAGAACTCGGTAATATTTGGTTGTCGCGATTATAATATTTATTCCCTTAACATTAATACCGGAGTTGGAATGTGGAATACGAAAGAAAAAGGGAGTTGGGTTATTGCTGCACCATTAATTATTAATGATGTTATTTATGTTGGGACTTCCGATTCGCACAGATTTTGTGTATTTAATGCACAAAACGGAGAAGAAATTTGTTCCTATCCCTTAAATATGAGGGTATATGGCGAAGCAGTTCCACACAAAAACGATATATATTTCGGGTGCTTTAATGGTGGGCTATATCGGATTAATCATCTCAACGGGAAGTTGGAAGAGGTTTTTCGAACTCCCGGGAGTAAGAGAAATTACTTCGAGGTTTATAATGAAAATGGGGAATTTAAAGAAGGATTTGAATTATATGGAAACGAGATGGAAGCATCGGAGAATAAAATTCTTGATTTAGGAGCAATACTCTCAACACCCGTAATTGATGATGGAATTATATATTTTGGTGACTCAAATGGCGTTATTTATGCAGTGTGGGGGAAAGAGTAGGAAGAAAGGCAATAAGGCGTAGAATCGCCTTATTAGCCCTTCCCCTT
Organism: uncultured Marinilabiliaceae bacterium; assembly: GCA_964608615.1. Lineage (GTDB taxonomy): Bacteria > Bacteroidota > Bacteroidia > Bacteroidales > Marinilabiliaceae > CALEUX01. Next base: position 21,810 of record CAZSQG010000026.1, read on the forward strand.
TTGTTTAAAAGTTCTAAGGTCTTTCGTTTTTCAAATCTTCGAGCAGAGCTCCAAGTTTATTTACGTAATCAGTAAATTCAGTCGAATATCTAACTGAGTCATCGCGGATTTGGGGCAAATCGACTGTAATATGATGTCTTATGTTGGCTGGTCCGGAGTCCAGTATAACTATGTCGGTGGAAAGGAATATTGCCTCACTTTCGGAATGGGTTACAAAGACTATTGTTGGGTCAATTTTAGCATTTTCGAAAATTGAACGAAGAAAAACCTGTATTTGTTTTCGGGTAATGGTATCTAATGCACCAAAAGGCTCATCCATTAATAGTATTTGCGGATTCACGACCAGGTTGCGTGCAATGGCCACCCTTTGTAGTTGTCCTCCGGAAAGAATGGGATATTTTGCCCATTTGTTTTCATGACCCGCTAAACCAACAATCGTTATCATATCCATGGCTTTATCGTAGGCCTCACTTTTAGGAACTCCTTTTAATATTAAGGGGAGGGCCACATTTTGTAAAACCGTCTTCCATTCAAATGAGGTGTATTGTTGAAAGACCATGGGAATTCGGTCTTTATCGGTTCGTTTTTTGCCATAGATATAAACCTCTCCGGATGTAGGTAGCTGTAATCCTGAGATATACCGGAGTAATGTAGATTTTCCACAACCCGACTTGCCCATTAAGGTAATAAATTGACCACGGTTTTTAATGTCTTTGATATCCAGATTAAAATCCTTAAAAACCACATTAGGAGGGGTATGGTCCGAATATACCTGGTTAATTTTAACAAGGTTTATTATATCAGTTAATTCACCTGAAGGTTCCTGATAAGTGGCCGTATCGCTTTTATTATCATTGTCAATGTTTTGCGTAGGTTCGGTTATATCAAACTCCTCTTTTTTTTGGAAAATATTTCGCTTCATACTCAGGCGTATTTGAATTTAAAGATTTTTTTATCGAGCACTTTGAGTAGTTTATCTTGCACAAATCCAATAGAAATGATAAGCAAGAGTACTGCATAAAGCTGATCGACGTGCGAACCACGCGAGGTTGCCATGTAAATCATTGAACCTAATCCGCCCTGGGCATTGACCATTTCTGCAATAACAATGTAGGTCCAACTCACCGCAACAAGGTTGATTACATCCATTGAGAACCTGCTCAGAACCGATGGGATATAAAAATGTTTCAGAGTCATCCAGGGACTGGCATTGAGGGTCCACATGGTTTGTCGCAAAGCCTTAAGGTGGTCATCGGTTTCAATATCGGTTATACGTTGGGTAATGGCCGGAAGCAAATAAACAAAAATACCAAAGGCCAGGAATTCCACTTTAACACTGAGTCCAAGTCCAAAAAGGGCCATAAAAATGCCGGTTGTGGCAGGTAGAGGGGTAAAGCGGATGGCTTCAATTTGTTTACTTACCAGATGTCTGAAAAAGGGGACCAATCCAATTAAAAAACCAAGGGGAATGGCCAGCGCCATGGCTTGCAGATATCCCCCAAGATTGATAAAAATGGAATAGCCGGTATTGTATAAAAGATTTCGTTCAACAAAGAGTGTTTTGAAGCACAAAATCACATCGATGGGAGAAGGTAGAATGGTGGGTTTAATCCAACCAATTGTTGGAATCAACCACCAGAAAAAGACCAGTAACACCCATCCCAAAATACTTATTGTCAATGAGGTTTTTTTATCAACAGCGCCGGCAAATCTAAAAAGTTTTTTTACAGTTTCCATAATCGCCTAATTTCCTTCTATTTAACACAAGGGAGGATAACTTTTTATCCTCCCTTGTAATAATAACTTATTTTCCTAACAACTGAAACTCTGTTCTGCGGTTTGCAGCCCGGCCTTCTTCCGAATTATTATCGGCCACCGGCTTATCGGGGCCGTTGCCCACAATAATAAACCTGTTTGGATCGAAATTGTAGGTTTTAACCAGATAATCAGCTACTGATTTTGCCCGTTTGTACGAAAGATCGCGGTTCATGGCGGCGCTCCCAACTATATCGGTGTTTCCTTCAATGCGAACTTTCATTCCGGCAAACTCCACCGATAACCGGCCAAGTTCATTCTCAATAATTTCCTTCATACTCGAGGTAAGGGTCCATGAAGCAGTTTCAAAGTTGATGATGATAGGCTTAATGGCAACCGCAGGTGCATTTTGGTCCGATGCGGTGGGTGCCTCGAAGCGAATTTGTCCTTCAGCAACGTGAGCTTCCCCAGTTAGGTCGTTAATAGACTGAATGACACCAGGGTAAGAGGCTTCGGCCCATGGAACAATATTGGTTAAATTATTTCCATATCCGGTTTTGTAAACGCGGGCCATTTTGGTGTAAAGCTGTTGTCCGGTAAGGCCTGTATAATCAGTACTTAATCCAAAAAAGTTGATGTTGTCGCCGTAGTTAGCAAAGTGAATCTTTTTCATCCCATCGAGGATGATACTTACATCGTCGGGAACTTCAAAAGCTATTTTATAAGTCTGAGCCGCTTTAGCCATTTTCTCAGGGTCTTTCATTTCTGAATTGGCCACAAGCCACGCTCTGGAGAGTTTTATAAATAAGTCTTTTTTCTCTTCAAGAACTTCTTTTCTGGCAATAAATCCGTCCATTATAATATTTGGAAGCAAATCGGTGCTTGTCAAAATCTTAGCGTCTCTGGAATTTAAACACTCCTCATCGTCGGGTGACCATACAACGGTTGCATCGGCGTTTCCTGTTGTAAATGCTGTTTTGGCAGCAAACGGATCGCCCATGGGTAAAATTTCTACATCCTGTTCGGTAAGGCCTCCAGCCTCCAGAGTGGCATGAAGCAAGGTGTTGCTGGGCCATCCCAGAGCACAGGCAATTTTTTTGCCTCTAAGGTCGGCAACGGTTTTTATCGATTTATCAACGATAAAAACATCTGCCCCACGCGAGTCATCTATTTTCAGGAATTGTACCACCGACATTTTGGCCAGGTCGCTGCTGCGGTCCATTCCAATTGGGGAAATATCTGTTGTGGTAAAGATAAAATCAAGATCACCGTTTTTCAAGGCGTCGTTGAGTTTTTGCATGTCATCCATACGGATGGCTTCAAAGGTCACCCCAAACTCTTTGTACATTCTGGAGTCTTTGTTTGGAGCGGCTCCGCCATTCATGTTGATTCCTGGAGCAAAACCAACAAAATTGTTAAATCCTCCTCTCAAGTCTGCTTTATTCCCTTTGGTGGCTTTGTTTATATATGGATATCCAAAATACACACCGGCTCCAACTAAGGCAATAATAAATAAGAGGACAATGACTTGAAATCCAAGTGTCCATTTTTTTGGGAACCCGGGAATGGATCTACCGGGTTTTTCTTGATAATTAGTTGCCATTTTTTTTATTTAGGGTTAAAAAAAAATTCATTAAAATTTAAAATATATCACCAAGCGGACCCGCAGCATTTTTTTCGTCGCGGGTTAGTTTGTGGTTGGGGTTTGAAATTTTTGATGGGTTAGGGATCTCTAGTTGACCTGCATTCAGTTTATTGCCGATGGCAAGCAAAGTATCGTAAGCCTCGTCGCTGTCGAAATTAAACGCGGTGGTATTCCTTTCTAAGTCTTCAAGGTTTTGTGCAGTCATGGCCAGATCCTCTGAAATTCGTCCTGCCACAAATTCAAGGGCGTATTCCAATTTCCAGTTTTGACCGCCAGGGCCCAGAATCTCTTTCAAAATGGCAGTAGCTCCGCGCGAAGCAGCTGCCATTTCCCAATCTTTTTTCATGATGCTGATGCTTTCCTCAAAATCCTTTATTTTGTTTTCGAGGAGAGTTGCTCCAATTGCTAATTTACGGTCCAGATTGGCAAATATGTTCGAACGTGCAGCATATTTGGTTGTCCACTCAATATTTTTTTCGAGTATAGTATTGGTACGGGTACCTGCCGATGTGGCATTGATAAATTGTTGTTGAAGCTCAACATATTCATCGGTTTCTTTAATCTCTTTTCCTTTTTCGGCAATCAAACTGTCCATCTGTACTTTAATTTCACCAGCTTTTTTGGTCTGCCGTTGCACTTCTGTTTTTGAATTTTCAGCAACTTTTCGGGTTTCATTGGACATTTGCTCGAAATCGGTACGAAGTTGTTTTATTTTCGATTTGTGCTTTAAAAACAAATCATGAGTCTCCCACATTTTTTGTTTTTGTTCATCGAGTTCATCAAATGGATTCCAGCGGATGATTGCCTTATGAAACCAACGTACAATTCTGCGGAAAAGTTTGAAAATAGCAGGCAAAAGTAATATAACCAGAATAACAGCCAACACGGAGACGATGACCGCCAAAACCTGACTTAAAGCGGAGAAAACGGCCGGGATGATCCACTTGAAGGTGCCATAACCAATAATTCCAAATGTAATCAACCCAATAAAAGAGCCAATGGGTTTTTCACCTTTGCGCCATTTTCCAATCGTCTCTTTTCCTTTTTCAACCAACTTGGCATCATCGAAATATTTCATGATAGGCAGCTGGGTAATTGTTTTTGTTTCAGTTTGCATGATATCAATTTTGTTTCGTTTTTAAGAAAGATTCGATTTTATTCCTGCCTCAATGTCAACAATGCTTATAATCACCTGTTCTTTTGCATCTCGAATAGCTCCGATTTTTCGGTCCAGATCTGTAAAATTATTTTCATATTTTTGATCAATGGCCATAAGCTGGTTGTTCAGAGCAACTTCTTGATTTTGCAGGTCCTGAATTTGACGTGTCAGTTGTTGGATTTTTATCCTTGTATCCTTTAGGCCCTGGTTAAGGTTATTTTTTTCGGTGTCTTTTTCAATTTGTAGTTCCTGTTTTTTTGAGGCGCCCTTGTTTAATTCTGTATCGGCAGCTTGTTGCACTAAATTTTTGTAAAACATGGCGCTCTCTATTAACCTCGAGGGCGTTAGCGATTTGTCAATTTTTTGTGCTATTCGGTAAACGGTTTTATAGATTTCAGCATTTGGATTTTGTTTTTCTTCAAAAAGTGATTCTGTGTATTCCAGAAAGTCAAATCCAGGCTGGTTGTTTGTATTAATTAAATTCTGGAGTCTTTGAACGAAGTCTTCAACCAGAGGTTGATGCCCTGGTGACGATTGAGGAGTTGAATAGTGAATCGGTTCTGCATCCCGAGGTTGGTCTTTTTGCGAACCTGTTTCAGTCTCTCTAAAAAATAATTGTCTGAAGCTAAATCCTTTATCTTTTTCTGACATTTCCTTTAACTTTTTTTTTAGTTGCTAGTTTTAAAGAATTATTACAAAAATAGGATTTTTTTATTTTGTTTTTTTCTTTAAAGTTAATTAATGCAAGTTATTGTATTAATTAACTTTATGAAAACAACCGGAAACGTTCAATATCTTTTGTTTAATAGACTATATGTTTTGTATGTTTTTGATAATGTGTATAGCAAGAGCAAGAGGTATTAGTAGTGAAACCAACCGGATGATTTCCAGAAGTTTAATTTTAACAGTGAAACAGCTTATGATAGTCCTATCAACCAGGTGTTTTCGGCCTTTCCTTCCAGGTAGGCTAACTGGGACGATGTTAGCAGTGTAAATTTTTATAGAACAGCAGAGTGATTATTGTTTACAATAGCAAATTCTTTTTTATGGGTAAGCTAAAATAGAATACTGAACCTTTTTCGAGTTCCGATTCAACCCATATTTTACCATCAAGTAATTGAAGGTATTCTTTAATTATTGCTAATCCAAGGCCAGAACCTTCGTGCATTCGGTTGGATTTATTATCGGCTTGAACAAACCTGTCAAAAATAGCATTAATTCGTTTTGGTGGAATGCCGATGCCTGAATCCTTAACATAGAAGGTAACAATATTATCCTCTATACTGTTTCCAAATACCACATTCCCTTTTTTTGTGAACTTAATGGCATTATTAATGAGATTGGTAAGGATACTGTTGAGGATGTTCAAATCAGTTTCTATCAATGCCTTATCACCAGCTATTTGATTATCAATAGTCAATTCTAAACCTTTGGCATTAGCTTGCGGCATAAAGAAGTTAAGGTGTTGTTCCATTATATCGGGAAGATATATTGCTGAATAATTTACGTTAATCTGGTTTGATTCAATTTTAGAAATTTCAATTATGTTATTAATGGTTTTTAGTAATCGCTCACCACTTTTATTTATAATATCTATAAAATGTTCTTTATCTGTAGCAGTTAAGTCGGGTTCCTTAAGCAAACCAATAAAACCTAATATGCCATTCATAGGTGTTCGTATTTCATGCGACATGTTTTGAAGAAATGCCGTTTTTAAACTATCAGACTCTTCAGCTTTATTTTTTGCTTTCAATAAATCATTAGTTCTTTCTTCAACCAATTGCTCAAGGTAATTACGATATTTTTGAAGTTCTTCGTTTTGTTGATATATTTGTAAATGTGATTGTTCCAGTTCCAGGTTCTTTTTGGCTAATTCTGATGTTCGTTCATTAACTTTAATATCAAGAGTTTTTTTCTCCTGTAAATGCTTAAAATCGCGCATTATAACGATTATAATAACAACAAAAAACAGTAAAGCAAAAGCCAGAATTGGGAACCACCATTTTTCCCAAATAGGGGTTTCAATTGTTATGTTGATTTCAATGGGTAATTCAGAAGATACTCCATCACCCGATGTTGCCCATAATTTAAAAGTATATTGTCCACTTTTAAGCCCGGAATATTCAACTTTATTATTGAAGGTTGTAACTGGATTCAGATCAAAACCATCCAGATGATAATGGTACTTAACAAGCTGAGGTTCTTTTAGGTTAATTCCAATAAATTCGATAGTAATATCATATTTACCCTTAGGCAGAACTATTCTTTCGCTATAATCTGTAATATTATTATTCACCTTAAGTGAAGTGATACTTAACACAGGAGGATTTAAAATTTCACTTTCCATATTTGGATTATAAACATGAAGTCCTTTAGATGTTACAAACCAGATATTGTTATGATTATCCTTAGATATTGTTCTGATATAAGAGTTTTTGCTTTCAGTTTCAATATAATCCAGAAACGGTTTTACATGCAAATCAGAAATTCTGATTTTACTAATACCATCTTTATGACCAACCCAAACGTTTTTATCATCACCTAAAAGAGAGTAGCAATAGTTGGATAACAAACCTTGTTTTGATGTAATATTGACAATAGAATCAACATTGATGCGAAATACTCCACATCCATCGGAGCAAACCCATATTACTGAGTCTTTATCTTCAGTAATGGATCTAAGAGTATGGTTATTATTGTTATCTGTAATTACCTTTATTTTGTTTACTTTGTTATTCTCAATAAAAGCAAGCGTATTTTCCAGCATGGATACCCAAACTCTTTGTTTTGAGTCGATAAAAACATGATTTACATAATTGTGAGGTAATCCACCTTTCTCAATTGTAAACCATTGCTGATAGTTATTTAGTATATTATAACAGCTTAAACCTTTTTTAGTACCAATCCATATTAGGCTGTCTTTCCCTGCAATAGATGTTATGGAGTTTTCAAGTACACCATCACTAATATTTATTTTTTCAAAAGACTTAGTGCCTATATTTTTTTGATATATACCATTTTTTTCAGTCCCTATTAGTATAATATCGTTTTTAGTAACAAAAATTGATGTTATTTTATCAAAAGGTGAAAATCCCCTAATAGGAAAAAACTCAATTACATCATTGCTTTGCTGATTAATTTGCAACAAGCCTTTTTCTGTTGCTAACCAAATATGTTTGTCAGAAATAAAAATAGAAGAAACGCCTATTCCGTATTTATCATTAAATGAGTAGGTTGAAAAAATCTTTTTGGTAATTTGAGTTAATCCTTTTCCAAAGGTACCACTCCAAATATTTCCATCACTATCAGCATAAACTGTTTTAATATTATTGCCAGAGAAACCTGTTTTTTCATTGAAATAAGTCGGTGAGCCAAATACTCCTAAGGTAATTTGTGGAAACAAAACTATTCCATTACCAAAGGTTCCAACCCAAATATTTGAATCACTGTCCTCAAACAGACTTTGGACTCCAGTAAAATTTGAATCAGGAAATGAATGAATAGCAAGGAGCTTTTCTCCATCTGTTTTTAGGGAATAAATACCATGATTTTCTGTTGCAACAAAAAAGCCTGAACGATCTTTTTTTTCAATTATATCAACAATTTTTACAAAAGGTATTTGATTAATCTGTTCTGTGAGGATAATTTCCCCTGAATATTTATCAATTGAACATTTGCTTAATCCATTGATTGAGCCTACCAGAATTTGATTGTCGGTTAAGAATTTAAAAGTAAAAATTGGCATTTGCTTATTCAGCAATGAATCATTAATTCCCATTATTTCTGAATCAAGCTTGATAAGACCACTTCCAAACGATGCAGCCCAAATAGAGCCATTGGGCGATCTTTCGATATCAGTGATGGTTGATTTCATATCAAGCTCTGGAACTGGGGAAAAATTGTTTTTATGGTAACGGGTTATTTTCCCATTCATATGGCCAAACCAAAGAGTATCTCCTGCATTATAAGCGCTGGTTATAAAATTATCGGCCAATGAATCTTCAGTTGAGAAAGAGTCAAATTTAAAACCATCGTATTTGGATAATCCATTACCTGTTCCAATCCACAAAAAACCTTTATTATCCTGAATAATTGAATAAATATATGGCTGAGGTAGCTCTTCAGAGAACTCATTATAATTGTATTGTTGTGAATACCCTATAAAAGAAGAAAACAGGGAGATCAATAATAATCCAACACGATTATTAATAATTATTTTTATTTTGTTCCTTGTAATTTTCATCACTTAATTCCTTTCATACGAATTTTAGGTGTATAAACAGGAGCTCCTCCCAAGGGGATAACAAAGAAAGGTAATGAGACACCGTATTGGTTCTTGACAATTATCACCACATTATTATTTACTACTTTTATTTTTTTATTCTTAATGAATTGGATTTCTATTGATGTATTTTGTTCTTCCTCCAAAATAGGGAAGAATGTGTTTTCCCAATTATCCTCACCTGAAACCTTGCACAATAAGCCATTTTTTGCTATTGATATTACTTTTATTACTCCATCGCTGTCCCAATCAAAATTAGATACTTCAATTGAAATAGTTTCATTATCAATATAGGGATATATTTGAGAAATACTTTGTTGGTTGTTAGTCAACCTCAATGAATACTCATAAGTAAAGACATTTCCACCTTCTACTGGAATATTCTCATCAGCACTGGTGCTTAAGAAATATCTGTATAAATTCCCATCATTACCTGAAACTCCCTGCGCTATTACTTTAAAAACACGACTATCGAATTTCTCAACATATTCACCTTCGAAAGGGTTAAGTGGGCCAAAAGAGTAATACCTATTGTTATATTCAGCGGCAGAATCAAATGATTTGGCGGCTAGTAAAAAACCGCTTTTGTAATTTCCAATAGGGTTTGTGTTTTGAGCGTCATTATGTGACCAGCATCCACCGCCTCCATAAACCGTGAAATTCGTAATAGTATTAAAGTCCTCTTTGGGTTCGTCATAATCACCTCCGGTATCAGGATCAAACACTCTGATGTAAACGGGTTCAGTTTGTGATGCAGGTACGGAAAAAAAGAAAACCTGACAAAAATCGTCATCCCCCCAGGATGTACCTGCATCTTTTCCAAAAGTAACTAGAAATGGAATGTTTTCACTAGCAGCAGGAACCATTTGCGAAAATGTTTTGCCTGTGATTAAAACAAATAAAAACACTAAAGCTATGTTTCGCATTATATCTTTATTTTAAGTTTGGATATCTATAGAAAATAAATTTTATCTCTTGACTTTTGTCAGCAAATCCCTTCCTTTTTAATGATGTGCCTTTCTTGTCATAATCAGTATTGTTATGTAAGTTAATTGAAATACCCTTCACAGAAAAATAATCTTCCAAATAGCGAATACTCTTATTGGCAAAGTTCTGATTACTTAATGAAGACTCTATATTTATGGAATATAAAAGTTTTAAATCAGTATTAGTTTGAAGAATTTGTATTATTCTATCTAAAATTATACCATTTTCAATTCCTGTTGGGCTAATTATAATTTTACCTCCATTAACAGCGGTAAGATTGTTTACCAAGTTTGCTTTTTGATTATCGGATAAATTCGGCGTAAAAAAAATGTTGACATCCAGTAGTGTTTTTTCTGAATTATAGGGTTCGTTAGTAACACTGGTTATTATTGTGTCAAGAGTATGTTCGTCAATTGAATAATATTCAGATAAGTCATTTATTGATTTGGCTGTATGTAATGCCATTTGTTGAATGTTTTCATAGATTTTTATTTTTTTATATCCACAAACCTTTGAAACACCACTGATGCTATCGTTGGTTACAACCAAACCCAGATTTACGATATATTCACCTTTAGAGCTAAATGTTTTCTTTACTATTGGTCCATTAATGGTGAACCCTTCACCAAAGTCCCACCAATAATCAATTATTCTATAGTTGGGTATGCAGGAGCTAATTCCATCGAATGAAATTTCATCTCCAACAATACCAACATCCAAAGAATTGATAAAAGCTTGTTCTCTTTCAAAGAGCTCGAACTCATAATAATTTTTTCCTATAATTGAGTCTTCAACTATGGCATCGTGAACTTCTAATTTTACACTATATTTGCCGGGTCCAGGAAAACAGTGCTTAACCTTTAATCCCCTTTTCTTTAAATTGTCGCCAAAATTCCACTCGTAAACTACTGGTTTGGTGTTAATACCAGTTTCATACTCATCGTAAAACAAAAAACAATAATTGTTGTTAATTATACTGTCGCATGAACAGAATTGAATAGGCTTTAAGGAGAATCGGTAAATATCATCTGAACCTTGCCGGTTAGAAGAAAACAATCCCGACTGAAAAGTTTCATCAGTCACTAGACCAAAATCATCTTTTTCTGTATTAATGTCTGCGTCCAGATGAAAAGGTTTAAGCCAGATGCCATTAACTTGCTGAGAGAAATAAATATCTTTTCCACCCATTCCGTTATGTCCATCAGAAGCAAAGAACAGCCTTCCTGATTTGCAAATAAAGGGGAATGACTCATTCCCGGGTGTGTTGATAGAACTTCCCAAATTAACCATTTCACTCCAGCCCTCATCGGTTAAGTATGAATAATACAAGTCAGTACCACCATAACCACCAGGCATATCTGACGCAAAATAAAGTCGTTGGCCATCGTTCGATAATGAAGGTGTTAGTAGTGAATAAGAGCCTGAATTATATGGGAAGGGAGTTATATTTATCCATTTACCGTTAATCATCTCAGCTGAGTATATTCCTAATGTGTTATTAATGTCTGATACATCTGCCAATGATCTTTTAATGTTATTGTTTCGTCCAAAATATATGATATTCCCTTGTTGATTAAAAGTTATTGGGCCATCATTAAAGTATGTAGTTAGCTCTTTTGAAAAAAGATGTGGGATGCCCCATTTTGTGCTATCCTTTGATGAAACATAAAAAATACTGTAGAGATTTTTTTCTTTGTTCTGATAGGTTGATAATGAATTATGACGAAGACTAGAAGAAAACACTACTCCATTTTTGTAAAATACGGGCGAAAACTCATCTTGAACCAATGAACTGAAAGATGTGAGTTCAACATCATACCTTTTTTCCTGAGCCAATGTTCTGCAGGTTACCACAATGAGGGCTATTAATATTATTTTAAGCTGTATTTTCATTATTAAAACTGACGAGGATTTGGTACCAAAGCTGAAAAATTGAATACATAATTAAGCATAATTTCTTGAGAATTCCTAAACAAACGGTTCTGAGTACCTGTTTCAAAACTATAGGAGTATGCTAACCTTAATTGGTTATTAACTTGATATTGAAATACCAAATTGGCATTTTTTTGAGTTCGCCAACCACCACCAATCCATATTTTATCATTAAATATTACCTGGGACATAATGTCGAGTTGTAATGGATTTAATTGATGGTATTTGGCTAATATTGTTGGGTATATTTTCACTTTTGAACCAACATTTAGAATGATCCCGGCATTAAAGAAATAGTTATAATTTTTTGGGTCATTAACCCCAATATATTTACCCTGATCATTATTATATTCATGACTAATAAATAATGGTATAGAAAAACCGGCAAAGAACTTTTGTGTTGAATAATAAACACCCATACTAAAGTTGGGCAAAACCCCGAAAGTTCTGGTATCAGCTAACAACTCATCGTTAGCATCTCTTGCTTTCAAATGATTCCAGTTAGTGTTATAATTTGAGAGAGCTAGCCCAAGACCAAGTGAAACTTTTCCGTAACCCAGATCAATACGATAAGCATAGTTTCCTACTATATTGGTTTCTTTACTGATACCAACTTGATCATGCAGTATTACTAACCCAAGACCAATTCGTTCATTATTTAGCGGTGTATGAATTGATACCGAACTGGTAGTTGGGATTCCTCCAAAATCAGCAAAATAACGCCTATGAGTAACAGTTGCACTTAATGCTTCCTGACTTCCAGCGTATGCGGGATTTATTGTTAGTGCTTCATGAACATAGTAATCTGAACTAGAAAACAATTGTCCTACAGCCAATACTGGAAGTATTAATATAATTACTAAAAAACCTAATCTCATTTTATCTTTTAATAACAACAAAACCCTTTCTCACTTTCTCTTTTGCCCCTTCTGAAATGATCAGAAAATAGTAATATGTGTCGTTGGAAAGTTGAGCTCCATTATTGTTTTTTCCATCCCAATCATTTTTGTAAGCTGGATGGCTATATACTTCATCACCCCAACGATTATGTATTATTAGTTTTACATAGTTGGAATGTTCTATATTATCGACAATAAAAAAATCGTTTTTCCCATCTCCATTAGGAGTTATAACTTGTGGAACAAATAATTCGTTTATAGTAATAACAACTTGATCTTTAGAGCTACAATATTCGTTACTTACTAGGCATTCAAACACATTATTACCATATCCCAGATTATTTACATTTGTTGATGGAGATTGAGAATCTTCAATGATTCCCATGCCCGATAATAAGTTCCATTTACAGGTTTCTGAAGGTTTTAAATCAACACTTATAGTTGTTGTATATGAATCATTCAAAACCTGATCCTGTACTAAATTGACGGAGGGAAGCTCTTGGAAGCTAATTGCTAAATCAGAAAAAGCGATACAATTCTGACTTGAGACAGTACATCTTAGTATATAACTCCCATAATCAGACACTTCAACCGAGTTTGTTTGATTTGAATCGTCTGTTGAAAAAGAAACATCACCAGCGCCTGATATAAATGACCAGTTCTGATCACCTTCACTTAACGATGTGTTTAATACATAATTTTTCCCACACACATCAACGTCATTTTCAAAATTAATATCTGGAGGTTTGATTACTGAAATATCTGCAGAAGCGATTCCTTTACATCCAAAATTATTAGTTACTTCAACGGAGTATGTTCCCGATTCGTAACATGTTATTTCATCTGACGTTTCTCCTGTTGACCATTTGAATTGATCTCCCCCTGTTGCTTTAAGTATTACAGGATCACCTTGGCAGATAACCCCGTCATTTTCAAATAGGCTGGAATTCTCTGTCATGGTTATTTCTGCATTAACAGAGCAGTTTTCTTGGAAGATCGAAAAAATACTTTCAGTTTCTAGATCATTAAAATTACCATAACTGCAACTTGAGTTTAAGTATGGTGTAATGCCGGGGCATTCAAAAACAGGAAAATTTATTGGATTAAGTCCTGGATCAACTGATCCCAAAACAAAAACATTTGTTGGATTATTATAGCTAATAAAGGAACCAAACAACTCTGATCCTTCCTTAATAAAATCACCTTTAATTACAATACTTCCTTTTGTATCAATAGAAATCTCAGATTTGTTGTTATCATATAAATTCCCCATAATGATTAAAACCCCTTGGTTATTAATTACTAATTTATTTAAATTTCCGAGGGTTAAATCGCCTTGAATAACAAGGGTGTCATTAATTGTCAGCACTTTGTTATTACCATATAACTCAAGATTATTATTGCAGGTTATGTATCCGTAAATGGCTATGTTAGCATCAATTATACTTGATAAAGGTTCCTCCCATATTGGATCCCAACTTGTAGGATCTTCCCAGGTTCCGGTATAATTATTTTTTGATGTAAATGTGGTTTGTGCCAATATACTTGATCCAATAATTAAGTAAAAACCTAATACACCAAACATCCTTTTTCTCAGAAAAAAAAGGATGTTTGGTGGGTTAAAAAAATGGATCAATTTACTATAAAGCTTTTCTTGTATTAACATAGCAATCAAGACCATTTGTTATATTTCAATCAAAAAGATGCATAACCTTTAAGAAAGATTTGTTATCACTTAAAAAAGGCCGTTGGAGCTTTAATCATTCAAGCTACAATGGTCATTTGTTATATTTCAATGTCAAACGTATCGTTATTAGTTAACTAAGGATTTTGCAAATGTTTTACGAAAAATAATACCAATTGTTTGTATTATTACATTAAAAGTGAGAATGTAGTGATAAGTTTCTCTATTTCAAAGGTAAACGGTCGAAAAAGCTAACACATGCAATTGTTGTGAAGATTTCTGTATTGATATAGTTTCCTTAATTTTTTGATTAAAAAGCTTATTTGGATGCTTGCATTGGATATAAAGGCCGTAATGGAGATTTTTGTGTTTAAAATAGCCTCCGATTAAGCGTTGTTTGCAATCGCTTAATCGGAGGCTGTGTGTTGGTAGTAGGAGGTTATTCTTTTTCAAGCATTAATATTTCATCAATTTCACTATTTAGTTTTCTAAATAGATTCTGAATTGAATACTTAAATGTAAAATAGAATGATAAAATAAAGACAATAATAATCAACAACAATGGGATAATTGAAACAAAATTAAACCTAAATGTTATTTTTTGAATAATCATTAAGAAAAACCCAATCATAGCAAAAGGCATTAATAAATACTTTATTCGTGTTGTTTTTATTTTATATTTCTCAAGTTCCGCAACTGTTTTCTTTATTGATAAAACCGGCATCGTAAAATTAATCTTTCGAACCAACTTGAAATATTTGATATCCCACAAATACGTAATTATATAAACAGGTAAGAATAGAGCTAATCCGAAATAAAAATTGGTTTGGAAATGAAACTTAACATCCAAAATCAGAATTAATGTAAAAAAAATTGCAGGCGATAAAGTATTAAATCCAGCTTTTATTTTAATCCAGTTAAGACGTTTCTCTGGTTTAGAAATTAACATCCTTTTGAGAATCTCTTTGTTTATACTGGTATTAGCAGCTATTTTTTTATCGTATTCCTTCCAAATATTTTCTAATTGTATAAGGTCCATGGTGGTTAAATTTTAGTGAGTGCTATACTTTTTATTTGATCTTTAATACGAGCAATTCGTGTTCCTACATTTGTTTTCGAAATACCCATAATTTCAGATATTTCTTCATGTGAATTGCCGTCCAGATAGAGCAAAATAATGGCTTTATTAATATCATTTAATTCATCAATGCAACTGTATAGTATTTCTAATTCTGATGAATTTTCTTGTTCTGCAAGCCATGGGAGGCCGTCTTCTTTTTTGAAATCAGCTAATGAGACGAACATTGAATCATTCCTTTTCTTTCGTTTATAATTCATCGAAGTGTTTATAGCTACGCGATAAATCCAAGTAGAAATTTTTGAGTCTCCGTTGAAGCTTTTAAATGATTTCCATAATTCAAGAGTTATATCATTTATTAAATCGTCTCTATCTTGGGCGACATTTGTATATACTCTTGATAATTTTATCAATATTCCGATATTCTTGTCAAGAATCTCCAGAAATTGTTCTTTAAGCTTATCATCTGTCATTTTTCATTCTGTTACTTTTAGGTTAATACATCAGTTTGTGTACACTTTATCTAGTTAGTAACAAATCATGTCAAAAAATCACAGGAGTACATCTTTTTTTTGTGATTGCTTTCAAAGGTCAGGTTTGTGGTCGTATTTTTTTATTCTATTAATGTTCTTAGTCCTTCCCTATATGATGGATATTTTGGTTTCCAGCCGAGTTCTTTCTTAATCAGTTCATTTGAAACCTTTGTGTTCATTGTCAGTGTGTTGAATATGTGTTTCCCAATGACGAGTCTCAAAATAAACTTGGGTATCGTTATAATTTTCTTAGCATCAAATATTTTAGCTAAATACAACATGAAGTCTTTTACGCTGACACTTTCGTCATCACAAATGATAAATTTTTTCCCGATTGGTAATTTTTCAATGGCTAAAACATAAGCATTTGCACAATCATCAACGTGTATTCGTGGTAAATAATTTTTGCCTCCGCCAAGTAATACGATTTTTCCGTTTTTTGCCATTGAAATCATTTTGTCAAACATACCACCATTGCCATATATTTGAGCAGGCAGCATCTCAATGAGAGGAATTAAATTTCTGGTTTTAATATCGGAAATCATTTCATCGTAGCACTTTCCAAGTTCTGCCATACCTTTTCTTGCAATTGGCCAATTTTCATTAGCCACTTCATTACCTTTTGTTTCGAAACTTGCTCCAGAAGTTAAAATTAATGGGCAAGAGAGTTTAATGGCAAGTTCAATTGTTTTTTTGAAATATTGTTTTGTGATAAATTCGAGTTCTTTGAATTTTTTGTGGGAAATCCGGCTTGGCTTAAATGGAACCATTGCAGTATAAACTAAAACATCGAATTTATCAGATATTTCAAGCTTCTCAAACTGTATAATATCACCTTTAATAAGTTTAACTTTCGATTTATCAAAGGGCATATCATTATCAGGATTTCTAGTAATAATTGTCAGGTCATGGTTTCTTTCAATCAACTTACTAATAATGTGTGAACCTAAAAATCCTGTTCCTCCGATTTGTAGTATTTTCATAATTTGGCTCTATTGTGTGCTGTGCCATGTTGCATTTTATCTTACTCATTCTTAATTTTGGATAGTTCTTTGTCGATTGCAATTAGTTGTCCAATAATCTTATCACATATTATACTTGAATTTTCATCACATGAGTTAGTTGCAACAATAAAGCTCCTATTTAATTCAGGAGCAATCCAAACTGTAGTGAACCACGTTGTATTGCTTCCACTATGGCTGAAAGCTTTTCCCTGTGCCCATTCTCTTTCAACAACAATCCATCCTCCTGCATAGTCTCCAATTGGTGTAACCAATTTAGTTAATTGATTATCACTTAATATAGATGGGCTGTTATGAGGTAATTGCATGGCAATGAATTTTGCCCAATCGGCAATTGTACAATGAACTCTACCGGCCGAACCAAGAGCTTCAGCATTATCAATGAATGTAGATTGCCATTTCCCATTTAATTTTATATGCCCGTTTGGCTGACTTTCGTTATCATGCGTACAAACAGGGCCAAAACCGGCAGATGTCATGCCTAATGGGTTGAACAAACGATTCCTCATCAGGTTTTCCCAGGTCAATCCGGTTAATTTTTCTGCCATACACCCAGCAATCATATAACCAAGGTTTGAATACAAATATTCTCCATTCTTTAAACCTGATGGTTCTTTCAGGTTTTCTTTTAAAATCATTAATCTACGTTCTTTGATATTTATATTGGTGTATGCCCACCAGTTCTTTGCATTTGCCGGAACACCTGATCGATGAACAAGTAATTGCCAAAGAGTAACTTTGTGGTAATCATGATGAATACTATCGCTTAATTCAGGGAATACTTCAATTAATGTTGTTTCCCATGAAAGTATTTTGTCAGCTACAAGTGTTGCTATCATAGCACTTGTCATTGATTTTGTACACGAGCCAATATGGATTTTATCATTAATTGTAAATTTCTTGTTTGAGTTGATATTGCGTACACCATAAGAGCTAATTGCAAAAACACCGCTATTGTCCATAATTGCAGCTATAACACCTGGGATGCCTTCTTTATTTACAATTTGCTTAAGGGAGTCATGTATCATAATAGCTCCCTTGTGTGAATATGAAACGAGATTGTTTTGAGAGTAGCTAATATTTGCTATCACTATAAATAATGCTATTGTTGTTATTGTTCTCATCATGCAATTGTCACAAACGGTTTAGTAATAGAAGTTGTTGGTTCCTTATCTTGCGCTGAATTTGGAAAATGAATATATGTAATATTAGTCAATAAATATGACTCTGCGTGGTGTGCATGGATAATCCGGAACATGCTTTGTTGATTTATTTTTAAATCGGTAATCCTCATGTTCTAATAAATACTATTTTTATGACCGAAACGGATAAAGAATGAATTCACGTAAGTCCAACAAAAACAGCACTTCCAGATCATCCTTGTTTTGTAAAGCCGAATTAAGTAGCAATCTTCAACAATTGTGTCTTATAGCTTTTTTGGCATTTGCGCTTTATATGATTCTGTTTTGTAATGGATTCTTTTTTAAATGGGCCGAAAGTCTTTCTATATTTATTAATTCCGGGTATTTCTTTCTTGATTGTATGCGTTTTGCCGGTGGGTTGCTTACTTATTCAGGGGCTTTTCTTACTCAGTTTTACTATTTCCCAGTATTAGGAAGTATAATTTTTATTGCATTATTGCTATTGATCAGATATTTATCAGTTATAGCTTTTGATATTCCTATAAAATGGAGGGTTCTGGCGTATGTTCCACCTCTTATGCTTCTACTCTCGGTTACCCAACTTGGCTATGTGTGGCTCACATTAAAGTCGCCCGGCTATTTTTTTTCCAATACACTGGGCGTTATTGTCTGTCTGTTTGTCTTCAAAGTCTATCGACTAATTACTGGAATGGGTTGGCGTATTGCCCTGATAGTATTCTTTATTATTGTGGGATATCCTCTTTTCGGATTTTACGCCCTGCTTGCTGCGTCTTTATTTGTGATTTACGAATTGCGTCTCTTTTTCGCAGACAGGAGTTATCAGCACTTTTTGCCCATTTTTACCGGGGCAGTATTGGTTATTGCCGTCCCCCAGGTTTATTATAATCATGTATACAGTTACATGCAGTATATTCATATTTATATTGCCGGATTGCCCCGTTTTGCCTTTGATTTAAAAGAAATAATCTTTTGGGTTCCTTTTATTGTGTTGTTTGCAACATTTTTTTTATTTCCAGCCTTTGCTGTCAGGAAGAAAGACACACAACCTAAAATTCATAAATCCTACGTTCCTTTATTGGTGCTTGTTTCAAGCATGGTGGTGGTTTATTTCTTTTCGTTTAGAGATGCTAATTTTAAGACAGAAATCAAAATGGCTTCGGCAATGGAAAGGAACAATTTTAGCGAGGTCGTTTTTTACGCTGATCGGGTTCAGGAAATACCTACTCGTAACATCGTTCTGAATAATAATCTTGCTCGATTGGCAATAGGGCAGCCCGAAAACAGAAGACTTAATTTAAATAATACCGCAAAACCCACATGTGTTAGGCCTTCGATGCCC
>CAZSQG010000026.1:41297-44623 GCA_964608615.1 uncultured Marinilabiliaceae bacterium
TACATATGAGCGGCCGGCCGTTGTTTTATTTAACAGGGCAAATTAACGATTGCTACCATTGGTGTATGGAAGATATGGTTGAATATGGTATGAGAGTGTTTTCGCTGAAATATATGGTGAAATGCGCTATTGTGAATGGGGAATACGCATTGGCCCGGAAATACAACGCGATTCTGTCCGAAACCATGTTCTACCGTAAGTGGGCTGATAAGTACCAGACTTACATCGACAATCCCAGTCTCACAGAAAACGATAGTGAAATAAAAGCAATACGGAGTCTTTCTGTTCAGGGAGTCTCATCAGATTTTTGATTTTCCCGGGGTGCTTTCTTACAAGTCAAATACCCTCATCCCCCAAAGATCATTCTGCTGGCGGTAGTGTGCAGGCCCGGATGACTTATCGAAATGGAAGGCATGGGCATATATATCAACAGAGACTAACGCTTAAAGCAATTTTAGGCACATTATTTTACGGAACTGTTTTCGCTAATCGACGTCACGAATACTGCCTTTATCGGTTCCTTTTCTATTGCCTGCCTCAGGCTTCTTTGTGTAACCGTAACTGGCTCGGTCATAAATTCAGGGATGTTGAACGACTTGAACAGAGCAGCATAGCGATCAGGATCCTCCTGCGGAAGAATAAACGGTTTATGTCCCCAGCCATTTTTGAAATAGGATATATATGGGCGAGTGTACGAACCATCGTCGCGGCGCGAGCTGAATATTATCCATGAACCATTCGACGACCATGAATGGTAACTTTCGACATCGGGGCTGTTAATTTCCGGCATGGACAATACGTTTCCTTTTTGCAGATCAATAAGATACAGGTCGGCGCTTTTATGCCAGATATGAAAGTTCCCATAATCGCCCAGCGTGAAAAGCAGATACTTGCCATCAGGCGAAATCCTTGGCAAGGTGGCACTTTTGTTTTGGGCGGCGGCATCGAAAACTAGTTCAGCCGTCGAAAATTCCAATGTTTGGGCGTTGAAAGCCTTTCGGTATATGTTATAGCGAATGTCCTTGAAACTCAATATAAGATTGTCGGTTGGGCTAACACCCTCCGGGTATTGTGCTGAAATGTAATAAAGGAACTCTCCATTTGGGCTCCATGTCGGAAAGGTTTCTAATGCAGTTGTATCATTGGAAATATTTCGGATTTCGTTTTTATCCACATCATATAGGATGAGGTCCGAGCGGGAATCAATTACCTCCACTTTTTCAACCCCTTTTTTATGAAAATGCTGTTCCGTGTTGTTAACCGAATATGCAATGAGGTTTTTTTGCGGATGCCAGGAGGGATAAACCCCGGAGGAAATAGCAGAATCCGTTTTCAGGTCAATTTTTTGAATGCTCGAGGGAGTTGCAATGATGGTACCCCCTTTGTGTTGCCGAACATGGAACTGCATTTTGTGCGTTTTGTTATAGTCCTGATAGGCGTGGCAATTTATACATTGACCCTGTTCGTTACGCGCCAGGGTATTGTTATTGTACAATACTTGTTCGTCGAAATTGGTGAGGTTTCGTTGGTTAATGGTCATGTATTCGTACATTTCATATGAAGGTTCTATCATGCGGTACGATATGTAATGGTCAATTTCTTCGGCTGCAATGTAGTTTCGGATAACTGGCAGTCTCATCCATTGTTTTCCTTTCCGGATGTATATCTCTGTATATAAGGTATCGCCTTTGTTTGCTTTAAGAAGCTGTTGCCAGTCGTTCAGGCTCCATTGCACTTTGCGGCCCCTTGTGACCAATTGTTGGCCATTGTTCGAATGGGTTATTGTAAGATATTCATCGCCGTTGTTGCCTATTAAAAAGTTCAGCGGGGCAATATTCCAGGGGATTGCTGTACTTGAATAGTCGGGTTGTATGTTTGCTTTTTCGGAGGATAATACGAAGTCCAGCGGTGGGTTTTTGGAACACCCAAAGACAATTATCAGGACAAAACCAGTGAGAAGGATGTTTTTCATTGTTGATTCCAAAAATTCGAACGGGATGTAAAGGTAATTACTTAATTATTCTATACAAACTGAACGTTGGCGATAAGGTGCGAAGGAGCCGCCCCGGTTAACTTGAACAGTTTTAGGATATTAAAGACAGATGTCGCTGTGTGTATAAGTTTTCTCCATGGCTAATTTTGATTTTCTGCCAACTTTGGCATTATATGAGTAAACAAGGTTTATTGTACTTATAGGAAAAATGTCAAGGGTTACGTTTATTGGGTAGTTACCCTGCCGTGCTGATGAAAAAAAATTATCCGTTTGGTAATTTTAGGATCAAGACTAATACAGCTCGAAAAGAAAAGGGAAGTAAAATAGCATTCCCAACAGTATAATTAGTTGTGATGCTATGGCATTCAATTAGTTACAATTGATTTCGGTTATAAATTCCTCGATGCTTTTTTGATCTATTTTTGAAACGCTTTCGGTTGCTCCTGCTATCTTTTTTACCAGGAAGCGTTCTATAGCATTCATTTCATCGAAGCGGAACTCGCCGCCAAGGTGTTTTATGCTGCGAGCGTGTTTCCTGAGTGCTTCGGGAAAACCTTTCTTTATTTGCTCGTAGGCCTTGTCGAAAAACATGCAGCACACAAAAATGGCAACCTCTTTTTGTAATAGGTCAATCATGTTTTGCGCAACAAACTTGCGGGCTTTGGGCTGAATAGATCCTGCATATACCGAACTACCAATGATAATCCGATCGAACTGGTGGAATTCAATTTTTGGCTTTTCGGTAAGGGGGAATATAATTGTTTTTTTATCTATAAATGCGTCAAAAAATAACACCATCTTTTCGATTCACTGCTACTGGCAGGGCGTTGCTTAAAAACTATTCTATCCACCAGACTTGTGCTGAGTTTGTTGAAGCATGGCGGATAATGATTAAATATTTGTATCTGCATGTTTTTTGAAAAAATCGACTCGTAAACGGGTAATGTGTATTTAATTAGAGGTTTGCCTAATAGGAAGGGACAACCGACTGATAGGCAAACCTCTTTTCTTTATTTAGCTCAAAGCTATTAACACTAAACTACGGGACGAGAACAACGCGAAACCCTACAGTGCCGAACATACCGTACGGGTAGTTGCTTTTACCGCGATAAGCCGAACGGCAACCCTCAGCGTAGTAGTTCCAACCGCCGCCACGATACACGGGAAACGAGCCCGATGTAGCACCAGTAGGGTTGGTTTGGGCCGTTGTTGGATAAGTGCCGTACCAGTCAGCGCACCATTCCCATACATTGCCATGCATATCGTACAGGCCCCAGGCATTGGCAGGGTAGGTGCCTACGGCTTGGGTTTTGTCGGGGCAGTTATTGGTGCC
>CAZSQG010000027.1:0-20005 GCA_964608615.1 uncultured Marinilabiliaceae bacterium
GAACCCATGACCTCTTCCTTACCAAGGAAGCGCTCTACCCCTGAGCTACATCGGCAATTTGGGCAGCCTGTATCCGTTTTTACGCGGTGCAAAAGTAGAAAAAAAAGTGTCTTGTAAAAGAAGAAAATAAAAAAACCGTCATAAATTTCATGACGGTTTTTTTATTTAATAATTAATCAAGGTATTAGTAACCGAAAATATCTTCAAGACTTAGTTCTGATATTTTTCCAAGTTTTGAGAGTACTTTTTGATCCATAGAATCTTTTTTACCCATAACCAGGTATGAGTATTTCTTATTACGAATTTTGTTATTGAAGAATTCCTCAAAAGCATTAATATCCATTGTTTTTACGGTATTGTAAATGTCCCGACGTATATCGTAATCAATACCCCTAACATCATTTGCCTGATAGGTCCAGAACATGTTCCTTTTGGTAATTCTTTCAGTGTTGATTTTCTTAATGATACCTTCAATTGACATGTTATACTGGGTTTCAGCTTTGGGCATTTGATTCATTAGGTTGTGCATGGCCGAAGTTGCTATATCCAGTTTGTCAGCCTGAGTTCCAAGATAAGCATATAAGATATCGTTCTCGTCTTTTAATTGTGCTGAGCTATAACTTGCATAAGCCGAATATGCCAATGCTCGTGATTCTCTTATTTCCTGATAAACCACTGATGACAGACCACTACCAAAGTAGTTATTAAAAACCGAAGCGTAGGGAAGAATACTTTTATCGAAAGGCTGAGCCTTGGCTACCATAAACATATTGGCCTGACTAATGTCATAATCAATTAAATATACCTGAGGCTGTTCGTTGGAAACCATTTCAAAATTCACGGCTTGAGGTATTTCTTTTAATTGAGATGGAACAGTGTGATGCTTTTTAATTATTGCCGTAACTGTTTTGCTATCTGATGGTCCGTAATAATGGATTTTGTGTTTATAAGAAGTTAAGTTCTTTATTATATCGGTAAGACTATCAGGATTAATGGCTTTCATCTGGTCAAGCGACAGGATGTATTTGCCGGGTGAGAATTTACCATAAATACCATAATCAATCATGGCGTCAAAGATTTCGTCCTGGCTTTTTTTTGCATCAGCTCTTTTCTTTTCGATGGTTTTTATTAATTCATCATATGTTTCGCTATTAGCTTCTGCGTTTTGAATAACATGATCCAAAAGTTCCATTGCTGTCTCAAACTGGCTGTTGAGGCCGCTGATGTTAACATTACATTGATTCTCGGTGGCTCTCACATTAAGAGATAGTCCATGCTGGAAGAATACTTTTCGCAGCTCCTCGGGCGAATGTTGGTTGGTTCCAATCAATGGAAGATATTCAACAGCCAGAGGAAGCACCAAATCATTCTTTTTACCCATCTCAAAAACCAGAGCAAGACTAAAGAGTTCGTTGGTTTCGTTGGTTACATGATATATTGAAAGTCCATCTTGCAAATCAACCTTATTAATGGTATTGTTAAAATCAACAAAAACTGGTTCAATATCGGGTTGCTCCATTTTAAGAATATCAGAAGCAAAGTCGGATTGGAGGTCCCGATTTACTGGAACTGAAGTTATCTGAGGTTTTTCAACTTTTACCAGGTTCTTGTTTTCACCTGTTCTTTTGTAAACTATAGCATAGTTATTACCATAATTTTTTGTGGCAAACTCCTGGATTTGTTTCTTGGTAATTTTTTCCATCCTGTCGAAACGACTCAGAGCATCGGCTAATTGCTGATCTAAAGTAAAATAGTTCATTAGAGAATAAGCCGTACTAAATGGATGTTCCAGTCGACGCATTAAAGTAATACGTTGTTGGTTTATTATAGCTTCAATTAGCCATTCATCGAAATTTCCTTTCTTAATATTTTCTATTTCTTCCAGAAGCAGATCTCTTACTTCTTCCAGTGTTTGTCCTTCGCGTGGGGTGCCATAAAGAAGATGAATCCCATAATCTTTTAAAAACCAAGCCTCTGATTCGGCTTCAATAACTTTTTGACTTTGTACCAGATTCAGGTCAATTAAACCTGCCTGACTATTAGATAAGATTTCACTAATAAGTGAAACCATCAGGTCATCATCGCTTTGAGCACCATTAAAACGGTAGCCCATAATCATATTTTCAGTTTCCGGACCAACAACTTCTTTTTGGATAATAGTGTCAAGAGGAGCTTCAACTGGATGTTCGGTTATGGCGGTAGATCCGGACTCAAATCCTCCAAAAAACTTTTCAATTAGCTGAATTGTAGGTTCAAATTCTAGATCGCCGGCCAGCACAATTGCCATATTGGATGGAACATAATATTTTTTAACAAATTCATGGATTTGTTCCATGGAAGGGTTTTTCAGATGCTCGGGAAAGCCAATTATATCGCGGCCATAGGGATGATTTGGAAATAATGAGGTCATAAGGGTCATCCAGGCTCGTTCTTCATCCATGTCCTGATACATGTTGAATTCTTCATAAATAACTTCCAATTCAGTATGAAATAACCGTAATACCAGATCGCTAAATCTTTCGCTCTCGATAGTAGCCCATCGTTCCAATTCATTTTTTGGAATTTCGCACATGTAAACGGTGCTTTCATAAGAGGTTCCGGCATTGACATTGGAAGCACCGATGGCGGTATATAATTTATCGAACTCATTGGTAGCTACATAGCTTGCTGCTATTTGCGAAAGACTATCAATTTTTGCGTATATGAATTTTTTCTCGTCCTCATTATCTGTTGATCTATGTTTTTCGTATAGCTTTGAAATTTGCTCCAGAAGCACTTTTTCTTCCTCCCAATTGGTTGTTCCAATACGAGAAGTTCCCTTAAACATCATATGTTCCAGATAGTGAGCAAGACCAGTGGCTGTGAGGTCTTCATTTACAGAGCCAGCTCTTACTCCAATTAAAGCCGCTATACGTGCCTGATCAGTATTTCGGGTTAGGAAAACTTTTAATCCGTTAGCAAGGGTGTATTCTCTTGCTTTGAATGGATCGTTGGTAACCTCTTTGTATTTATAACCATTAGCATCGCTGCTTTCTATGGTTTTGTATTTGCCGGTATTACAGCCGGCCAAAATGGCTATTAGTATAAGCCATGACAGTTTAGTTAACCGCATCATAAATAAAGGATTAGAGTTTATGAATTGAAAATGTTGATATTATAGATAAAACTAAGGTGTGATTTATATTAACATGGGGTCAACAACATTATAACGATATTCAAAGCTTATGAATAATCTTTTATAAGCAGAAGTCTCCACTTACGTTCTGAAAATCAGAGCGTACTCGTCGATAATAAATAAATGAGTGGGACAATGTTGTAAGTATAAATGTATTGAATATTTTGGAACTAGAAGTTTTTTACGATTATTTTTTAATTTTAGTCCAAATCAAGATAGAAACCAGGATGCATGGTTAAATACTTTATTAAAACTTTCCTCAATTGATTCTCGCATTTTGTAATTATCCAGAGGAAATGGCTTTTCGTGACTGTAGGGATATGGAAAATTAAGAGTGTTTACATCGATAGGTCGGTTGTTATTATATCCTTTGAGTGTTTCTTCAATTGCTTTAGCTGGAACAACTTGGTCGTTTACCAAACCTGTAGCCATAATTCTTCCACATAGACCATCAAAAGCAGCTTCCCTAAAATGGGTGAAGGCGTTTTTTTTGCTCATTGATTGGAAGTACTTCCAGGCATCAGGAAGTAATGGAGCCTGGTAATGAGGCAGTGTTATACGATTGGTTATTTGTTGATGTGAGTCCATAAACTGCATAAGCTTTTCAAAGGCAATATTATCCATTATGGATTTGGAAACACCGTTTGTTTTATCAAAAGTAGCACCACCACAAAAAAGATAAGCTTTATTATTGGAGAACATACCTAAAGGATCAGATAAGAGTAGTACCTCAGCAAGAAGTGCTCCTATGGAATAAGCAAAGAAGTCGATGTCGCAACCCTCCGAAAATAAAGGTGTTTTTCCTGATTTAATATCCAGGGCCAATTTAACAATGTCGAAATAGCTTTGGATTCCTGAAATAGGGAACATTTCTGGAGTAGTTTCCATTCTAAGGCTCAATGCAGCATTGGCAAAGCTACTCATTTGAATTGAGGGATGTGTTTGTTGGCGAAAAGTAGCTAATTGCATCATTAATCTTGGCGAACACCAAGCTTTAGGAGAGCGGTTTATGTGAAAAGCTAATGGAAACAACAAAACCGGCTTCCCGGTTTTTAAAACCAAATAATGAGCCCAGGTAAGGTATTTGTCCCACTGTCGTTCATTTAATCCGTGTAAGAGTATGATGCATTTATTAAATCTCTCTTTTTTCTTAGGAGCAAAAATGGCATAACGGAATTGTCGGTTTTGGTTTTCGCCAGTTTCGTTTGTAATTAAGTGTGCTAACGGATGGTTTATTTTTGTTGGCTGACCAGGTGAAAAATAGAACTCGGAATGAAAAGCGAAAGAGTGACAATTGATTTTTTCAGGTAGTAAAACCTTTATTTTGTCAATGTTGAAAAGGTTTTTAAGTTGGTTATGACGGTTTATGAGATTCATATTGGTTGAATATTTATATTAGTTGACTTGGATCGAAAGATTATTGTGCAATTTAGAACTAGAAATCTGATGATTTCATAAAAAGCTGTATTTAACGGTCTCTCGGGGTGAGTTGCGTGCTGCATGGGGTGAAATTTAGTTTTGTGGGGTGAATTATTTATTGGTGTAATGTTTTTAGTGATATTGAATTGTAGTTGTAATACTTTGGTTATTTTTGTTTTCCCTAAAAAGGGTAAAACACTATGGGAATAATTGGTAAAGTAATACCCGTTTTTTTTGTAACCCGCCGTAATACCGTGTTACAGATTTTGTTTACAACTTTGTTTGCTTATGTTTTTATTAACATATACAGGCCATTTGGGGCAGGAGAATGGTATGATGTTACATGGTGGCTTTTTTCACTGGTCTCAGGATTGCTGGTTTTAGCCGGGATGTTAGTAGTATTAATTAGTAGGTTAATAATGTTTCGGGTAAAGCGTTCTCGTCCGGTTACGGTTTTGTACTACATTTTATCAATTGCCGGTGAGATTGTTTTTATGGGTGCTTTATATGCAATTTTGGAGCGTGTTGTTTTGGGTAACATCCGTCCTTTTGGAAACTTGCTTTATATGGCTGTCCAAAACACTTCGCTCATACTTCTGATTCCTTATAGTATAAGCCTCCTGTTTTTTGCATGGCAGGAGAAGAAAATGAGTCTTGAAGAACTAATACAGCAGATAAGACGCAAAGCTTATTTTATTCCCTTTAGTGATGAAAATGGTGTTTTGCGAATTACTTTAAAATCAGATGATTTGATTTATTTGGAGGCCAGCGATAATTATGTTGTTATTCATTACCAGGCTGGCGATAAGGTTAAAACCTATTTGATACGTAATACTCTTAAACGAATTGAAAGTCAGCTTGAAGGGTTTTCTCTGGTTCGTTGCCACCGGTCGTATATGGTAAACGCTACGCGCGTTAAGTTGTTGAAACGAGAGAAGGGAGCGTTTAATCTTTGGATGGATGATGCAGGAACAATATCAATTCCGGTTTCAAGATCGTATGCTGAAGAAATTGCTAAGTTTTTTAAAACCAGTATTTTTGTCGAGTAGAGTTGATTGGGTTCCTATTTCAACGATTCTTTTCGAAACAACAACCCAGAAGTCTTTCTTTCTTTTGATTGTTTTTTTGCAGAACTTTATTTTTATTAACAATTACTGGAAGTTGTATTAATATATATAGTGATTATTGACATGACCAAAGCTTAATTGAGTAGCGCTTCCCTTAGCTTTCTATTGTTTGAATGTTTTGTTTATAAGGTCTAATTATCAATGTTTTATTAAGGATTATTATTTTTTTTTTCGAAACATAGGTTTCAATAGGTCGTAACAATGGTTAATTCTAAAATAAACTTATGATGGTTTATTTATTAAAAAGTTTTAATCTAATTGGAAGTGATTTATGAGGAAATTTGTTTTGTTTTTGGGTATGGCTCTGTTTTTACAGATGAATACTCAGGCCGGGAATCAACTTGAGAAGTATCAGGTGAATTTCATGTATAATTTTACACGGCAGATCCAATGGCCAAATCTACATGATCATGCAGATTTTGTAATTGGTGTTTTTGGGAAAAACCATCCTATAACTGGTGAGTTGTTAGCTAGTGTTGGCGATCGCAAGGTTGGTGGTCGTAGTATTAAAATTGTTGAATTTGCTTCACTTGAAGAGGTGAGCTTTTGTCATATGCTATTTGTCCCAAGTAATAAAACAAGCTTTTTGACGCGTCTTAGCGATTCATTATCAGGCTCTCCGGTTGTGTTGGTGACAGAGGTTGATGGTCGTCAACCTGCCGGGTCGGTGATTAATATATCAGTTGAAGGTGATAAAATGGGTTTTCGTGTTAATGAAGAAATTGCAAAACAACGGAATTTATTATTAAGTAGCCAGCTGATACAATATTCAAGGAAATAGCTTTTGGTTATTTTCATAAAAGCAAATAGGCAATCAATTATTTGGTTGCCTGTTTGCTTTTACTAGAGTCAAGGACCTAAAGGTGTAATTTGAAGCCTTATCCTAATCTGCTCAAAGTTTTAACAATTTCTAAGCTGTTTATATCAACTTTACGATCATTTAAGTTTATTATCCTGTCGTTTTTAAACTCAGTAAGTGTTCGTATCAAACTTTCTTTTGTTGTGCCGGCAAATTGAGTAAGTTCTTTACGGTTAAGCGGAAATATGAAGGAAAGGCTGTTTCCGTAAAGAGTGCAAAAAAACAGAATCAAATCGGCAACTCTTCCCGGCAGTTGTTTTTGATTAATGGCTATTAAACGGTTAATTACTTCCATGTAATGGGTTCCCGAAAATGCCAATATGTAATCAAAATAATGAATGTTGTTATTTAGAATAATCTTAAACACATTAGGATCTATAAGAATTAAGGATGTGTCTTCAATGGCTATGGCATTGAATTCATGTATTTGGTTATGCCAATGAGATAAAAGGGTAAGGAATTCGCCAGTTCCGGTTAAACTGGTTATTGTTTCACGACGGTTTTTAGACTCTTTGAAAACTTTAACCAGTCCATATTCAATATAAATGATCTGGCCTAAAGGGGAGTTTTGTTTAAAGACTAAATCTCCATTGTTGTATTTCACTTTATGACCGTCTTTAATTATTTGTTCTACTAATCCTACAGGGATCTTTATTTTATTCATTTTTTTATAGAAAAGGTAGTTCAGAAAATCCAATTCTGGATAAAACAATATTTAAAATAGGCAATTTTTCTCTAATATGAAACTACAAATTGTTATTGATGTTCTTTTTATTGCAAAGGTCTTAATTTTTTGGTTTGTATTATATGAAGTGAGATAGTTCTGCATTGACAGATTAATTTTTAATGAAACCCTCGAAATGTATTTATCTACAAACTGTGGCGAAACTCCATGCTACTGCTTATGCCCCTTTAGTACCAATAAATTGAATTATAGTTAAAATAATATTTAGTTATTAATTTGTCAAAGCAGAAATAGCAATGAAAGCATGATGGTTGTACTTTTAAAATGCTGGTCAATTAATGGTTAAATAAGTATAGTTCAGTTATCGGAAAAAAAAGAGTTTGCGTTAACTAATATTATTAGTTGAACTACATTAAATTTGTGAAGCCAATTTGACTGGTTATTAAAGCAGAGTGAAGGGTTTAATTAATGCATATATTTGTACATATAATTGGCATTTGGATCTTAATTGCTTCGTTATTTTGAATTTTAATACGGTTTCATGGACCAGTTTTACGATGTATGCAATTTCCTCAATGGTTTGCCTTATGGGATTTGTGTTCATAGAATAAATTCATTCTCTGATTCCTCACATAAAGAGTTAGTTTTTGAATGGGCAAACGAGAGGTTTTCAGTGTTAACAGGTATCAGTCAATCAGAATTAAAAGACTCCGACTTTTTGCGCCTCTTAAATAGTTCCATAAAACAGGAAAATATTAGTTTTTATTCTTGTTTTGTGAACAAAGGAGAATTTACTGATCCTGGAACTGTTTTCTTTACTCATATAAATAAGTGGTTGAGGGTTGAGTTCACTTTTCCAGCTAATAACTTATTGGCTACTTTCTTTTTTGATGATATTACAAAACAGAATAGGAATATTCAGGAAGATAAATCCAAATATCAAACAAAGATATTTTATGGTAATTCTCAAAACAAATCTGGATTTGAGCCCGGTTATTGTGAACAACAGTTTCGTACATTAACTCATGCTTCTTCGGATGCTTTCGTGATGTATGAGAATAGCACTATTATTGAGTGTAATGATGAATTATGTAATATGTTTGGGTATTCAAAGGCCGAACTTATTGATATAAATATACTTCAACTCATAGCACCTGATTATCGGGCTATTGTTGATCAAAAAATGCTAACAGGTAGTAATTTACCAGATACTGTAAATGGATTAAGAAAAAACGGAACAATCTTTACCATGGAGATTCGAGGCCTTAATGCTATGTGTCCGGGTAAAAGTTACCGTATTATTGAATTTAGGGACATCTCACAAATTAAGCAAGCCGAGAAAGAAAACCGGGAAACAATTGAACTCCTACAAAGATTAAACAGCCTTGAGCCTCTTGAGAACCTGATCTTAAGTGTTGAGGAGCTGTTTGTTAAATGGGGTTTGGCTGATAAGGTTAAGATTTTTGTTTACAATTATTTCGGGAATAGAAGTGATGACTTTATAAGTGACAATAGTATACAATATTCGTTGGATTCAGGACATGAAAAAATTGGATGTATTGAGTTTTTTTGGTTTGATAACCACAAGATAACAAAAACGTTGTCTGATCATTTGCATCGTTTGTCGATGCATTTGGCTGTGGGTTTGAAACAGAATCTTTCAAACAAGATGCTGGCCGAAAGCGAAAATCGTTTCAGGAGTTATATAAACCTTTCTCCATTTGGGATCTTTGTATTGGATAGGAATGGGACTTTTATGGAAATAAACCCTGCGATGAAGGATCTTACCGGATTTACCGATGCGGATTTTTTTTCTGATACTGATAAGGAGGTAGAAGATATTGGAGAATTTAGGAATCAGATTAATCAATTTATTAAAAAAGGCAAAGATTATTTTGAGGTAATTCTGAAAACAAAAAACAGCCGGCAGAAATGGTTTGGTGTTTTTGGCGTTGAAATGGAGAATGGCGGCTACCTTGGTATGATGAAGGATATCTCGGATGATAAGCAGATGACCAAAGAACTGCTTAAATCAAAAGTAAAAGCCGAACAAGCCAATAAAGCCAAGAGTGAATTCCTTGCTAATATTAGCCACGAATTACGTACTCCACTTAATGGTGTGATCGGATTTTCTGAATTGCTGATGACTACCAGCTTGTCGGAGATGCAGAGCCATTATATGCATAATGTGAATGTCTCTGCCAGGTCATTGATGGATGTGATAAGTACTGTTCTGGATTTCTCTAAGATTGAAGCCGGTAAGCTCGAATTGTTTTGTGATAAGACTGATCTTCAGGAATTGTGTGAAACGGTTGCTGAAATTGTTCAATATAATGCGCATCATAAGGGACTCGAATTGATTGTAAATATTCCTCCCGATCTTCCTTCGGTAGTTATGGCTGATGAAATGCGACTCCGACAAGTTCTGGTAAACCTTATTGGTAATGCTGTTAAATTTACAGATTCAGGAGAAGTTGAGATTTTACTTCGTAAATTTCCTCTTGAGGAGAACAATATGATGGATTTTTATTTCTCAGTAAGGGATACAGGAATAGGAATATCAGATGGCGACAGAAAGAAACTATTCAGAGCTTTTTCGCAGGTAGATGGCTCATCAACAAGAAAATATGGGGGGACAGGTTTGGGGCTTGTGATATCAAATATGTTGCTTAAGAAGATGGGTAGCAGAATTGATTTGGTGAGTGAACCTGGCAAAGGGAGTACTTTTTCTTTTAGCATAAGGTTGCCGGTTATTGAGCAAAGCAGAGTTAAAATAATTCCTGATCAGATAAAGAAGGCTCTGGTACTTACGGGGAATCTCTTGAATTGCCAGGTTATTTGTAATTTATTGGAATACCATTCCATAGACTGTCAGAAAGTACAAGATGGTTTAAATGCTCTTCAATTTTTAGAAGCCGATGATGCCTTTGATCTGGTAATTATAGAGTACAATTTGCCCACTCTGAATGGATTTGATATAGTTAGGAATATGCAACGCCAGTTGGGTAAGACAGGAAAAAAACAATCTGTTGTTATGATATTTTCTTCTATGGATGATTCAAGGTTGTTTGAGGAGTCGGGGAAGTTTAACGTCATGTTTAATTTAGTTAAGCCGGTTAAAATATCGGAATTTTCCAATATGCTTATTAAAGTAAATGACTCACTAAAACCTGATAAGGAGATCTTACTTTCTGAGAGTCATTGTTCTAATTGCATGATCATCAATTCTGCTGACTATATTATAATGGTAGTCGAGGACAATATAGTTAATATGTTGTTAACCGTAGAAATTCTTAATCAGATATTACCAAATAGCCGAATTCTTCGAGCTTTAGATGGGAAAGCTGCAATTGAACAGTATGAACAACTAAAGCCCAATTTAATCTTTATGGATCTTAATATGCCTGAAATGAATGGGCTTAAGGCGACTAGTGAAATAAGGATACGGGAGAAAAAGGCAAAGATAAAGGAAGTGCCTATTATTGCTCTGACTGCAAACGTATTGGAGGGGACTATTCAAGAGTGTCTCGAAGCTGGGATGAATGGTTACCTTTCAAAACCGCTTAGTAAAGAGCGGGTTTATAGAACCCTTTTGAAATTCCTGGAACCTGTTTCTCAAATACCTGATGTTAAAGCTTCTACAAAGCAATTATCTTTTTATAATGAGCATTTTAATAAGAGTGCTTTGATGGAGAAAATTTCATGGAAAGAAAGTGTTTATTTAAGATTAGTTGAATCAGTAAAATTGGAGCTTCCTTCATGTTTTTTAAGGATCGGAGATGCCATTAGCACAGGTGATTTAACTCAAATTGGAGAACTTGCTCATGCAATTAAAGGTGTTTCATCTTCAATGCATTTTCAACGCTTAACCAGTATTGCAAAAGAAATGGAGCATCATCTTAACTTATCTCAGATTGAGGGGTTGCTTAAAAATATGGAAGAAGAGTATAAAATTATTGTTTTATTATTTTAATGTATTGAATTTACATTCCGGCTATTTTATGTATTGTATTACTTTAAGGGGGTTCATCTCTCTGCATTTAATCCACGTGAACTTCGCTCATAAAAAAAGAATTTTGGATTGAGGCTTGTTTAAGGCCATAAAAAAAGCAGTAAGGACATTGTCCTTACTGCTTTTTTATTTTATAGAAAGTCTGATAAAGCCTTGTTGGAGGTAAAACTTCAGAGATGATTACTTAAGGATAGGTATCCATATGGTTTTGGAAGGAGGGTACAACGAAATTTTGAATGATGATCTGGATTAATAATAGTGGTGATGTGTATCACTTAAAGCGATAAGATGACATACCAGTAAATATGTATCCTCTTTTATTCAAAGGCGTAATATGTATCAGAAAACCAAAACTTATCTTAATTATGTCAACAACAAAAAAGTTCATTCTCATTATAGATGATTCTCAGACTAACAATCTACTTCTGCAAGCAGTTCTTGAAGAAGAAGGGTATACTGTTCAAACTACATTAACGGCTCTTGAAGCTTTGAATATTTTATACAAAGAGAAACCAGCTTTAGTTCTGCTTGATTTATTTATGCCTAAAAGTTCAGGGTTTCAATTGCTTGAAAAAATCAAACAGAATGAGGAGTTTGTTAATGTTCCTGTAATAATAATCTCATCTCTAAACGATCGCGATGCTACAAAGAGACTTTTTGAAATAGGAGCAAATGAATTTTTGCCAAAGCCTGTTGATATCAATATGTTAAAGAATATTGTTAGCAGGTATCTTTCAAAATAGTTTGTTACTCATGATAATTAAAATGCATTAAAACGTTATGATAGAATCGTTTGAGAGCTTTCAAGATAAGTTTATTGAAGAAGCTACTGATAATATAAATGATCTTGAAAAAGCATTATTAGAATTGGAGTTATCACCCACCAATAAAGGTCTTATTGAGCGTGTTTTCAGGGCAATGCACTCTTTGAAAGGAGGGGGCGCTATGTTTGGTTTTATGCGTCTGAGCGAATTTACCCATAAGATGGAGAATATATACGAACTGGTACGGTCAGGGCAAATTCAAATTTCCACATCTTTATTATCAGTAACACTGAAATCAGTGGATTTACTTAAAGATCTTCTTAATCCGAGTATCATAGATTCTCCTCATGTTACAAAACGTTTTAAAAATTTATCTCAGGCTATTGATGAAGTATTAGCAAAAGAAGCGCAGATACTCATTTCTTCTGTGGGCAAAAGCTTAGGTAGTATAGAAGAGAAGCCAAAAGAAATCACTCAAATGGCTACCTATTATGTGCATTTTTATCCTGAAGCTCATGTAATGGAGAATGGCACCAACTTATTATACCTTATTGATGAGTTGTATTCGCTTGGACAAGTATTTGTTATTTCGGGTTTACGTTCTATTCCTTCGCTTGAAGATATTAATCCTTTGCATTCTTATGTTTTTTGGGATCTTTTTATTGCTACGGATAAGGGCCAGAATGCAATATCTGACGTTTTTATATTTGTAGACGACGAGTCAGCAATAGAGATTCATAAAATTTGTTCCTCCAATTTATTTGATAACGGGAGTTTTGTTGATCACTTAAAGTATTTGTCGACTAAACAGAATGAGATTGAACTATCTGACTTATCGGATTTTTTAGCTTTTCCGAATTCTGAAGAGAACAAGCCTATAATAAATTCAGCTATTGTATCGCGAGAAGAAACTAAGCTTCGTTCATCTTCATCCATAAGGGTTGCTTCAGAAAAAATTGACGGATTAATGAATTTGGTGAGTGAGTTGGTAATAACCCAGGAACGGTTAAATATGATTGCTTCGAAATTTCAGATTCCTGAGTTGAAAATGGTTACTGAAAATATTCAAAAGCTTACAGGGCAGCTACGCGACAGTGCTTTCAGTATCAGTTTAATTCCAGTAGAAAGCTTACTTACACGTTTTCAGCGGCTAATTCGCGATTTAAGTGGAGAACTTGGCAAACAGGTTACTTTCACAGCTAGTGGAACCGAGACGGAATTAGACAAAACTATGATTGAAAGTCTTACAGATCCACTTTTACATATTATTCGCAATAGTATTGATCATGGTATAGAACAACCTGATGTTAGACTAAAAAATGGAAAAGATCCATCTGGACACATATCTCTTAATGCGTTTTATTCGGGTGCAAATGTTGTTATACAGGTTGTAGATGATGGAGTTGGTATGGATCCTCAAAAAATCAGGGTTAAGGCAATTGAGAAAGGATTGATTTTGAATGATGATCTTTTGTCTGATCAGGAATTATTCAATATGGTATTTACACCAGGTTTTTCCACGTTATCTGAGATAACAGAAATCTCGGGCCGTGGAGTAGGTATGGATGTGGTTAAGCGTAATATTACTGCTATACGTGGAGAAGTGGCACTCGAATCGGAACCGGGCAAAGGCACTTCCGTTTCAATTACTTTGCCGCTGGTTCTTTCCATTATAGATGGGTTGTTAGTTCGCATTAACGAGACTCAGTATGTAATACCACTTTCTCTAACGGATCGCATTTACCCGGTTGATTCAGAGCTTATGAATCGTACTTTAATAAATCTGATTACGTTGGATGGAGTTCAGATTCCGTTTTTTAATCTTCGCTACGAACTTGATCTCAAGGGGTTTCCTCCAAAGCAGTGCCAAATGGTAGTAGTAAACCATAAAGGAATAAAAGTGGCATTGGCGGTTGATCAGGTTATTGGCAAAATTCAGGCCGTTCTAAAACCCCTGAGTCGATTGTATAGCAATCAAAAAATGATTTCTGCGGCAACAATTATGGGGGATGGCGCAATTGCTCTTGTTCTCGATACAAATGCCATAATAAAGCAATTATCAAGTTAATTTTAATTATATGATATGAGTAAAGAAAGTTTAGCCGAGATGAATTCATACCT
This sequence comes from uncultured Marinilabiliaceae bacterium, assembly GCA_964608615.1. Classification (GTDB taxonomy): domain Bacteria; phylum Bacteroidota; class Bacteroidia; order Bacteroidales; family Marinilabiliaceae; genus CALEUX01. The sequence goes on from CAZSQG010000027.1 coordinate 14,163, forward strand.
CTCTTTCCGGCTGGGAGAGGAAATATTTGCCATTCATGTGGCAAAGGTTCATAAAATACTTGAGCTGTCAAGTATCACCGAAGTGCCCAAAGCTCCTGATTATATGAAGGGTGTCATAAATCTGAGAGGTAGTGTACTTCCGGTAATTGACTCCAGAGTAAAGTTTGGTATGTCACCCGTTGAAAAAACCAAGAACACCAGTATTCTGGTTATTGAGGTAGAAATTTCGGGCGAAACTGTAATGATAGGCATGTTGGTGGATGCCGTTCATGCTGTTTTGAAAATTGATAAGGAAGATTTATTGCCACCTCCAAAAATTGGCAACCGCTATAAATCTGATTTTATCTCAAATATGGCCAGGGTGAAGGATAATTTTTTTATTGTTTTAAATATGGATGAGGTTTTTTCTACTGACGACCATATTAATATAAAAGAACTTACAGAAGCAAGAGATAGCTTAAGTAAAGTGAAGAAGGATAAAGAATAAATAAATAGAAATCAATTATTAGGAGGATACTACAATGAAATTTAAAGACTTAAAAATTGGACAAAAAATCATCAGCGGTTTTTCTGTTATTGCTGTAATTGCTTTGATAATAGGAATTGTTGGCTTAGTGAGCCTTAGGAAAATAGGAAATTCATTTAATGAAGTTGCGGATGTAAACCTGCCAAGTGTTGAATATTTAATGGAGGCAGAGGGTGAAATTGAAAGATTGATGGTAAGCATGCGTACCTTGCTTAATCCCAGCTTTACGGCTGAAGAGAGGAGCCAGCTTCAGAACGCGGTGGAAGCAGACCGGCTAAAATACAATCAGGTTCTGACTGAATATGAAAAGTTGCCAAGAACTACCGAGGCTGATGCTTTGTGGGTTAGGTTTCTTGATGGAATTAGTAAGTGGAAGGAAGCTAACCAGGAAGCTCAGAAGGATTTGGTTCGTCTGGATCAGATGGATATTTATTATCCCATGGAGTTATTGAAAAATCTGGAGATGTTTGAAAAAGATCATAGTGTATTACAGGTTCGTATTATTAATGCCATTCAAAGCGGAATAGCTTTTCAGGGAAATGATGATCATACAACATGTAACATGGGAGAGTGGATTTCAAAAACTAAAACGTCTAATGTTGTTATTAATAGTGCCATTTCCAGTTTGAAAGATCCACATGCCAGTTTTCACCAAGGTATACATGAAATAATGGTAATGATTGATCAAGGCAATAGAGCCGGAGCTCAAGCTGTTTACAATCAGAAAATTGTACCATCAGTTACTGAATTGAGTAAACATTTTAATGCAATTGAGGAACAGGCCATTATTGCTATTAACCTATTTGAAAAAATTGAAACAATTTTAATGGGCGACTCAGATGTTTTATTAGGTGAAGTAAGAGCAATAATGAAGCAGTTGATAGATTATAATGTTAATAATGCAGAAATTAATGTGGAAAGAAAGGATGTAATTATTCTTAGCAGTAATATTTCGATGATATTGGCAATACTTGCAGGACTTAGTATAGCTGTTATTTTAAGCTTATATATTGCAAGAATTATTACCGGAGGTATTAAAAAAGGAGTCGAGTTAGCCGAGGATGTTGCAAAAGGAAATCTTTCAATTAGCATTGATAAAGAGCTTCTTGAACAGAAGGATGAAATAGGTCAGTTAGCCAATGCATTACAGCAGATGGTTCAGCAGCTACGAGATATTATAGGTGATATTATTACCGGAGCAGATAACATTACCAGTGCCAGTCAGGAAATGAATGGTACATCGCAACAAATGTCTCAGGGTGCCAGTGAACAAGCTTCATCAGCTGAGAAAATTTCATCGTCCATGGAAGAGATGGTCTCCAATATTCAGCAGAATACTGATAATGCTTTGCAAACTGAAAAAATAGCTGTTCAAGCTGTTGATGGTATTCGCAAAGGAAGTGAAAGCACTAATGTGGCGGTAAAATCAATGAAGGAAATTGCTTCAAAAGTATCTATTATTGGAGATATTGCTTTTCAAACCAATATGCTGGCTCTTAACGCTGCAGTAGAAGCAGCTAGGGCCGGTGAGTATGGTAAAGGGTTTGCCGTTGTTGCTGAAGAAGTAAGAAAACTTGCTGAACGAAGCCAGATTGCTGCAGAGGAGATTGATGTTTTATCAGAGAATGGTGTTGAAGTAGCCGAATAGGCTAGTAAGCAATTGGCTGAGATAGTTCCTGAAATTGAACGCACTGCAAAATTGGTTCAGGAAATTGCTGCGGCCAGTATGGAACAGAATACGGGAGCCGATCAGGTAAACAATGCAATACAGCAATTGAATCAGGTTATCCAGCAAAATGCTGCTGCTTCTGAAGAAATGGCTTCAAGTTCAGAGGAGTTGTCCAGTCAGTCAGAGCTAATGAAAGATGCCGTCTCTTACTTTAATATTGAAGTTGAAAAACGATTTGGAAAGGTAAAAAACAATAAGATGAAAAAATCAATTGTGACTTCGCAAAATGTGGTTGAAGAGAAACATGATTTGAAAAATAAAAAGGCTAAAGGAGTAGATTTTAAAATGGGAGAAACAAGTGATGCTGATTTCCAAAGGTTTTAATAACTAATTATTAAACAACCCAAAACTACCTGGTGTAATTTTGGGTTGTTTATAAATACCTTAAATTGATGTATATTAATAATTTGAGCGACATATACAATGCTGAACTTTCAGATAAAGAGTTTGAGAAATTTGGGTCCATGATATACAAGTTATCCGGTATAAAAATGCCGGTTTCTAAGAAAATTATGGTTCAAGCCAGATTGAAGAAACGATTACGGGCTCTTGACATGAACTCTTTTTCACAATATATAGAGTATGTTTTTAGTAAGAAAGGATTTGAAGTTGAGATAATTCATCTTCTCGATGTGATCAGTACAAATAAAACTGATTTTTTTCGTGAATCGACACATTTCAGTTTTCTTGCTGAAAGTGTTTTACCGCAGCATGTTGATACTAATGGTGTTTCAACCTTTAAGGTCTGGAGTGCAGGTTGTTCAAGTGGCGAGGAGGTATATACCCTTGCTATGGTGTTTAGCGAGTTTGCTCTAAAGCAACCAAATTTCGATTACTCCATTTTTGGTTCCGATTTGTCAACAACAATATTAACTATGGCTTCTAATGGCGTATATTCTGAAAACAAGTTAAAACCATCTGTTTCTGACTCTCTTGTTAGAAAGTATTTTATGAAGAGTAAGGATCCTGCCCAAAAAACATTCAGGGTGGTCCCTGAATTGCGTCAGAAAACACGTTTTGCCCGGGTCAACTTTATGGATGACTCCTATTTGGTACCCGAAAAATTTGATGCCATCTTTTGCCGTAATGTGTTAATTTATTTTGATAGAAATACGCAAGAGCGTGTTGTACAAAAACTTTGTAATTATCTTAAGCCGGGAGGTTATTTTTTTCATGGTCACTCAGAATCGCTTATTGGAATGGATTTGCCTTTGAGTAATTTGAAACCTACAGTTTTTTGGAAAGAATGAAAATGGTTTTTTAATGTATTTAGTCTGTAATGATTTGCCTATATTGTTGTATTATTAAACCAACATACTGAAAATTTTGGCAAATAAAAACAAAATAAAAGTTTTGGTGGTAGACGATTCTGCTGTTGTGCGCCAGACGCTCGCTGCAATTATTGAATCTGATCCTGATCTTCAGTTAATGGGAGTTGCCTCTGATCCTTTTGTGGCGGCTCGCAAAATGCTGGATGAGGTGCCTGACGTGATCACTCTCGATGTTGAAATGCCCCGTATGGACGGATTGACTTTCCTACGCCGCATTATGCACCAGCATCCTATTCCTGTTGTTATAATTTCCAGTTTAACTGATGAGGGTACAACAACTGGATTGAGGGCATTAGAGTTGGGAGCAGTGGAGATTATCACTAAACCAAAAATGGATACCAAAACATTTTTTGAAGAGTCACGCATACGTATATGTGATGCCATAAAGGCAGCTTCTCAGGCCCGCCTTAAACGAAGTGTCTCTTTTGCTGAGCCTATTAAAGTTGAACCAAAATATTCCGCTAATGCTGTAATCCCTTTTCTTAAATCGGGCAGCAGTATGTTAAAAACAACCGAGAAGATTGTCGCTATTGGTGCTTCAACGGGAGGCACTGAGGCATTAACATTGTTTCTGCAGGGAATGCCCCCCGACAGCCCGGGTATTGTAATAGTGCAGCATATGCCTGAAGTATTTACCCGTTCGTTTGCCAATCGGCTAAACCAGATATGTGCAATTACAGTAAAAGAAGCCGAAAATAATGATTCAATTATCCGCGGAAGGGCATTAATTGCTCCGGGTAATAAACATATGCTTGTAAAGCGCAGCGGTGCCCGATATTATGTGGAAGTTACCGATGGGCAGTTTGTTAACCGTCATCGGCCTAGTGTGGATGTGCTTTTTCGTTCGGTGGCTATTAATGCTGGCGCTAATGCCGTTGGTGTTATAATGACCGGAATGGGAGGGGACGGAGCGAAAGGTTTGCTGGAAATGAAAGATGCTGGAGCTTTTACCATTGCTCAGGACGAGAAATCGTGTGTGGTTTTTGGTATGCCACATGAGGCAATTAAGCTTGGTGCGGCCATGAAAGTACTCTCACTTGATCAAATTTGTGGTTTTGTCCTCCGTAAATCGATGGATAAATAGGAAAAACAGTTCAAATACAATTTTTATTTGAAGGCCTCTCATTCTGGTAATATAATATTCCAACGGTTAGGATCTTTTTTTTTATCGTTTATTATACCTGTTCTGGATTCTGTTTTGTAACTGATTTTTTCAGTGTTCATTTCCATGAAATAATCTATGTTCTCGCGGTATTCCATTTCTGTAACATTGAATATAAAATAGGAATCCTTTACGCCCAAGGACATAAGTTCAACCAGGTAAAGCCCAGCGGTTATGTTTCCATTGGTATGCCGGCGGGCAACTACCAGATAGGCAATTTTTTGTTAGTCCCAACCGGCGTTTACCATACACTCAAATACCGGGAGTGTCCAGGCCTTTGTTTTAAGATAATTCACCGGACTTAACATCTGCATTACTTTACCTGCTTTCTTTTTTGCCATTTGAGCTGTGTGTTGTGGCCTAAAACTGTGTTTTGCCTTAAAATCGGGAAAATCAAGGGATGATCATCGAATTTACGCGGTTTATTTTTGAATAATGCGGGTTAGGTTAACCCTGTTTAGTTTTTTATCAAAATGGTTGGTTTGGCAATTATAATTTTTCAAAAGCACCGCATTTGAAATCCGGGTCATTTCGTTGGCTGAAGCGGTTCATTTGGCAAAGCATATTTTCTTCCCAATCGTCCTTTCCGTATTTTTTACAAATAATGCATAATCCCGGAACTGGTATTGATTCGGGATTAACCGGATTTCCGTCGTCATCGAAAAAACCGGAGACAAATGGTTCCTGTTGGGCGGCAATTGAGTCTGTTTCTGTTTTATCGTCCAAAGACCCATGGAGCTCACGCATCCACTCTTTCAGTTCTTCGTTCGAAATCAGTAAATCATCCACCTCAAAATGCCAGTCTGTAGCCGAGGCCCCGGTCTGTTCATCATTCTTCTTTTCCGCGGCAACCTCCTGGCAAGTGTTGCAGTAACCGGGGAAGGGACAATGTTCTTCCTCGTAATCGCAAAACTCGATGTGATTTTCACCAAACGATAACGGGACATGCGATTCGGACCAGAAGTCCCAGATAAACGGGTAGCGCAAGTTGGCCGGAAACGACTCCGGAAAATCAAGTTTAAAATGAAACACTTCAAGCAGTTTTTCGAGTTTTTCGGCTAACAGGGTCTGTTGTTGTTTGTTAAGCTTTTCGGG